>JAJQFU010000108.1 GCA_021200955.1 Clostridiales bacterium | reverse complement strand
AGTTCTCATCGACGCCGTCCGGGGCGATGTGGAAAACGGACTTATTTTCTGCGGCGCAAACGTAGGCAAGGTCAATAAAATGACTACAGTACACGAAATTTTCGAAGAGCTTACAAAGGAGCAGCAGTAATGAAAGAAATTATTTCTACAGATAAAGCCCCTGCCGCAATCGGGCCTTATTCACAGGCGGTAAAAGCCGGCAGTTTCATTTTCGTTTCGGGTCAGATACCTCTTGACCCCGAAACAGGAGCAATTTCGGGGGAAACAATTGAAGAACAGGCTCACCGGGTCTTTAAAAACCTTTCGGCAGTTCTAGAAAGCCGGGGCTTAAGCCTTGAAAACGCCGTTAAAACTACAGTGTTTTTAACGGATATGGGCGACTTTTCGGCAGTAAATGAGGTTTATAAGCTTTATTTCAAAGCCGGCTGCCCGGCACGCTCTGCTGTTGAGGTGGGCGCACTGCCTAAGGGAGCAAAAATAGAGTGCGAGCTTATAGCATATACCGATTAATTAAAAGAGACTGCTGAAAATTAAACCTTCGGCAGTCTTTTTAGCTGTCAAATTTTTCTGTTTATGTTTTCCCGAGGTGAAAATTCCAAACACATTCAGAATAAAGCAAAAATCTTTGAGAAAAAATGTATTAATATTTGTTTTATCTGTCTTGACAAAATATGAGAGATTTGATATTATTGATAGAACAAGACAAGTTTAAGAGGTTCGCTTCTTAAAAACAATAACAATATTTAAAAAAGGAGGAAGCAAAATGTTGGGTATTTGTATGGCGTTTTATAAGAAAAAGGCAAAATCCGCAGAGACGGCTTCTTCTTTTATTTCAATTAATAATTATTTATTTTAAGGACAATTTATTTATTGTCTTTTTTTTTGGATTATTAATGTAAAAGTACTGTGAATTGCGGGAGTGCGAAGCACGCAGCAATCAGCTTTATAATCAGCTTTATAATCAGCTTTATAGTTGATATTGGATTGTATAAGTTCGTCAGAGCTGAACAACAGACTCTACAGTATAATAATATTGCAGGATATTATAACAAACGAACGAAGTTTGATGCGACGACAAGGAGGGGTTAATATGTTTAAATCAAAGGATCTGCTTGGGCTGAGAGATCTGAGCGGAGAGGACATTATGGAAATCCTTACTACGGCTAAGGAAATGAAAACGAAAATAGACTATGCTCATTTAAGAGACGACACATTAAAAAAGGCTTCAATCGTAACCCTTTTTTATGAAAATTCCACAAGAACAAAAACCTCCTTTATGCTTGCAGGGGCATATCTTGGGGGAATAGTTCAAGATTTGGGGGTTTCCACAAGCAGTGTAAACAAAGGCGAAAGCCTTATAGACACAGGTCTTAACATAGACAAAATGGGCGTTAAGTTTATGATAATACGCCACAGTATGACGGGCGCCGCTGCGGTTCTTGCCAGAAACGTAAAGGCGTGCGTTATAAACGCCGGCGACGGAACAAACGAACACCCTACACAGGCTCTTTTGGATATGTATACCATACTCGACTATATGGGCGGCTTTAAAGGGCTTAAGGTAGTTATTTTAGGCGACATAAGCCATTCAAGAGTAGCAAGAAGCAACGCCTTCGGGCTTGTAAAATTAGGGGCTAAGGTAACCCTTGCAGGGCCTTCAACCCTTATTTCGGGAAATATGAGAGCCTTGGGCGTTGAGGTAACAAGCGACATAAAGGGCGCAATTGCAGACGCAGACGTTGTTATGGGCTTAAGGGTTCAGTTTGAAAGACAGAAGAATATGCCCTTCCCCAACACAAGAGAATATGCTGCCCTTTACGGCATAAACTCAGAGCTTCTTAAATATGCAAAGCCCGACGCCCTTGTTATGCACCCGGGCCCCGTAAACAGAGGGGTTGAGTTCTCCACAGACGTTATTGACGGAAAAAATTCCGTTATAAATATTCAGGTTAAGAATGGGGTTGCCGTAAGAATGGCAATACTAAAGCTGTTATATGAAGCAAACGTTGACCTTTGAGAAAGGAGTGTTTTAAATGAGCATACTTATAAAAGGCGGCAGAGTTATCGACCCGGCTAACGGTATCGATAAGGTCTGCGACATATATGTTAAAGACGGACAGATTAAAAAGGTTTCCGAAAATATCGATAACCAGGCTGACAGAGTTATTAATGCAGAGGGAAAATGGGTTATGCCCGGGCTTATAGACCTTCACGTTCACTTCAGAGAGCCCGGCTTTGAAAGAAAGGAAACTATCAGAACAGGCTCAAGGGCTGCGGCTATGGGCGGCTTTACAACAGTCTGCTGTATGCCCAACACAAACCCTGTCACCGACAATGACATAATAGTTGAATTTATAAAGCTTAAAGCCCAGAGAGCAGGCATAGTTCACGTACTGCCAATAGGCTCGATTTCAAAGGGTATGCAGGGAGAAGAGCTGTCAGACATAGGCAAAATGGCTTCAGCCGGTATCTGCGCCCTTTCGGAGGACGGAAAAAGCGTTCTCAATGCGGCGCTTATGAAAAACGCTATGAGATACGCTTCTATGTTTAAGCTGCCTATTTTCGACCACTGCGAAGACCCTTCACTTACAGGAAAGGGTCAGATGAACGCCGGAGAACAGTCTGCCTTTATGGGGCTTGGCGGAATATCAAACGACAGCGAAGAGGTTATTGTTGCCCGTGATATGATTTTGGCGGAAAGCACTCACACCCCTATCCACCTTTGCCACATAAGCACAAAGGGTTCTGTTACACTTATCAAACAGGCAAAGGAAAGAGGAGTTAAGGTTACATCCGAGGCTACTCCCCACCATTTCACACTTTGCGACGAGGACATTACGGATTATGACGCAAACTACAAAATGGCTCCTCCCCTTCGTTCAAAAGCAGACAGACAGGCTATAAAGGAAGCCTTGAGAGACGGCATAATAGAGGTTATTTCCACAGACCATGCTCCTCACCACATTGACGAAAAGAACTGCGAATTTCAACAGGCTTTAAACGGAATTATAGGTCTTGAAACATCCTTCCCCCTGGCTAAAACAGAGCTTGTGGACGGCGGATATTTAACCCCTACGGGGCTTGTTGAAAAAATGAGCTATAACCCGGCTAAAATTTTAGGCGACGGCAGAGGTACACTCAGTGTAGGGGCTGCGGCAGATATTACCATTGCAGACCCCGACTGTGAGTATATAATAGATGTAGAAGATATGGTTTCGAAAGCCAAAAACACGCCTTTCGGCGGCAGAACCGTTAAAGGAAAAATTCTCTACACAATTGTTGACGGCTACATCATGGTTGACAACGGTGTATTAATGAAAAAATAATTAATTTCACGAAGGAGGGTAAATTATATGATTATCGACAGACTTATAGACAGAATTAAAGAAACAGGCAGCCCGATTGTTGTGGGGCTTGACCCGAGGCTTTCCTACATTCCGACCTACATTACGGAAAAGTACTACACAAAATACGGAAAGACCCCCAAAGCAGCAGCAAAGTCTATGCTTAAATTCAACAAAAAGATTATTGACGCTGTTTTCGACATTGTTCCCGCTGTTAAGCCTCAGATTGCTATGTATGAAAGATACGGCATAGAGGGGCTTAAGGCATACGAAAAGACGGTTGAATATGCAAAGCTTAAAGGGCTTATTGTTATAGGCGACGTTAAGAGAAACGACATTGCTTCCACTGCGGAAGCCTATGCAGAGGGTCTTTTGGGAGCAGCGGACATTGACGGCGTTCCCTGCGGAAGCCTTCCCCATGACTTCATTACAGTAAACCCCTATTTGGGCTCGGACGGCATAACACCCTTTACAGACAGCTGTAAAAAATATGACAAGGGAATTTTCGTTTTAGCCAAAACCTCAAACCCACACAGCGGCGAGCTTCAGGATCTTATGTGCGACGGAAAGCCTGTTTATGAACACGTAGGGGCTCTAATCGAAAAATGGGGCGAGGAGCTTATAGGCGAAAACGGCTATTCATCAGTAGGCGCAGTTGTAGGGGCTACCCATAAGGAACAGGCTGCACGCTTAAGAGAGGTTATGCCTCACACATTCTTCTTAGTTCCCGGCTACGGCGCTCAGGGTGGCAAGGCTGAGGATTTGGCTGTATGTTTCAAGGGCGGAATAGGCGCAATCGTAAACAGTTCAAGAGGAATTATTGCAGCCCACTTGAAAGATGAGTACAAGTTGTGCTATAATGACGAGAGACTTTTTGCACTTGCCGCAAGACAGGCGTGTATAGATATGAAAAATGACTTAAGGAGATGTATCTGATGCTAAAAAGAACAATAAAAGCCGCTCTTATTTTAGAGAACGGCAAAACATTTTTCGGCAAAGCCTTCGGCTACATTAAAGAAACTGTGGGAGAGGTTGTTTTCACCACAAATATGACAGGCTATCAGGAGACTTTAACCGACCCCTCTTACGCCGGGCAGATAGTTGTTATGACCTTTCCCTTAATAGGCAACTACGGCGTAAACCTTGAAGATATGGAGAGCAGAAAGCCCTTTCTGAAAGGCTTTATTGTCAGAGAAAAATGCGAAGTGCCAAACAACTGGCGTTGTGAAATGGATATTGACGGCTTCTTAAAGCAAAATAAGATTATGGGTCTTGAAGGAATTGACACAAGAGCCTTAACAAGAGTTTTAAGAGACAACGGCACAATGAGAGGAATTATTACAACCCGTGCCAATGACTTAACCGCCAGCCAAATCAAACAAAAATTTGACACATATACAAACAAGCACGCCGTTGAAGAGGTAACTATTAAAGAAAAATATGTTATAAACGGTATAGGCACTCACTTTGCAGTTTTAGACTGCGGAATTAAACAGGGCATTTTAAGAGAGCTGAGCAAAAGAGGCTGTAAGCTGACAGTTTTCCCTGCCTTTACATCCGCTGAGGAAATTTTGGCATGCAAGCCCGATGCACTGTTTTTGGCTAACGGCCCCGGAAACCCGGAGGACATACCCACTGTAGTTGAAAACGTAAAGAAAATAATCGAAACAGGTCTGCCCATTTTGGGAATTTGCTTAGGCAATCAGGTTGTTTCCCTTGCTTTGGGCTGTAAGACAAAAAGACTTAAATTCGGTCATCACGGCGGAAACCACCCTGTTAAAGACACTCAGACAGGCAGAGTTTATATTACGAGCCAAAACCACGAGTTTGTTGTGTGCGACCTGCCCGACGATGTTGAAGCCTCTTTCATTAACATTAATGACGGCTCAATCGAAGGCATAAGACACAAAACAAAGCCTATTTATACAGTACAGTTCCACCCCGAGGCTTCTCCCGGGCCCCTTGATGTAGGTTTTCTGTTTGACAGATTTATCAAAATAACGGAAGGAGTGGGTAAAAATGCCAAAGGTTAATTCCATTAAAAAGGTTCTTGTAATAGGCAGCGGCCCAATCGTTATAGGTCAGGCTGCGGAGTTTGACTATTCGGGAACACAGGCTTGTGAATCCATTAAAGAAGAGGGCATAGAGGTTGTTTTGGTAAACTCCAACCCTGCCACAATTATGACCGATATAGGTATGGCGCACTACACCTATATCGAGCCCTTAACCATAGATTTTGTAGAAAAGGTTATTGCAAAGGAACGCCCCGACTCGATTATTGCCGGAATGGGCGGTCAGACAGGCTTAAACTTAAGCTGTGAGCTTTATGACAGCGGAATTTTGGATAAATATCACGTAAATGTTATAGGTACTTCCATTGCTTCTATTAAGGAAGGCGAGGACAGAGACAAGTTCAAAAGCCTTATGGAGAGAACCAATCAGCCCATTGTTGAGAGTGACATCGTCACAGGGGTTGAAGAGGGCGTTGAATATGCCTATTCTATTGGCTTCCCCGTTATTGTCCGCCCTGCTTATACCTTAGGCGGAACAGGCGGCGGCATATGTAAAGACGAGGGAGAGCTGAGACAGGTTTTAACCCAGGGGCTTCACTTAAGCCGTGTAGGTCAGTGTCTCATCGAAAAGAGTATTGCCGGCTGGAAGGAAATAGAGTTTGAGGTTATGCGTGACGGCGCAGGCAACTGTATCACTGTTTGTTCAATGGAAAATGTTGACCCCGTCGGTGTACATACCGGCGACTCAATCGTTGTTGCTCCGGCTTTGACCCTTTCAGACAGAGAATATCAAATGCTCAGAAGCGCAGCTATAAACATTATTAACTCAATCGAAATTAAAGGCGGCTGCAACGTTCAGTTTGCTCTCGACCCCAACAGCTATAACTACGCCGTTATTGAGATTAACCCCAGAGTAAGCCGTTCATCTGCTCTTGCTTCAAAGGCTACAGGCTACCCTATCGCCAAGGTTGCGGCTAAAATAGCTTTGGGCTATAACCTTGACGAAATCCCCAACGCCGTAACAGGCAAGACAACAGCCTGCTTCGAGCCTACAATCGACTACTGCGTTCTTAAGTTCCCCAGATGGCCCTTCGACAAGTTCTTCGGTGCTAAGAGACAGTTAGGCACAAAGATGATGGCTACAGGCGAAATTATGTCTATCGGCTCGTCATTCGAGTCCGCACTTCTTAAGGGCATTCGTTCACTTGAAATAGGTCAGTACGGCTTGGAAAGAGAAAGCTCTAAGAAAAAGTCACTTGAAGAGCTTAAAAAGAGTGTTGTTTCACCTGATGATGAAAGAATTTTCGACCTTGCGGAAATGCTCCGCAGAGACTATAAGATAGAAAAGATATGTCAGATTACGGGTATGGACTTATTCTTTATTGAAAAGATTAAAAATCTCGTTGAAATGGAAGAGGATTTCAAGACCCTCACCCTTGAAGAAATCGACAAGAGAACCCTTATGCACTATAAGAAGCTGGGCTTCTCGGACAAGGCTTTGGCTAAAATGATTAAGTGCGAGCCGCCCGAAATTTATGCTTTGCGTAAAAAGTGGGATATTATGCCTGTTTTCAAAATGGTTGATACCTGTGCCGGTGAGTTTGAAGCTGTTACCCCCTATTATTACTCCTGTTATGAAGAGGAGGACGAGGTTGTTGTTTCAGACAGACACAAGGTTATGGTTATAGGCAGCGGCCCAATCAGAATAGGTCAGGGCATTGAGTTCGACTACTGCTCTGTTCACTGTGTAAAGGCTCTTAAGAAAGCCGGAATTGAGACAATTATAGTCAACAACAACCCCGAAACAGTTTCCACAGACTTCGACACATCTGACAAGCTCTATTTCGAGCCTTTAACAGAAGAGGACGTTTTGAACATTGTTGAGCGTGAGAAGCCCGACGGAGTTATTCTTCAGTTCGGCGGTCAAACAGCCATTAAGCTTGCCAAGTTCTTTGACGAAATGAATATTCCCATTTTCGGCACAAAGGCTAAAGACATTGACGCCGCCGAGGACAGAGAAAAGTTTGACGCAATTTTGGAAAGCCTTAACATAAGACGACCCAAGGGCAAAGGCGTTTGGAACGTAAACGAGGGCATTGGCGTTGCCGAGAACTTAGGCTACCCTGTTTTGGTTCGTCCCTCATACGTTTTAGGCGGTCAGGGTATGGAAATCACCCACAACAAGGCGGAGCTTGTTCAGTATCTTGAAGAGGCATTCTATAAAGACAGCAAGAACCCCGTTCTTATCGACCGCTATTTGGGCGGACGTGAAATAGAGGTTGACGCAATCTGCGACGGCGAGGACTTTTACATTCCCGGAATTATGGAGCATTTGGAGAGAGCAGGCGTTCACTCAGGCGACAGTATTTCAATCTATCCGCCTCAGCACATTTCAGACGAAATCAAACAGGCGATTATGGACGAAACCCGGAGAATTTCCGTTGCCTTGGACGTTATAGGAATGATCAACATTCAGTTTATTGAATATAAGGGCGAGCTTAACATAATCGAGGTTAACCCACGTTCTTCAAGAACAGTGCCTTATATTACAAAGGTAACAGGCGTTCCCGTAATCGATATTGCAACAAGAGTAATGCTGGGCGAAAAGCTTAAGTCAATGGGCTACGGAACGGCTATTGCTCCGGAAAGCAAGGTTGTTGCAGTAAAAGTACCTGTTTTCTCAACAGAGAAGCTTCCTAAGGTTGAGGTATCATTAGGCCCTGAAATGAGGTCAACAGGCGAGGTTTTGGGCGTAGGCTATAACCTTCACAATGCACTTTACAAGGGTTTTATTGCGGCGGGAATGACTATTCCCGAGCCGGGCAGCACAATTCTTGCCACAATTACAAGCAAGGAGCAGAAAAACTTTGCACCTATCGCCAAGCGTTTTGCGGCTATGGGCTGCAGATTCATTGCCACCTCAGGCACAGCGGAAAGCCTTAAGGCAAACGGAATTAAGGTTCAGTCCGTTAAGAAAATAAGCGAAGGCGTTCCCAATGTTTTGGACGTAATCAGAAGCGGCGTTATCGACCTTATTATCGACATTCCGAGAAAAGCCAACAACGCCAACTCCGACGGCTTCAAAATCAGAAGAACAGCCGTTGAAAGCTCTATAACCATAATCACGGCTATGGACACAGTCAAGGCTATGTGTGAGGTTATGGAAAAGCAAATTGACAGAGACAAGCTTGATATTTTCGACATAAACAGAGATATGAAGAGGTAAAAAGCAATAAGATACCCCCTGAACCGATTGTTTTCGGAACAGGGGGCGTTTTTATACATTATTGATTTTCTTCTGACTGATTGAAGCCGTCTATAAGCCCTATTACATTTTTCAAGCCCTCGACAATATTGTTATATTCATTGTCTTGAGCATTCTTGAAATATTTTTCTCCCAAAGCTTCATAGTCAGCCTTGAATTTGGCAAGATATTCTATTTTATCCTCCATATAAATTTTAAGATCCTCTAATTTAGCCGCTTCTCTTTGGTGAATAAGGGCAATTTGGTTGTGGGTTTTTGAAAGCAGTCTTTCCCCTTCCGCCTTAGCTTTTTCAACTTCCTCTGCAGCCTCAGCCTTAGCTTTTGAAATTATATCTTCCCTTTCCTTTTCCGTCCTTGCTTTAAGGTCTGAAGCGGCAATTTCTGCGCTTATCATTGCCTGATTTATGTAGTTTTCCTTTGTTTTATATTCATCTATTTGCTTCTGAAGGTTTTCTATAAATCTGTTTACCTCAAATGTATCATAGCCTTTTCTGACAATCTTAAAATCCGGCATAAATTTTCCTCCCTGAAACGGTTTACTTCTAATCTGCAAAATGTTATAATCATTATAGCATTAATGTATATTTTTTGCAAGTAAAAAGAACTTTTGAGGATGATTTTTATGGATTTTGATTATTACATGGGCTTGGCGATCGAAGAAGCTGAGAAAGCCTATAAAATCGATGAAGTGCCTATAGGCTGTGTTATAGTTTACAACGGAGAGGTTATAGGAAGGGGCTATAACAGCCGAATTTCAGGCAAAAACCCCCTTCTGCACGCCGAAATTAAGGCAATTAACGAAGCAAGTGCCGCTGTAGGCGACTGGCGGCTTGAGGGCTGTACCCTTTTCGTAACGATCGAGCCCTGCCCAATGTGTGCCGGGGCGATTTTACAGGGAAGAATGGAAAGAGTTGTTTTCGGGGCTGAAAACCCCAAAGCCGGCTGCTGCGGCTCTATTCTTAATTTAATGGACGACGACAGATTTAACCATAAGGTTGAGGTTGTTAAAGGCGTCAGAAAGGACGAATGCGCCGGACTTATGAAGGACTTTTTCAAACACAGGAGGGAAGCAAAATGAAAACGGCTTTGACTATTGCGGGGTCTGACTGCTCAGGCGGTTCGGGAATACAGGCTGACCTTAAGACATTTGCCGCCCACAGGGTTTACGGAATGAGCATTATAACCTCCGTTGTGGCTGAAAACACCGTCGGGGTCATTTCTCTTGAGGATGTAAGCCCAAAGGGCATAAAAAATCAGTTTAAGGCGGTTTTTGAGGATATTTTCCCGGACAGCGTTAAAATAGGTATGCTTTCGGGCAGAGAAACAATTAAGGCTTGTGCCGAGGGTTTGGCTCTTTATAAGCCCCTCAATGTGGTTATTGACCCTGTTTTATACGCAAAGGACAAAACCCCTTTGACCGATGAGGGCTGTATGGAGCTTCTGATTAAGGATGTATATTCAAAGGCGGATATTTTGACACCCAATATTCCCGAAGCGGAGCGAATTTCCGGGCTTAAAATAAATTCCCTTAAGGATATGGAAGCTGCCGCCGAGACAATCTGTGGACTTGGGATTAAAGCGGTTCTTTTAAAGGGCGGTCACTTTCAGGGCGAGCCTACGGACATTCTCTTTGACGGAAAAGCCTTTCACAGCTTTAAGGGCAAGCGTATAAACACCAAAAATACCCATGGCACAGGCTGTACCCTTTCTTCTGCTATTGCGGCAAATTTGGCTTTGGGCTTCGACATTGTAACCTCTGTTTCGAAAGCTAAGGAATATATAAACGGCGCAATCGCCAACTCTCTTAACTTGGGAAACGGCTGCGGGCCTCTTAACCATAACCCCGACACGTGGGGTTGAAGCTTAAATCATAAAGGTTGAAATAATTATGAAGAAAAAATTAAATCTGATATTGTTTTTAGTTATAATAATCGTGCTTTTTGCAGTAATAGCTTCGCCTGTATGCGAGGTTATATCAGACAATGAAAGTCTCAATGAAATATATGAAAAATATTCCGGCTATAATATTTATACTATGCACTACTCCGAAAGTACGGGAGTAAGCTGGCATATTTTGGACAGCAATGATGAAAGTGCCATCGGCGAATATGTTATGTTAAAATATCCTTATGATATAAGGTCTTTAAAGCAAAATGAGGACTGTCATCTTGACGCCGAAATGAACTTAATCGTAATTTCCAAAAGCATTAAACCGACTGTTTTCGGTGGTGAAGAAACATATATAATTAAAGCCGAAAAGGTATACATTACATTTAATGATATAAACAGCAATGAATTAGAAAACAACAAATTGGGAAAGGATAAGCTTTATATTTACGATTTAAGCATATGGGGTATCGCAAAATCAGTATTAGGTCGGTTTATTCCCTTTTTCAGATTAAGCTTTTAATACAAGCAAAAAGTCTCCGTTAAGAAATTAATCAAGCGGAGACTTTCTAATATTCTTATTTATTTTATTTCGGAAGAGTATATCTTTGTTTATCGGAGGGCTTATAAAGCACAAACCGTCTGCCGATTGTCTGAACAACCTCGGCTCTTGCTCTGCCCGCAATAGTTTCGGCAATATTCCGCACATCGTCAAAGCAGTTATCCAAAACGCAGCCCTTTATAAGCTCCCTTGCCGCCAAAGCCTCTGAAGCGGACTTAACCACCTCGGGGGTTACCCCTGCCTTGCCCACCTGCAGAATAGTATCTATCTTAGCGGCTTCCGATTTCAAATATGCTCTCTGTTTGCTGTTAAGCATAAAATCTCACCTTTCTTTTTAAACTTAATCGAAGAACTCGAACTCAAGGTCATAAATACGCACCGTATCGCCGTCTTTTATGCCTTTTTCCTTAAGAGCGTCAACAATACCCTTTTCTCTTATATATTTTTGGAAGAAAGCGAAGCCCTGTTCATTTTCGATATTGGTATAGCCTATCATTCTTTCAACTCCGGCGCCCTCCACAAGGAAATAGCCCTTTTCAACCTCGGTAACCGTAAAAGCACTCATATCCTCGCTTACATCGTCAATAAACTCGTCATATTCCTCAGCAAAAACAATATCGTCCGGGAAGTCCTCCAAAACCTTTCCGCATTCGTCAAGTATCTCCCCTATTCCCTGATTCATTGCCGCCGAAACAGGGAAAACCTTCATTCCCTCGGCTTCAAAGGTTTCCTTAAGTCTTTCGAAGTTTTCCTGAGACCCCGGCAAGTCCATTTTATTTGCAGCAATAATCATAGGTCTGTCCAAAAGCTCCTCTTTATACTTGCGAAGCTCCTCATTTATAAGCCGAACGTTTTCAACAGGGTCTGTTCCCTCTAAGGCTGCGGCGTCAACAACATGAATAAATACCTTTGTTCTTTCAACATGTCTCAAAAAGTCATGACCCAAGCCCACGCCTTCGCTTGCCCCTTCGATAAGCCCGGGAATATCAGCCAAAACAAAGTCACGTCCGTATTGTCTCACAACGCCTAAATTGGGGCTTAAGGTAGTGAAATGATAAGCCGCAATTTTGGGGTTTGCGTTAGTCGCCATTTTAAGAATGGTTGACTTTCCGGCACTGGGCAGCCCCACAAGCCCTACGTCAGCCAAAAGCTTAAGCTCCAAAACAACGTCGTATTCCTTGCTTTCCTTTCCGGCTTCGCAGTAACGGGGCGCCTGTCTCGTAGGGGTGGCGAAATGCTGGTTGCCTCTGCCCCCTCTGCCGCCTTTTATGATTATTTTCTTCTCACCGGGCTTGGTTAAGTCTGCCATAACCTTATTTGAATTTGCTTCACGAATAATTGTTCCGGCAGGGACTTTTATAACCACATCTGCGCCATCTGCACCGGATCTGTTCCGTTTTTCGCCGTCACAGCCGCCCTCTGCCTTAAAAATTCTTTTATAGCGGAAGTCCATAAGGGTGTTTTCACCGCTGTCGGCAACAAAAACCACGTCTCCCCCTTTTCCGCCGTCTCCGCCGTCAGGCCCGCCGTGGGTTATATATTTTGCTCTGTAAAAGGAAACGCAGCCGTTGCCGCCTTTTCCGCCCTTTATGTGAATTTTCACTCTGTCAACAAACAAACTCACAACCTCCCTGTAAAATTAAAACGGCTATATAATATAGCTATTAGACTATATTCATACAGCCGTCAGTTTCAAAAATTTAATAGTTAAGCCTCAACGGGATATACAGAAACCTGCTTCTTATCTCTGCCAAGTCTCTCATACTTAACTTTTCCCTCAACAAGGGCAAACAAAGTATAGTTGTTTCCGCAGCCTACGTTTAAACCGGGATGAATTCTTGTTCCGTTTTGTGTATAAAGAATGTTTCCTGCTAAAACGTGCTGTCCGTCGGCTCTCTTAGCGCCGAGTCTCTTTGAATTTGAATCACGGCCGTTCTTTGAAGAACCTGAACCCTTTTTATGAGCAAATAACTGAAGGTTAATTCTTATCATCGTTAGACACCTCCTGGGTTTTAACTGTCATATATTCAAAATATTCTTCTTCTACAGACCTTATTGAAAGCTCAAAGGCTTTCAGCAAAAGATCCGCTTTTGGGTTTTCCTTCCCGTTTGCAAGAGAAGGAACAAAAAAATACAAATATCCGTTTTCCTCGTTGATTTTAAGCTCGTATTTATCCCCCACTTCCGTAAGGGCTTCAACGGCATTCACCGCAGACTGAGCCAACACCGAAACCGCTGCACAAACAATAGGCTCGGTATGGTTTTCAACGGAAAAACCGCAGATATTATTATTCTTTTTAAATATAACAACCTTAAGCTTAGGCATTAATCTTTGTTATGGAAAGCTTTGTGAAAGGCTGTCTGTGACCGTTCTTCTTGTGGAAGCCCTTCTTAGGCTTATACTTATAAACGATAACCTTTTTAGCCTTGCCCTCGCCTAAAACCTTGGCAGCAACGCTTGCGCCCTCAACTGTGGGAGTACCTACCTTAAGCTCGTCTCCGTCAGAAACGGCAAGAACCTTGTCAAAAGTATAATCACCCTCAGTTAAACCAAGCTTTTCTACTGTAATAACGTCGCCCTCTGCAACCTTATACTGCTTTCCGCCTGTTTCGATAATAGCATACATTTCAGTTCGCACCTCCTTTAAATTTTCAGGAACACGCCGAATACGGCTTTGCTTAACTTCCGCAAATTACGCCTCTTCGTGCGGTAACTGTTTGTTTCACAATAAACTAATCATACCACCAAATCAAGCCGATGTCAACAATTTTTTTAATGTTTTGCAATTTTTTTCAGTTTTAAGTTATCACTGCCCCAACAGGTATTATGTAGCAATTCAGTTAAGTTTAAAGAAGTATAATTAAAAGTACCGTAATAAATATCATTATTGGCAAAATACAACCTCCAAAACAACAGTTATAGGTCAGTATACCCAAAAATGCACCTGTTAAACAGTTATTACAGCCAGATTTTTTCATGCAAATTAACTCCTTTTATTCTACTCATTTTAATTTCTAATAGCAGGATGATCCCACCATTCATCAGCTATTACAGGAATATTGTCAGTTGAAACATTTTCGTAATTTATTTTTTGAATTGTTTCATATTTAAACGTAGAGGCTATAACTTTTTCAGGATTAGAGTTACCATATGTATCCGTTAATGAAAAATAAACATTAATATCAACATCTGTATTTATAGTAGGCTGTATGGCTTCTAAAACTCTGCATATATCCAAATACATACCTTTTATAATCATATTATCGGTCAAGTTTTGTGCTCCGTTAAATTCAATCAAAGTAAAATTGTTTAAAGGTACGTAATTAATAGTTTTGAAATTTTCTTCACCCACAACATCAATTACAGCTTGCTTTAAAATATTCTCTTTTTCTGTATCACTGACAAATACGTTATTTATAGCTATATTCTTAAAAGAGTTAGATTTGCTTTTTATAAATTCAAGTTGCTCAGATGAATCAGAAACCTCTTTTTGATTTCCTCCATTTTTGTCAGCATCGTATACAACAAGTTTACCGTCAAACACTCTATCGCACTCAATATAAATATCAGATGTATACTGATACCATAGAAAAGAAATTCCATCTTGAGACTGAGGCAAGTAATCTTCTGTTTCATCATCATATTTAGCATAAAATGTAAACCAAAGATAATTTTCTTCGGTATTATACAGATATACTTGTCCACCGTCACCTCCTTCTATTTTAAGAGTGTAATTATTAGTATCTGACATAGTTTGTAGTTTGTTTATTACTGTTTCATATGTATAGGTATCAATATTATCCAAACAGTCAAAATAGAATTGCAAAAGTTCGACTTGCCCTTGCGTATTATGGTTTTCAGTGGTAGTTTCTGTGGTGGTTTCTGTAACGGTTTCCGAGGAAACTTCGGAAAGCAATTCTTCATATTTGTTTCTGTAATAATCACGATGAATAGAAAGATCATCATAACTTTTTGACAGTTCATCATATGAATCATTCAATTCATTATAGGAATTATATAGACTTTTATATTTATAATTCAACAAACCCCAAGAACAACAACCACCGGCAGAGAAAACCAATACAAAAATTAGTAATATCAATAGAATGGAAACCATTTTTTTGCTTCTAATATAGGGCAGCCATTTTTTTATTTTCTCAATTATAGCGATTATTTTTTCTTTCATTGTTAAACTCCTTATAATAAATTTACTGAAAGTTGCATAATTTTCTTTTCAAATATCATTTTATCAATAATATTTTGTTATGTCAAGCGAGGTTTTGTTCAATTATATAGATTGATTGACATAAATATATTATACTACAAAACAACTTGAATATCAAGTCAAAACGAAAAAATTTTTGTAATTCTTTTAAAATAATTTTATAGGTTTTGGGCTATTTCCTTAAGCTTTTCCAAAACCCTTTTGCCGACGCTGTCTTTAAAAGCGTTTAAAACCTCGGAAAGCCCTTGGGGAACGTCTCCCCCTGCCTTGGATATGTTTTCAGCCATACTGCCAACCTCGCAGACAGCAAAATAATATATGCCGAAATATTTTAAAAAGTCGATTTCGAAAAGCCAGTCAAGGGCATAAAGGGCAGCCACAAAAACAAGCTCTATAATCTTGCCCATAAAGCCCTCTCTGGCTTTGGCACTTGTCCAGTTTTTCAATATGCTTGCCCCTATCCACCCTGTTATTGTGTCGCAAAGCATTAAAAACAGCAAAACCATAACCGCTTTTTCGCTTATAACAACCGTCCATAGACCTTTTGCACCGCAAAATATTATTTCAGATATGCTGTTCATTGTTATCCCCCTTTTTTATTTTATTATAGGAGGAAAATGATGTCACATGGTGACAAAATAACGAGCTATTAATTAGCGTGCCAATGGAACACACCCTATCGTCAACCTGCGGTTGACACTTCCCCTTAAAAGGGGAAGCTATCACCTCTCCGTCACACTTCGTGTGCCACCTCCCCTCAAGGGGAGGCTCATCAACTCCTTTAAGTTTTCGGCATTCAAGGAAAGGTTATCACTGCCAAAACTTTAAGTTGACAGCTCCCCTTAAAAGGGGCGCCTTGTCGGTGTATTTTACTTGGTCAGCTTACTGTGCAAGCTTTTCTACTGCCACAAAAATTTGTGAAATTTGGTACCATGTGGCATAATCTACAGAGCCGGAGGGGTTAAGGTTAAAAATTTCCTGAAAGGTTCTGACGGCGGTTTGAGTTGCCGTGCCGTAAATTCCGTCAGGGGTAAGGGTGTTAATTGCGCTGTAGGTTCTCGCTATATAATTTAACTGGATTTGAACCGCTTCAACTGCGCTGCCTGAAGAGCCCACGGTCAAAACCTCACCGGGGAAGGAGTAAGGCACTCCTGACACCTTTTCCGCAGTAGTGAGATAAATGTCATCGCCGTAAAAATATCTTAAAATTTCGATTGCTGAGTAGCCCTGCTGAGCCAAATATTGAGAGCCCCACTGTGTCATCCACCCGGGGCAGCTTACATTCCGTCCGTCGCAGTACTGGGCAAGAAGAGGCTGTCTGCTGCCTTCACGCTTAATATAGGTCGAAAATAGCTCGTCAACCACCTGCGAAATCTCCTGATAAATGTTTCTGCCGTAGACAAAATAGTGGTCAACTGCCGTTGAAGATGTTATGGTGTAGGTTTTGCCCTTGTTTCTATACCACTCAGTAAAAACCCTGTTCAATGTGAATGAAATAATCGCAAGGACATTTGCCCGAATTGCTTCAAGCTCCCATGTGGAATATACCTCGCTTGAAGCCACATTTTTGATATAGTCCTTATAGGGAATCCAGTAGTCGGGAGCAGAACTGTCATTAGGCGAGCCGTCGTGAACAACAATATATTCGGGTATTACAACGCTGTCCAAAACCGCAAAGCCCGTTACGTTTTTAAGGGGCTTAACCTCTGCTTCGAAAATTCTTTCCTCTTTAGCCTCATATAGAGGTGACGGCGTTATAACCACGTTTTTTACACCGCCTTCATCATTTAAAAATACCCTTAAAATTGCAATATTCTCGGAAAAAATCTGAACCCCCTCAGCCGTTTCGCCGCTTAAGCCCTCTTTCGTTACAACAACCCTTGCAAGGGAATAAGGTCTTTCCCCTGTTGGGCTTTGGGAGACATAGGCAGGAGGTGCAGCCAAAAAAACAACGCTTGTTTGACCTGAACTATCCGTCACAAGTGAGAAGCTTTCCCCTTTTTCCCCAAAGACAGAAACAACAGCCCCTTCAACAGGTGCGCCAGCAGTTTCGTTATATACCTCTATCTGAAGTCCTCCTGTTTGGGAGCTTTCTATTTCCTTTTGAAACGCCTTTATATCCATTTAACCGCCCCTGAAATTACATTGTAATTTATTATACACGTCAATCTAATTTTGAAATAATTTTGTAATTTACAAACAAGTGGAAATAT
>JAJQFU010000110.1 GCA_021200955.1 Clostridiales bacterium | reverse complement strand
CAATTTGGTCGCTGACACTGTATGAGCCGCTTTGACCCTTGCTTGTGCTTGTGCCCTTGTGGTCGATAGTGGTCTTTCCCACTTTTTCCGAAATATATTTGTTTACATCGTTTTCGGAAGAACCCAAAAACAAAATAGAGTCACAGCAGCCCTCAATGGTTTTTGCATTTTCACCGTACAGCTTTTTAATCTGTGCCGGGTTCTGAACGATTACGTTTGCGGAAATTTCTCTCGAACGAATAACCGCAATAATTTTCTCAAAATCTGGGATTTGACCGCAGTTGGGGAACTCGTCCAGTATGCACCTTACGTGAACAGGCAGTCTGCCCTTATAAACATTGTCGGCTTTGTCGCATAAGTCCTTAAAAAGCTGAGAATACATAATTGCACAAAGGAAATTAAAAGAGGATATTTTATCATCGATTATTATGAATAAAGCTGTTTTCTCGTCTCCAAGCTTGTCAAGCTCCATTTCATCATACATAGTCATTTCTCTTACAACATCGATGTCGAAGGGAGCTAACCTGACACCGCAGGAAATCAATATGGATTTAGCTGTTTTCGCTGCCGAAAGCTTGTATTTCTTATATTGGGCAACGGCAAAATTATTCGGTTCGGGAGGAAGAATATCCTCGTCACCGGGCTTTTCAATATTGTATTTTTCCGCAAATGCCTCAGACCCAATCTCAATTTCCTCAAACATATAATCAACTTCATTTTTGAAGTTTTCATCTTCTTCTCTGACCTCCATAAGGTTTATAAGGCGGCTCAATTCCGCAAAATTTCGGTTTTCCTCATCCGTAAAATAATAAAGATAGCCCACAAGTGCCATATAAAGAAGCCGCTCGGCATTCTCCCAAAACTTATCGGCGGACTGCTCGCCTTTTTCTTTTGTGCCGGATATAAAAAGGTCAACAAAAACCTTTATGTCTGCTTCACAGCGTATAAAGCTGAAGGGGTTGTACTTCATAGACTTTGAAAAGTCCACTGTATTAAAGACTTTTATCTTGTATCCGTTGTTGACAAGCATTTGACCAACATCGCCTAAAAGTGTACCTTTCGGGTCAGTAATCACGAATGAAGTGTGCATTTGAAGAATATTGGGCTTAACCCAAAACCTTGTTTTACCCGAGCCGGAACCGCCGATTATAAGGGTATTGTTATTTCTCAGTGTCTGCCTTGTGTTTAGGCTCATTCGTTCCGAATTGGTGAAAAGCACATTGTTTTCATATTTGCGGTCAATAAGCTTGTTTGCGATTAGGTCGGATTTTTCGCCCCATTTTGCCGAGCCGTGTTCCTCACCGGGCCGCAGATTTTTTGCTCCGTAAAAAGTATATAGAACAAACAATGCCCAACAAAAAACTGCCGTCAGCCCCCAAAGAATATCTTTGAAGGCATAGGGCAGATGAAATTTCAGTGCGGATATATACAGATTTTCACTTATGTAGCTCAGTTTTATGAACATATCTCCGTCGGTGAGCCGATATACCGAGCCTATGTTAGCACCTATAAAAAAGAGAAATATTCCCAACACCGCTGAAAAAATCAAAAATATCAGTTTGTTTTTTATTTGCACCACTCCTTATCACAAAAGTCACGATTAAGTACGCTGAAGAATTTTTCAAAGTATAAATCGAATAAATATATGAAAAATACGTCCTGACCGTCCTCATATGCCAAATCAAGTCCTGCTTTGAAATCTTTATAATTCTTGATACAGAAGTGACTTGGATATGGCGGAATAGCTATATCGTGACCGCAGGCTTCCATATATCCAACGTAATCTAAACTATACTCTTTTTTAAGATATTCCAAACACTTCTCTGTTCCCATTTCCGCTTCTGCAAAAATATAATCAGTGAGATTAATGATAATATTGCTATTAAAAAGTTCTTTCTTTTCTTTTTTGTTTTTATAATAATTTTTTATGTATTCTCTGTCTGTTAATCGCTTCAGCGACAGAAAATTATGTTCTTCCTCCGGCATAAAGCATATAATATAGCTTGTAAGTGCCGTTAAATAATGCCGCAGACAAAGTCTCCAAAGCAAAACAACGCTTGTGTCCCTTTTATAAATGTCCCAAAAGGGGTCTCTATTTTCACTGTACGCCTGCTTTACATACTCCATAAGAATATCAACAAAAGCTTCAACTGCCGCATCTTTTCTGAGAGAGCCGAAACTTGGCTTTAAAACTTCTTTTTCTGTGGAACTTACTGTATTTTCCGCTTCTTTTATTATATTGATATTGTGTCCGAATAATTTTGCCATTTTTTACCTCCGTTATTAATAAAATATTCTTCCCGATTTCTTATCTTTAAGGATAATTCTTTCATCAAGTTCAAATCCACTTTGTGCTATTATGAATTTCAGTACGCCTATTAACTTTCTGTGCCTGTTTTCAAGCTGTATTTCCTGTCTTATAACGGCATTGTAAGCCGTTGGGTCGGGATAGCCCTCTAAATTATGACGTGGGTTCAAATCTGCCATTTTCTTTTTCCTCCTGTTTTGTAAATTCATCTTGAAGCGGAAGTTCTTCGCTGTCGGAGTATAACTCTGTTATAG
>JAJQFU010000012.1 GCA_021200955.1 Clostridiales bacterium | reverse complement strand
ACTGTAGTAGTTTTGCAACCGTTCTTTTGTCCAACTTTTTGGGGTCAGTACATCCTTGACGGTTATCTAATAAATAACTACATAGGTGAGGAATAAACTGCCTACAGTTCTTCCCCTTTGTATTTTTATAATAACACAACGCCGGTTTTCTGTCAAGCAAAAGACTGTTTTTCCTTGAAAATTTTAAGCCATATGCACAAGAAGAGCTTCAATATTTTCAGCTATATTTTGTTAAAAGAACAGAAAATTTAACTGAATTATTTTGACAGTCTATCATAATTTCAGTGAAGCTGTCTCTAACGGACTGATTTAAAAAATCGAAAACAAGAGAGCAGTAGATTTCGGAGTTTGAAAGCTCCTTAAGAGCCGCCTTTTTAAATTCGGAGGGAAGGTTTGAGGTGGGAGCTTCAGTCTGCTCCGGCTCGGTTTCTTTAGGTCTGCTGCCCTTTAATCGGTAAACCATATCCTTTAAAATGCAAAGATGCTTCTTTTTTGAAAGTATGATATCTCTCAAAATGCTTTTATCCTCAGTGTCAATAAGCTTTTCGAGAAGCTTTGTGTAGTACTCCGTTTCTTCGTTTATGTCATCTATTTGATCTGAAATAAGGCTTAAAACCTCTTCATTTACTTGGGTGTTATTCATTTAGGTCTCTCCACAGCTATAATATTAAGCATATGCGTAGGAAAACAAAAAAATGCCCCGCAGTTAAGCAAAGCATTTTTGTTTTTCAGACCGACAAAACCTTTTGTTTAAGAATAACCGTTGCTGCGGCAATTCCCACCGCTGCGCCTACAACCATTTGTGTTACGTTTCCCGGTATGGAGGTTAAAGGCGTAATAAAATTAAATGTAAAAATAAATTCCGTTATATAATAGCCTATAACCTTAATTATTGTACAGGCAGCGGCTGCGGCTATGCATTTTGAAATTTTAAGGCTTCCGTTTTCCGCAAAGGCAATTTTACCTGCGGTATAGCCCATTAAAAGGCTGATTACAAAGGTAAAGGGCGCCCAGGCGAAATATTCCGAAAAGAGGTCGAAAAGCCCCATTCCCACGCCGCCGGCAAAGGCTGCGGATTTCCTTCCGAAAAGAAAGGCTGTCAAAAACATAAAAGCCGTTCCCAAATGAACATAGCCGCCGCCGGTTATTGAGGGCGTGTGAAAGCCTATTCGTGAGCCTACAAAAACCAAAGCTGTCATAAGCCCCGTCAAAGCCATTGTTTTAACATCTATGCTTTTATTATTCATTTTTTTCATACTCCTTTAAAAATTCTGTGTGCAGATCGCATTTTAAGCAGACGCCTTCAGCCTTGAGAGCTTCCGTCAGTGCCTTAAGCAGTATATACATATTTTCTTTCGTGGCATTCTCTCCCATATGACCTAAGCGGATAACCTTATTTTCAAGATAGCCAATGGAACTGCCTATCAATATATTGTAATTATCCAAAATATATTTTTGAATTGTCTTAAAATCTGCTCCTTCGGGGATAATCATAGCCGTAACTGTGTTTGAAAAGCCCTTTTGGGCGTAAATTTTAAGCCCTGCCGACTTAACAGCGGCTCTGACGGCTTCGGCAATTATTTTGTGGCGGTTAATGTAGTCGTCTGAAAAAAGAACATCAAGGGCAGTGTCAAGGGCGTTTATAAGGTGAATGGGCATAGTGTAAGGAAACCACTTGTTTTCATACCAGTTTTTAAATGACACAAGGTTTAAATAAAAGCCTTTTACGGGTGTTTTTCGGCTGTCAATTGCCGCCTTTGCGTCAGCGCTTATTGAAAGATATGTAAGCCCCACAGGTGCTGAAAGTGCCTTTTGAGAAGCTCCCAAGGCAATATCTATTTTCCACCGGTCAACCTTAATTTCGTCTCCCCCTGTGGCTGAAACGCTGTCAACCACTGTCATTATGCCGTAAGACTTAAGCAAGGGGCAAATTTTGTCTACGGGGTTTAAAATTCCGGATGGTGTTTCACAATGAACCACCGTCGCATATTTAAAATTGTGGTCATTTTCCAAAAATTTCTTGAGACTGTCTATGTCAACCTCTTTTTCGTAGCCGCTTTTGAATGTTACGGGAGTTCCGCCGTAAAGAGACACAAAGTCCGCAAAGCCCGCTCCGAAAATTCCGTTGTCGATTACGAGAACCCTGTCCCCTTCCTCCGTCAGAGAACAGCAGGCGGCTTCCAAACCCAAAATCCCCTCTCCTGCCATAATAAGCACATCATTTTGTGTGTTTAAAAGCCTTTGAAGCTTTCCGCAGACATTTTTATAAAGCTCATAAAAGCTTAAGTCTATGTCGGGGTTTGTTTGGGGCTCAGAAAGAGCCTTTAATGTTTTGGTGTTTATATCCGTAGGGCCGGGGGTCAGAATTTTAGGTGCAGTCATATTTATATCTCCTTTATGTAAAATTTTAGTAAACCGACATCTCTGCTTTGCAGATACCACATACTATAAAAGTCGATTGCTACTTGCTTCGCATTCCCGCAATCGACCCGATATTCGCACTTCGGGCTAGCGTCACGCCAAACTGCGTGCGTTTGCTTCGGTGTTTCACACCAAAGCAAGACTTACTCCGTTGCCG
>JAJQFU010000109.1 GCA_021200955.1 Clostridiales bacterium | reverse complement strand
GTCGAAATGCTAAGCAACGCTTAGCATTTCGACACCCCGGGGAACCACGCAAGGGCGGCAGTGAGCTAAAAGCTCACTGCCGCCCTTGCGTGGTTCCCAATTCTCTGACAGGAAAATCAAACTAATATTAAAGCCCTTTTAAAGTAACCCTTAAAAAGTCAAGAAGAGAAGAGACAGTTCTGCTTCTTACCTTTTGTCTGCTGCCCTTTATATTAAGCTCCTTTGTAAAGGTTTTTCCCTTACAGTAAATACCTATATAAACCCTTCCTACAGGCTTGTCATAGGAAGTATCATCAACGGTCGGGTTGGCTACCGCTCCTCCGCCGGCAATTCCCGTAGTGGAAATTCCCACATCAGCCCCTGCCTTAACAGCCGCCCCCTTAGCCATTTCCGCCGCTGTTTCCGCAGACACAGCACCGTAATACTGAATAGTTCTGCTGCTTACTCCCAAAGTTTTCATCTTGCTCTCATTGGTATAAGCCACAAATCCTTCTTTAAACACCTTTGATACTCCGGCTATATCCACAATTGCGGATGCCAGCATTCCCCCGGTCAGGCTCTCAGCTGTTGCAAGGCTCAGCCCTTTTTCCTTCAAAAGCTCCACAACAGCCCCTGCCAGTGTAGTATCATCTTCTCCGTAAATAAATCCTCCGAGCCTTCCGTAAATTTCATCAGCCACAGGCTCAATCATTTTAAGGCACTGCTCTTTACCCTCACCCTTGGCGGTAATTCTTAAAAGAACTCCGTCCTCCTTTGCGTAAGGTGCAACAGTGGGGTTAGTCCCCTTCGCCATAATGTCTCTTACAGCCTCAGCGGCGTTAGACTCTCCTATGCCTGTCAGTCTTAAGGTTCTGGAAATAATAACCTGCTTCTCTCTGCCCTCAAGATAAGGCTTTACCGAATTATTAAACATAGGCACAAGCTCATTCGGCGGCCCCGGCAGCATTATAAGCATTTTACCGTTTTCCTCAATAATAATACCCGGTGCGGTTCCGTTATCATTATCAAGTACCTTGCCCCCAACGGGAACATAAGCCTGCTTAATATTGGTTTTAGCCATTTTTCTGCCCTTAAAATAGCTTTCAATTCTATTATAAGAGTTTTCGTCAAGAACAAGCTCTTTGCCGAAATATTCAGCACCTGTTTCCTTTGTTATGTCGTCGTCCGTGGGTCCTAAGCCCCCTGACGTAATTATAATATCCGATCTTTCAAAACCGCTTCTAAAAGCGTCCAAAAGCCTTTCCTTATTATCCCCTACAACTGTCTGATAATAGGTGCTTATTCCCAAAGCCGCCAGCTCCTCAGACAAAAATTTAGCGTCCGTATTAACTATTTCCCCCAGCAAAATTTCCGTTCCGACTGCAATAATTTCCGCTTTCATAAATTCACCGCTTTCTTAAAAGAAAGGCAGACACTACCTAAGTAACGCCTGCCTTGTCATACTTAATTATACTGTTCGATTAATAATTATTTGTTCTTAAGGTTGAACCATGCGTCAAGACCCAAATACTGAGCAACATCGCCTAATTCTTCCTCAATTCTCAAAAGCTGATTGTATTTAGCAACACGGTCTGTTCTTGCGGGAGCACCTGTCTTAATCTGACCTGCGTTTACTGCAACAACGATATCAGCGATTGTAGCGTCTTCAGTTTCACCTGAACGGTGAGAAACAACTGCTGTCATATTATTTCTGTTAGCAAGCTGAATAGCGTCGAATGTTTCTGTAAGTGTACCGATCTGGTTTACCTTAATAAGGATAGCGTTGCCTGCCTTAAGGTCAATACCCTTCTGAAGTCTCTTTGTGTTTGTTACGAAAAGGTCGTCGCCTACAAGCTGAATCTTTCCGCCCAGCTTTTCTGTAAGAAGCTGCCAGCCTTCCCAGTCCTCTTCTGCAAGACCGTCCTCAATAGAGATAATGGGGAACTTCTCGCAAAGTGCTGTGTAGAATTCAACCATTTCTTCAGATGTTCTTACGATTTCTTCGTCAAGACCCTTAGCTTCTGTTTCGCCGGGGAAGTGATAAAGACCGTCTTCCTTATAAAGCTCTGAAGATGCGGGATCCATAGCGATTCTGATCTGTTCGCCGGGCTTATAGCCTGCGTTTACGGTAGCTTCAAGAATAAGCTCAATAACTTCGTCAGCTGTAGCGCAGTTGGGAGCGAAACCGCCCTCGTCGCCTACGCCTGTTGAATAACCCTTAGACTTAAGAACCTTCTTAAGAGCGTGATAAATTTCACAGCACATTCTGAGAGCTTCTGAGAATGTAGGTGCGCCAACAGGCATAATCATAAATTCCTGAAGGTCTACAGTGTTGTCTGCGTGCTTGCCGCCGTTCATAATGTTCATCATAGGAACGGGAAGTGTCTTAGCGTTAAAACCGCCTAAATACTGATATAAAGGCATATTAAGAGCCTCTGCAGCAGCCTTAGCTACAGCCATAGATACAGCAAGAGTGGCGTTTGCACCTAACTTAGCCTTGTTGGGTGTGCCGTCAAGCTCGATCATAGCCTTGTCGATAGCAACCTGGTCAAGAGCGTTCATGCCGATAAGCTCGTCTGCGATAATATCGTTTACGTTTGAAACAGCCTTTTCTACGCTTGTTCCGTTATACTTTTCGGGGTCGCCGTCTCTGAGTTCAACAGCCTCAAACTGACCTGTTGAAGCGCCTGAGGGAACAGCTGCTCTTCCCATAATCTGATTGCCGTCGCACTCTACAACAACCTCAGCCTCAACTGTGGGGTTTGCTCTTGAGTCAAGAACCTGTCTTGCAAATACGTCAACTATTTCCAAATAACCTTTCATGAGTTTAAATCTCCTTTCGTTTCTCTTGAGTTGAAGTTTCCATATTTATATTGTAAATTATTAATATAAATAAGTCAAACATTTTTTGAAAATTTATAGAAATCTTACCTTTTTCAAAGTAATTTCTCAAAACTTAAAGTTAAGAAAGCCTTTAAGTGAAAGCCAACAGACTTATCCTTTTGAGGGAAACCCGAGCGAAGCGAGGGTTTCCCCACCTTTTTTCTTAGGGCTATTCTTAAAAAATGATTGAAAATCATTTTTTAAGAATAGGCAATTATTTAATAAGCAGGCTTTCTCCTGTCATTTCCTCAGGCTTCTTAATATCCATCATATCCAGAAGGGTAGGTGCTATGTCGGCAAGCCTTCCGCCTTCCTTAAGTCCCTTTGCCTTAGGGCAGTTTACCAAAATAAAGGGAACGGGATTTGTTGTATGGGCTGTAAAGGGGTCTCCTGTTTCATAGTTGACCATCTGCTCAATGTTGCCGTGGTCAGCGCATATGAACATCTGAGAGCCTGTTTCAACAACCGCTTCCACAACTCTGCCTACACATTCATCTATATAAGCCACTGCCTTCTTTGCCGCTTCGATTACACCTGTATGACCTACCATATCGGGGTTTGCATAGTTGATAATAATAAGGTCGTTCTTTCCCGAGGTAATGTTCTCAAGAAGAGTTTCCGTTACCTTAGGTGCGCTCATCTCAGGCTGAAGGTCATATGTTGCTACCTTAGGCGAAGGCACAAGATACCTGTTTTCATTGGGGTTGGGCGCCTCCACACCGCCGTTGAAGAAGAATGTAACGTGTGCATATTTCTCCGTTTCCGCAATTCTTGCCTGAACAAGACCCAAAGATGAGATATATTCGCCGAGAGTGTTCTTAAGCACCTGGGGCTTAAAGGCAACAAGCTTGTTTTCGATTGTCAGGTCATATTCCGTAAAGCATACATAAGTAACCTTTATATGTCCCTTTCTTCTTTCGAAATAAGGGAAGTCATCGTCACAGAAGCTTCTTGTAATTTCTCTTGCTCTGTCGGGTCTGAAGTTGGCGAAAATTATGCTGTCGCCGTCATTTACCGTTGCTGTGGGCTTGCCGCCGTCAAGAATTACAGTGGGAATAACAAACTCGTCATTTACTCCTTCGGCATAGGTTCTGTCCATACATTCAGCCATAGAGCCGGCTGTTTTGCCTTCGCCGTAAGCTATTGCGGCATAAGCCTTTTCAACTCTGTCGTAGTTTTTGTCTCTGTCCATAGCGTAATATCTGCCGCTTATAGTGGCGATTTTGCCTACGCCGATTTCAGCCATTTTGTTTTCAAGCTCTGTTAAGAAACCCTTTGCAGATGTGGGAGGCGTGTCTCTGCCGTCAAGAAAAGCATGCATATAAACCTTTTCAAGTCCGTTTCTCTTAGCAAGCTCAAACACTGCGAAAATATGCTCCAATGAGCTGTGAACGCCGCCTCTTGACACAAGACCGAAAACATGGAGTGCACTGTTGTTCTTCTTACAGTTTTCAACAGCCTTCATAAGCTCCTCGTTTGTGAAAAAGTCTCCGTCATTTATGGCTTTTGTTATTCTTGTCAGTTCCTGATAAACTATTCTTCCTGCACCCATATTAAGGTGACCTACCTCTGAATTACCCATTTGTCCGTCGGGAAGCCCTACGTCAAGACCGGAAGCATAGCCCTTTACATAGGGATATTCCCTCTTAAGTCTGTCGATATTGGGGGTAGCTGTCATTTCAATGGCGTTTCCGTCTTTGTTTTCATTAATTCCAAAGCCGTCAAGTATCATTAATATTGTAGTTTTTTTCATAAAAACACCCTGTTCCTTATTCTTTGACACAGCCTGTAATCAAATTAAAATCTGCCTTAAGGCTTGCTCCGCCGATAAGACCGCCGTCAATATCGGGCATAGCCAAAAGTGATTCGCAGTTTTCTGCGTTCATACTTCCGCCGTATTGTATTCTGATTGCTTCGGCTGTTTCGTCGCCGTAAATATCGTTTATAATTGCTCTTATGCCTGCGCAGACCTCTTCAGCCTGATAAGCCGAAGCTGTTCTGCCTGTGCCGATTGCCCAAATAGGCTCATAAGCTATTATAACCTTCTTGGCGTCATCAGCGTCAATCTTCTTGAAGGCTCTCTTAATCTGAATTGCGATATGGTCGATTGTTATGCCCTCGTCCTTCATTTCAAGACTTTCCCCTACACATACAATGGGAATAAGTCCTCTCTTAAGAGCCTGCTTCATTTTCTTGTTTACCATATGGTCTGTTTCGCCGAAATATTCACGTCTTTCGGAGTGGCCTAAAATAACATATTTAACGCCTAATTCCTTAAGCATATCAGCGGAAACCTCTCCCGTATATGCTCCGTTGTTTTCAAAGTGCATATTCTGAGCACCTACGGCAATATTCTTACAGCCTTCAAGCTCCTTAACAACAGCTGCAATATCAACAAAAGGTACGCAGAAAACAACATCGCAAAGAGCGTTTTCACAGCCGTCCTTAAGAAGATTTACAAGATTTACTGCTTCACTGGGGGTCATATTCATTTTCCAGTTGCCTGCAATAATTTTTTTACGCATTATAGTCACCTTTTCCTTATATTCTATATAATATAAAACTTTGTTACATAGCCTAAGCCGATGTTCTCAATCGGCTTAGGGGAATACATTATTATTTATCGTCTGCTGCAGCTACGCCGGGAAGCTCCTTGCCTTCCAAAAATTCAAGGCTTGCTCCGCCGCCGGTGGAGATATGTGTCATCTTATCGCCGAAGCCCAGGTTGTTTACTGCTGCTGCGGAGTCGCCGCCGCCGATTATTGTAATTGCGTCTGTTTCAGCCAAAGCCTCAGCAACTGCAATTGTTCCTCTTGCGAAAACGGGGTTTTCGAAAACGCCCATGGGTCCGTTCCAAACAACTGTCTTGCTTTCCTTAGCAGCCTTAGCAAAAAGCTCTCTTGTTTCGGGGCCTATGTCAAGACCCTGCTTGTCCTGAGGGATAGCTGTTGAGGGAACAACCTCGCAGGGGATCTCAGCGTCAATAGGATTGGGGAACTCCGAAGCCACAACTGTGTCAACGGGCAAAAGAAGCTCTACGCCCTTAGCCTTAGCCTTTTCAAGCATTTCCTTGCAGTAATCGAGCTTATCTGTGTCAAGAAGCGACTGACCTACCTCATAGCCCTGAGCCTTAAGGAATGTATAAGCCATACCGCCGCCGATAATAAGCTTGTCAACCTTTTCAAGAAGGTTGTCGATAACGGCAATTTTATCTGTAACCTTTGCGCCGCCCAAAATAGCAAGGAAAGGTCTCTTAGGTGAATTTACGGCATTGCCCAAATAAGCGATTTCCTTTTCCATAAGATAGCCTACACCGCATTCATCAACATATTTTGTAACGCCTACTGTTGAGCAGTGAGCTCTGTGTGATGAGCCGAAAGCGTCGCAGATATATACGTCGCAAAGTGAAGCAAGTTCCTTTGAGAAATCATCGATATTCTTTGTTTCTTCCTTACGGAAACGTGTGTTTTCAAGAAGAACTACGTCGCCGTCCTTCATTTCGGCTACAGCCTTCTTTGCGTTTTCGCCTACAACTGTTTCGTCGGCTGCAAAAACAACCTCTTTGCCTAATTTTTCGGAAAGTCTCTTTGCTACGGGAGCAAGTGAAAACTTAGCCTCGGGAGCCTTGGGCTTGCCCAAATGTGAACAAAGAATAACCTTTGCTCCGCTGTTTATAAGCTTTTCGATTGTGGGCAGTGCAGCCACTATTCTGTTTTCGTCTGTAATAACGCCGTCCTTAAGGGGTACGTTAAAGTCACATCTTACAAGCACTCTTCTGCCTGCAACATTAAAGTCATCAACATTTTTCTTATTAAGCATCTGTCTGCTCTCCTTTCATTATTTCACAGTTAAGATTATTATAGCATATTTTACCCTTAATTACAATTAATTATTTGTTAAATTATTCCACAAAATTATAAAAATCTTTTCATAACAACCTGTGCAACATTCAGAGCGTGGTCGCCCACTCTCTCTAAATTTGTCAGAGTATCCAGATAAGAAATGCCCGTTGTGGGGTCAACACTGTTGTTGCTGAGCCTTTCAACGTGTTTCTTTCTGTAAAGAGATTCCATATCGTCTATTTCCTGCTCTTCCTTAATAGTGCGTTCAACGCTGGCGTAGTCGTTGTTTTCAAGAGCATTCAGAGCGTCGGAAACGCACTTTATGGCTGCGTCTCCCATTTCTCTCAGTTCCTTCTTCTGAACCTCTGAAAACTCAAGCTCCTCCTTCATCATAAACTGAGCCGACTCAACAAGGTTTTCGCTGTAGTCGCCTATTCTTTCCATATCGTTTACGGTGTGGAAAAGAGATGTAACAACCTTGTTTTCTCCGGAGCTTAGGCTTGAAGTGTTGCAGAGCTTGACCAAAAACTTAGTTATGGTAGTCTGAAGTGTGTCTATGCTGTTTTCACGTGAGTCAACCTTTTCGATTTTTTCGGTATCGTGGTCGAAAAGAGCGTCGCATGCAAGGGTCAGATTGTCAAGAGAAATTCTGCCCATTCTCACTATTTCCTTAACGCAGTTGTCAATAGCTACGGAAGGGGTGTTGAGAAGTCTCAGATCAAGATGTACGGGCATAGCCTCGTCTTCATCCGCCTTAATAAATGAAGTAATCTTTTCAGCCGCCTTAACAAGAAGCCCTGCAAAGGGATACATAAGAAGAGTGTTCAAAAGGTTAAAGCCTGTGTGAACCCATGAAATCTGTACGATTGAAATAGTTGTGTTGCCTAAGTCAACCATAAAGAATTTGAATATAATATAGGCTAATACGCTGAAAATAACCGAGCCTATAACGTTAAACATAAGGTGAATACAGGCTGCCGATTTGGCGTTTTTGGAAGCACCCATAGCCGAGAAAATAGCCGTTACACAGGTACCTATGTTCTGACCCATTATTATGTAAACGGCACTGTTCCAGGTTACAACGCCGGTGTTTGCCAAGGACTGCAAAATACCTATTGAGGCTGTTGAGGACTGAATAATCGCCGTAACAACCGCACCTGTCAAAACGCCTAAAACGGGGTTTGCACCTAATTTAGCAAAAGCCGTTGTGAAAGCCGGTAAGTTTGCAAGAGGCGAAGCACCTTCAGTCATAAGCCCTATACCCATAAAGAGCATACCGAAGCCCACTATAATTTCGCTGACGCTTTTAATTGTTCCCTTAGATATAAACGTGCCTGTAATTGAGCCTATGGCAATAGCTACGGGCCCCATAACCAAGGGCTCCATAAACGAGCCAATGTTAGACATTGATACAAGCCAGCTGGTAAAGGTTGTACCAATGTTTGCGCCCATAATAATACCTACGGACTGGGTCAGGTTTAAAAGCCCTACATTAATAAAGCCTATAACCATAGCCGTTGTGGCGGCGGATGAGTGAATAATAGCTGTTACCAAAGCGCCTATACATACACCCAAAAGCCTGTTTTTGGTCAAAGCCGCCAAAATCTTTCTCATTTTGTTGCCTGCTACCTTTTGAAGCCCTGATGACATAAGGCTGACGCCGAAAAGAAACAGCCCCAAACCTCCGGCGAAGGTCACAAGCATTGTTGCATAATCCAAACCGGTACTTTCCATAAAATTCCTCCAAAATATTTTTTTGTAAAAACCCTGTAAAAATTAGGTTAAGTTTGTAAACTTATTACTATTTTAACATTTCGGAACGTATAAAACAAGTATTATTTAAAAGATTTGGCTTAAATATTTATTAGTAAGCTTAAATTTTGCGGCAAGGCTCCCCTTGAGGGGAGCTGCTGAACGAAGTGAAGCTGAGAGGTGGCAATCGTCCAAAGACGAAGGCTTTGGACGAAAGAGGAACACTTCCGCAGTGCAATCTTGCTTTCGAGTGAAACGAGGAAGCGAATTGCACGAAGGCAAGTGTGACGTGGGGAGCTTTAGTTGGCTCCGAAAGTTTTCCTCTTTTTTAATATTTTTCGTGCAGACACAAAGAAAATGTGTTATAATATAATCAGTACAATTTTTCGGAGGAAAAGCAAATGTTCAGAACAGATTATCACCTTCACACAAATGCATCGTCGGACAGCGAGGCTCCGGCGGAAACTATGATAGAGCGCGCCATAGACTTGGGGCTTAATGAAATCGCCTTGACAGACCATGTTGACTTTGATGACCGCTACACATACACAGACTACAATGAATATATACCTAAATTCATCAGCTTGCAGGAAAAATATAAGGACAAAATTCATATTACATTAGGGGTTGAAATAGGTCTTGACAATATGGTCGCCGATACCGTAAACACCTTTGCCCTTTCTTTCCCCTTTGACTTTATAATAGGCTCGTCTCACAGTGTAAAAAAATATGACCTTTATTATGACAGACAGGAGTTTTTCTCACTGTTTAAGTCAAAAAAAGAGGCTTATAACTGTTATTTTGAAGAAATGATTAAAAACATAAAAGTATGTCACACCTTTAACGTCTACGGTCATATGGATTTTGTAAACCGCTACGGAACATACTCCGACAACAGCTTAGACTACGCAGACTATAAAGACCTTGTTGACACTGCCCTGTCTCTTCTTATAGAAAAAAGCAAGGGCATAGAAATAAATACATCGGGCTTCCGTTACGGTTTGGGTCAGACCCACCCTTCAATTGATTTTGTAAAGCGTTATAAAGAACTGGGCGGAGAAATTATAACCACAGGCTCGGACGCCCACCGCCCCGAGGATGTAGCCAAAGACTTTGACACAGCTTATGAAATGCTTAAGGAAGCGGGCTTTAAATATATAACCACATTCCGTTATCAAAAGCCCGTTTTCGTGAAATTATAAATTATCAGGAGAAGCTATGGATTTTTCAGAAACTCAAAAAAGAGCAATCTACACCAAAAATAAAAATTTGCTTGTAAGCGCCGCCGCAGGCAGCGGCAAAACCGCCGTCTTAACCGAGAGAATTGTTCAAACAGTTAAGGACGGAAACCCCGGGGCAGACAGCCTTCTTGTTTTGACCTTCAGCAAGGCGGCAGCGGCTGAAATGCAGACGAGAATTAGGGGAAGGCTTAAGGAGCTGGCTTCAGACCCGAATGAAAAAAACAGGGGGCAGATTATAAAGCAGCTCCGTCTTTTAAACAATGAGGAAATCTGCACAATCGACTCATTTTGCTGTCGGCTTGTAAGGCAGTTTTTCTATAAAACGGATATTGACCCCTCCTTTACCCCTACGGATAATTCAAGGCTTTCACCCCTTAAGGATAAAGCCCTTGACAAGGTCATTTCCGAAGGGCTTGTTCTCTGCGATAAGGGAGAGGCTCTTTATGCCACTATGTATGACCTCTGTGATATGTTTTCTCAAAAGGACAAAACAAACCTTCAGGACGTTATTTATAAAATGTATTCGGGGCTTTCGAATTTGCCGGAGCCTGAAAGGTGGCTTGAAGAAACCCAAAATCACTTAAACACAGATACATATGAAGAATATTTAAAGCTCTTGACGGAGCTTGTTCCTCCGGCTGAGACGGAGACGGCTTCGAAATCCAAAAAGAAAAAAACGCCTCTTTCAGACTATGAAAACGAGGAAAGCTTTGAAAGCTATAAAAAAATGCTTCCGTCACTTAATCTTTTTTACGCCCTTGTTTTTGACTTTATGAAAGAGTTCTACAGGCTTAAGTCAGAAAAAAACACCTATGAATTTTCCGACATAGAAAGAGCCTGTTTAAGGCTTTTAAGAGACAAGGACGGCAATGAAACCGAAACAGCCCTTTCCCTTAAAAACCGCTATGCCGAAATTTTAACAGACGAATATCAGGACACGAGTCCTCTTCAGGAGGAAATTTTAAATATTTTGGGAAACGGCAGAAACCGCTTTATGGTAGGAGACATAAAACAGAGCATTTACGCCTTCAGAAACGCCGAGCCTGCTATATTTACGGAAAAATATAATAGCTACAGCGAAAACTCCGGTTTGGGAGAGCTTGTTCTGCTTTCTGAAAATTTCAGAAGCACCTCCTACATATTGAAATTTGTAAACAGGGTCTTTGAAAAAATTATGACGAAGGACTTAGGGGGAGTGGAATATGAGCCTTTAAACTTCCCGAAAAACTCAAAATATACCGCAGCAGACAACAAAAAGGCGGAGGTCTGCCTTATTTTAAAGCCCACAAACAAAATTTCTTTAGATGATTTGTCCGATGAAGAATTAGCGGTGGCGGAATTTGCGGATTCAAACGCCAAGGCGGAAGCTTTGTATATTGCCAAAAGAATAAAAGAAATTATGGAAGAAGACCCCGGGCTTAGCTATAAAGACTTTGCAATAATTTCGAGAAATCTTGCAGGCTCTGCAGATGATATTTCCTCAACTTTGGCTCTTTGCGGAATACCGGCGGCAACGGATAAATCCGCCGAAAGCACCGATTTTATAGAAAACAAAACAATACTTTCTCTTTTGAGAATTATAGACAATCCCCTTTCGGATATTGATTTAACGGCGGTTCTTCACAGCCCGGTTTACCGCTTTAACGCCGAAGAGCTGGCTGAAATAAAGATAGGGGCAGGGCTTGAAAGGGGAGCGAGTTTTTACGACCTTGCAAAGGCTTATGAAGAGAAACACGACGATGACATTGCCCAAAGGCTTAAGGCGTTTTTCGAAGAAATCGACTACTTCAAAAACCGCTTCAAAACCGACACGGTAAGCTCCGTTTTAGGCGAAATTTACGAAAGAACGGACTATTATAACTATTTGAACCTTTTGACAAGCGGAAAAATGAGAAGGGCTAATTTAGACAAGCTTAACGACCTTGCGGCGGAATATGACGCATCGGGCGAAAGCGGTCTTTACGGCTTTTTAAACTTTACCGATACCCTTATAGAAGGAAAGAATTTTAAACAGGCTCAGCCCTTAAGCCCCGAAAATAATGCCGTCAGAATTATGACAATTCACGGAAGCAAGGGGCTTCAGTTTCCCGTTGTATTTACGGTTCAAACAGGAAAGCGTATCAAAAAGCCCTTCCAAACGGAAAAGGCAGTGTTTTCGAAGCAGGTAGGTATGGCTCTTTCATATTTTGACCCGAACTTAAGAATATCCAAAAGCAGTCCCTTAACCGCCGCCGCCAGAGAGCTTGAAATTCGTGAAACTATGGCGGAGGAAATGCGCCTTTATTATGTGGCTTTCACAAGAGCCGAAAAGCAGCTTATTATAACCGCCTGTGAAAACCCCGGCGGAAACACAAAAGCCGAAGACCTTGACGAGCTTTTGGATAAGGTGACGGAAAAATATTCAAAGTCTCTTTGCAGCAAAAAAAGCGAAAGAGTTCCGGCGGAAAAAATATATAAAAGCTCAACATTTTCGAGTATTCTGTTGGGGGTTCTTGCAGACGAAAGCGAAGATGTTTTTACAAAAGAGTTTATTTACCGTCACGAGCTGACGGGAATAATCGAGGACATAAATTCGCCGGTTTATATTAAGGACGTTTCCTTGGAGAAGCGTAAAAAGCCGGTTTACCCCTATGAGGAAACGGTTAATCTGCCGACGAATATCTCCGTTACGGAAATTAAGCGAAGGGTTAATGAGGAAGACAGGGTTTATTACCCTCAGAGCAGCGATAAATTCAGCTTAAGAAAGCCTTCCTTTATGATAAAAAAAGGTTCAAAAAAGCTTATGGCTAACGAAATAGGTACGGCTTATCACACCCTTTTTTCATTAATCGACTATAAAAATATGCCGAAAGACGTTGAGACGCTTAAAGACTGCGCCCTTTCGAAAAATCTTTTAAGTAAGGAAGAGGCTGAAGCTATTGAAAACGAAAAGATAGCTGCCTTCCTTGCTTCACCTCTTGCGGAGGAAATAAGCAGGGCTAAGCTTATTAAGAAGGAGCATTCCTTCACAATGGGTCTTTCCGCAAAGGAGCTTTACCCCGAAATTAAGAAAATTAAGGAAGGGGAGGACGAAATCATTTTGACCCATGGTATAATCGACCTGTGGTTTGAAAATGAAAAGGGAATAACAATAGTAGACTTCAAAACCGACAGCAACGACGATTTTGAAGCCCTCAAAAAGGAATACAGTCCTCAGCTTAAGCTTTATAAAACCGCTGTGGAGCAGGCTGTAAACAAGCCCGTAATATCAACACTTTTATATCTTGTAAGATATGAAAAAGTGCTGACACTGTAATCATTATATTTTTTCACAAAGTATAAAATCTGACGCAAAAATGTCTGATTATTTGTGAATGATATGAAAATATTCATAAAAAACTTAACAAAAACGTCATAAAATTCAACCTTTTTTCAATTGACTTTTACTGCCGCCTTTGCTATAATACATTCGATTAAAAATCAGTATGTATTACGGAAGAAAACTACCGAAGGCGGCGGCTGTGAGGTAGTTTTTTCGTTAAAAGCGTTGTCGGCAGACAAATTATATACAGTCGGTTTTTCTGTTGGACAATCTTTATTGAAAAATTATTAATACCGAAATCATAAATAAAGGAGAGGTTGATATGGCACAGGCGGCGGCAATAATAATTTTTTTGGCAATGTTTTTGTTAATTTTATCGGAGAAGCTTGAAAGGCATGTTATAGCCTTGTTATAGCCTTGGGCTGCGGACTTTTGACGATAGTTGCGGTTTTCGGGGTCTGTATGCGCAGTATAACAGCCTTTTGGCAGACAATGAACATAAGCAGCATTTTCACACTGTCCTTCTGGTATGAAGCAGGGGACGCAGGGGAAGCCACAACAGGCATAAACTGGTCAACCATTATTTTCGTTTTGGGGATGATGATAATGGTTGAGGGAATGGCAAGGTCGGGCTTTTTCCGCTGGCTTTGCTTAAGGCTTGCAAAGGCGGTTAAATATAAAACAATACCCATTTTTATAGCCTTTATGTTTATGTCGGCGGTTTTGGCTATGTTTATAGACAGTATAACTGTTATTCTGTTTTTGGCGGCTGTCACAATAGAGCTTGCTAATATGCTTAAGTTCGACCCGGCTCCTATGATTTTGGCTGAGATTTTCTGCGCCAACTTAGGCGGCTCGGCTACAATGTGCGGAGATCCGCCCAACATTATAATAGGTACGTCTTTGGGCTATACATTTTTTGACTTTATATCTAACACAGGTGTTATAGCAGGAATTTCACTTATTTTTACGGTGATTTATTTCTATTTCATCTACAGAAAGGCTTTGAAAACGAACGGAACAGCGGACGTTAAGTCATTTCCCGACCCTTCCGACGCCATAACAAACAAAAAGGACTTTGCTTTAAGCTGTATTATTTTCGGGCTTGCGGTTGTGCTTTTGGTTTCTCATGCAGCAACAGGCTTAACTGTGGCTCTTATAGGTGTTATAATTTCGGCTTTGACACTTCTTGCCGCAGGAAAGAACGCAGCTTCCGTACTTAAAAAGGTTGACTGTAAAACACTGCTTTTCTTTATAGGCTTGTTTGTGGTTGTAGGCGGTCTTGAGCAGACAGGAGTTTTGGAGGTAATTGCTTCTGTTATTGCTGATATAAGCGGCGGAAATGCCAACATAATGATTGCCATTATACTTTGGGTTTCGGCTTTGGCAAGTGCTTTCGTAGACAATATTCCCTTTGCCGCAACAATGATTCCCGTAATAAAGAGCCTTGCGGCAGTTCAGGGGGCAGATCTTTCCACCTTTGCTTGGACGCTTTCAATAGGTACGGATATAGGCGGCAGTGCAACACCAATCGGTGCTTCGGCGAATGTAGTGGGTACGGCGGTCAGCGCAAAAGCAGGTCATCCTATCGGCTGGAAGAAATATTGTACGGGGGCTTTCCCCGCAACGGCGATTGTTTTGATTATTTCGATGATTTATATATATGTAAGGTATTAAAAACATAATTTTATTATAAGGAGAAGATTTTTTAGGAAAGGAGTAATTTTTATGGGAAAACAACAGCAGTTAATCATTTCGGTCAGCAGGGAGTACGGCAGCGGCGGCCACTCCATAGCGCAAATTATAGCAGAGGAGTTCGGTCTGCCTCTCTACGACTATAATCTTCTGACACATATGGCGGAGGGCAAGCACGTAAACGTTGACGAGCTTAAGAAGTATGATGAGCTGCCCAGGCTCAGAGTTTTTTCAAAAACCGTTAAGGGCTATACAAACTCTCCGGCTTTAAATCTTGCTATGGCACAATTCGACTATATTAAGAAGCTTGCCAATGAGGGAAATTCCTTCGTTATAGTGGGCAGATGCGCCGAGTCTGTTTTAAAGGGAAACAAAGCCCTCATATCCATATTTATTTTAGGGGATATGAAGGATAAAATAGCAAACATTTCAAAGGAAAAGAACCTCTCTCATTCTAAGGCTGAAAACCTTATCTTTAAAACAAATAAAAAGCGTAAGCGTTATCATAATTATTTCTGCGAAACGGCTTGGGGCGACTCCAGAAATTATGACATATCCATAAATTCAAGCCGCTTGGGCTATGAAAGAACCGCCGAGTTTCTTATTAAATATATTAAGGAACGAACCGCCGGGAAGAAAGGTCACTAATTAAGCCTCCCCTTGAGGGGAGGTGTCAGTCAACACTGATTTTTGAAAAAAATCGGTGCGGCTGACGGAGAGGTGACTGCGTTGAAGCTCCTCTTGTAGGAGCTTTTTGTTTAACAAGGAGGTTTTAATACTATGCACATAAAAAGAAACACAGCTGTTTTAATTTTGGTTTTAGCAGGAGCAGCTTTGGTAGTGAATGGCTGTAAAAGCGGAACAGCAGACAGCAATTCACTGATTTCACAAAGTGATGAGGGTGAAGAGATAACCTCAGAGGAAATAGTCACAGAGGACAGTGAAACGGCTGATTTAAGCAGTTCCTCCGAAGAAGATACCGACGAAATGCTTGACGTTCCTATTGAAATGTTGGAAGAATATTACGGCGATTACAAAATAATTGACGATCCGGCGACAAACAAATATGCCCGCATATCAAAGTCATATACAGATGATGACAAATATATTTACAAGACTTTTTCAATTCACAGTGACGGAATAGTTATTGACGGCAATAAGCTTGAAGCCCCTGTTATAAACACAGGCAGCCCCGATGAAAAGTTTTATGCATATCTTGCCGAGGGGCGGTCGCAGTTCGGCTTTAAAGATGATGAATGTAAATGGTTTTACATTAAAGACAATATAAACAGCGATATTTCATTCTCCTGCTATACCGATGGAGTGACAAATTATTATGCATACGGCGGAAATTATTTGAAGATGGAAAAGCTGTAAAATAATAAGCTTTTTTAAAAACCTTAAAAATATAATAAAAATCTTTAAAAAAAGACGTGAATTTTTGGATTGACTTAATATGTAATTTTTGATAGAATAAAGGGTAATCACATAAAATATACTTAAGGAGGATAAAAAATGGCTTATTACTTCAGCGAACCATCGCATACATTCAGTGAATATTTGTTAGTTCCCGGGCATACTCCGAAGGAATGTATTCCTGCGGCAGTATCATTAAAAACTCCTGTTGTTAAATATAAAAAAGGCGAAGCCTGTCCCTTAACAATGAACATACCTTTGGTTTCGGCAATAATGCAGTCCGTATCTGACGACAAAATGGCAATTGCCCTTGCAAAGGAGGGGGGAATTTCTTTTATCTACGGTTCGCAGAGTATCGAAAGCCAGGCGGCAATGGTCAGAAGAGTAAAGGGCTATAAAGCAGGCTTTGTTCCCAGCGATTCAAACCTGACACCCGAAAACACAATGCAGGACGTTGTTGACCTTAAGGCAGAAAAAGGCCATTCAACCGTTGCCATAACCGAGGACGGAACAGCCGAGGGCAAGCTTTTGGGCATAGTCACAAGCAGAGACTACCGCATAAGCAGAATGGACCCCAACACAAAGATTAAGGAATTTATGACGCCTATCGACCGCATAATTTCCGCTCCCGAGGGTACAAGCCTTAAAGAAGCCAACGACATAATTTGGGACAACAAGCTTAACTCCCTTCCCATAATCGACAAAGAGGGCAGACTTGTGGCTTTCGTTTTCAGAAAGGACTACTCCTCACATAAGGACAAACCCGACGAGCTTTTGGACAGCTCAAAGCGTTATATCGTAGGCGCAGGCATAAACAGCCGTGACTATGAAGAGAGAGTTCCGGCACTTGTTGAAGCAGGGGCGGATGTTCTCTGTATAGACTCCTCAGAGGGCTATTCTGACTGGCAGAAAATAACCATTGAATATATAAGAGAAAAATACGGCGACACAGTAAAAGTAGGCGCAGGCAACGTTGTTGACAGGGACGGCTTCCGTTTCCTTGCAGAGGCAGGAGCAGACTTTGTTAAAATAGGTATCGGCGGCGGCTCAATCTGTATCACAAGAGAAACAAAGGGCATAGGCAGAGGTCAGGCGACAGCCGTTATTGAGGTTGCCAAGGCAAGAGATGAATATTTCGAAGAAACGGGTATTTATGTTCCCATTTGCTCCGACGGCGGTATAGTTCACGATTATCACATTACTCTTGCTCTTGCTATGGGCGCAGACTTCTGTATGTTGGGAAGATATTTCTCACGCTTCGAAGAGTCACCTACAAACAAGATTATCGTAAACGGCAACTATATGAAGGAATACTGGGGCGAAGGCTCATCGAGAGCGAGAAACTGGCAGCGTTACGATATGGGAGGAGCAGGAAAGCTTGCCTTTGAAGAGGGCGTTGACTCATACGTTCCCTATGCCGGTCATCTTCACGACAATGTAACAACTACTCTTTCGAAAATCAAGCACACAATGTGCAACTGCGGCGCACTGACAATTCCCGAATTGCAGGAAAAGGCACGTCTTACACTTGTTTCTTCAACAAGTATTGTAGAGGGCGGCGCACATGACGTAGTATTAAAGGATAAAAACGTATCTTTAGACAATAACTAAAACAGATAAAACAAAAAGACGGCAAGGGCATAAAAGTGATTGAACCCACCCCTGTCAAGTAGACAGAGCAAATAACAAAAGAATTATGTATAG
>JAJQFU010000115.1 GCA_021200955.1 Clostridiales bacterium | reverse complement strand
AATTTTATTATACCATAACGGTTAATTTAAGTCCAACTTTTTGGGTGCAGTTCAGACCTTAACGGTTATTTTTTTGTTATGTTACGAATTATCTTTATTATGCGCATTATAATTGCAATAATTACAGCAGCTACATATACATCATAAATAATCGTTATCACAACATCACCTCCCCTTTGACATAATCCCGAAGATAACCGCTTAAATCATAAGCAACACCTCTTTTCATATGCAATAGGCAGGTGAGGATTTTCAGAACTTTTGACTGCGTCAAAAGCCGGGCTTACTGCGATTTTTTCATGGAAAAATTCGCAGTGCCCGTCCCGACATCTTTCGGGTTCTTACCGCTCGTCAATCCTCTTTATGACAGAAAAAATTCTGCCGAAATCCTTAAAAGGATTCTACATAAAGTATAACATAAGGTTTCAGATAATACAACAAAAAGTTTTTTTAAAACTCAAAAGTGTTTGCCGGTATATGTCAGAACCCTTTTTTAAAATTATAATGGCAATACGGTTAGTGATTGCTAATTTTTTCCTTTTCCTATTTACTTAAAAGGCTTTCTGTGATAAAATTTGAAAATAATTCGCTGCGAATATTTAAAACATACGGAGGAAAAATTATGGGATATGTGGAAATATTTTTGATTGCTTTAAGCCTTGCTATGGACGCTTTTGCGGTGTCGGTTTCGGACGGACTTGCTTTAAAGGAGGTTAAACCCAAACACGGAGTTGTTCACGGGCTTTATTTCGGCTTTTTTCAGTTTATGATGCCCCTTATAGGCTATCTGGGAGCAAATATTTTTAAGGGCTATATAGAGAGCATTGACCACTGGATTGCTTTCATACTCCTTCTTATTATAGGCTTTAATATGATTAGAGAAACATTCGGAGTGGAAGAGGAAACGGCTACATCCGAGGAAAAAATGTTTTCTGTCGGTCATATGACTATGCTTGCCATAGCCACAAGTATTGATGCTTTGGCTGTAGGAATAAGCTTCTCTTTGGCTGACCTTAAAATGAGTATTTGGACTGCCTGCCTTATGATTGGGGTTGTTTCGTTCGTTCTGCCTTTCTGCGGAGTTTATATAGGCAAGTTTATAGGGGGTATGTTCCAAAAATATGCCCAGCGTGCCGGTGGGTGTGTTCTTATTATAATAGGTGTAAAAATTCTTTTTGAGCATTTGGGACTGTTTGTGATATAATTGCATTGCCGGAAATCTGCGGAAAGGGAAAGCCCTGCCGCAGATTTTTTTGATCATTATATCGTTAAAAAAATATCAATATAAAGTCTTTCGCAATACGATTTATTCTAAATTTAAACCCGATTTTATATACACTGTGACAAATGAAAACCTCTTAAATTTACGAAGTTTTCACAAATTCTTCACAAAAATTTTGTATAAAAAATTGTATTGATGTGTTGACAAAGATATATGTAAGTGTTAAAATATACTCAAAGAAAAGTGTTAATACTTTAACAATATTAAAAAGATCAAAAACACTAAAAATTTAAGGAGGAATTCATATGGGAAGATTTACATTACCCAGAGATTTATATTACGGAAAAGACGCTCTTTCAAACCTTAAAAACTTAGAGGGCAAAAAGGCTATAATCGTAACAGGTGGCAGCTCTATGAGAAGAGGCGGCTTTTTGGCTAAAACAGAGGAGTATTTAAAGGAAGCCGGTATGGAGGTTAAAATTTTCGAAGGCGTAGAGCCCGACCCTTCTGTTGAAACAGTTATGAAAGGCGCAGAAGTTATGAGAGAGTTTGAGCCCGACTGGATTGTTGCAATCGGCGGCGGCTCGCCTATCGACGCAGCAAAGGCTATGTGGGCTTTCTATGAATATCCCGACACAACCTTCGAAACACTCTGCACTCCCTTTAGCTTCCCCAAGCTTCGTCAGAAGGCTAAATTTGCGGCTATCCCCTCTACATCCGGCACTGCTACGGAGGTAACAGCCTTCTCGGTTATTACTGACTACGCAAAGGGAGTAAAATATCCCCTTGCAGACTTCGAAATTACTCCCGACATAGCTATTGTTGACCCTGCCTTGGTTACAACACTGCCTCCCAAACAGGTAGCCTATACAGGTATGGACGCTTTGACCCATGCAATCGAAGCCTACGTTTCAACTCTTAACTCACCCTTTACAGATCCTCTTGCAATAAAGGCAATCGAAATGGTTTTCGATTATCTTCCCCAGTCATATACCGGAGATATGGACGCAAGAGAGCAAATGCACTATGCTCAGTGCCTTGCGGGACAGGCTTTCTCAAATGCTCTTTTGGGCATAGTTCACTCTATGGCTCACAAGACAGGGGCTGCCTTCTCAACAGGTCACATTCCTCACGGCTGTGCAAACGCAATTTACTTACCCTATGTAATCAAGTATAATTCACACGAGCCTGAGGCTTTGAGAAGATACGCCGACATAGCAAGACGTGTAGGCTTAGGCGGAACATCAGAAAATTCGCAGGTAAACGCACTTATTGCCAAAATTGACGAGTTCAACGCAAAGCTTAACATTCCCAAAACACTTAAGGACTTCGGCATTGACGAAGCAGAGTTTAAGGAAAAGATTGCTAACATCGCTGAACTTGCAATTGGCGACGCCTGCACAGGCTCTAACCCCAGAGCCATAACACCCGAGCAGATGGAGAAGCTTTTCGTCTGCACATATTACGGCACAGAGGTTGACTTCTGATAAATAAGACAAAGTAAAGCTGAAATCATATATTCTAAAGCCGCTTTTCCCAAAAGAAAGGCGGTTTTTTTGTGTCTGATTTATGTTTTGAAAGCCCGGAGGTAAAGTTTAATAAAAAAATTTATAAAATATTTTAAAAATTGTAAAATTTGACTTGTTTTCTTAGTGAAAAAATTATATAATATATATAAAGTGTAAAAATCTACTTATTAGGAGGAATGAAACTATGTCATATATGGACGTTTATAATGATTGGCTTGTTAACCCCTGTTTTGACGAGGCAACAAAGGCTGAGCTTAAGGCTATTGAAAACGACCCGAAGGAAATCGAGGACAGATTTTATCGTGAGCTGGAATTCGGTACAGCCGGCTTAAGAGGCGTTATCGGCGCAGGTACTAACCGTATGAATATTTATATTGTAAGCAAGGCTACCCAGGGCTTCGCAAACTACATTTTAAGCCAGGGACCGGAGCAGGCTGCAAAGGGCGTTGCTATTGCTTATGACAGCCGTAATATGAGCCCCGAATTTGCTGAAGCTACCGCTCTTGTTTTGGCAGGCAACGGCATTAAGGCTTATCTCTTCGAGTCATTAAGACCTGTTCCCGTACTTTCCTTTACAGTTCGTCATTTGGGCTGTACAGGCGGCGTTGTTGTTACGGCAAGCCACAATCCCCCTCAGTATAACGGCTATAAGGTATACTGGGAGGACGGCGCACAGGTTCCTTACCCCAGAGACGAAGCTATTATGGCTGAGGTTAATAAGATTTCAGACTTAGCTTCAATCAAGAAGATGTCTAAGGAAGAAGCTCTCGAAAAGGGTCTTCTTGTTATGATCGGCAAGGAAGTTGACGACGCTTATGACGAGGCTGTTCTTTCACAGCTTGTAAACCCCGAGGTTGTTAAGGAAATGGGCAAGAGCTTAAAGGTTGTTTATACTCCTCTTCACGGCTCAGGCAATCTTCCCGTAAGACGTATTCTTAAAAAAGCAGGTCTTGAAAATGTTTTGGTAGTTCCGGAACAGGAGCTTCCCGACGGAAATTTCCCCACTGTTGCTCTCCCCAATCCCGAGGACGTAAACGCATTTAAGCTTGCAATGGCTCTTTCAGAAAAGGAAGGCGCAGACTATATGTGCGCAACAGACCCCGACGCAGACAGAGTAGGCGCAGTTGTTAAAAACTCCGACGGCGAATATGTTGTTTTCACAGGCAATATGATGGGTACTCTTATTTGTGAATACATACTTTCACAAAAGGCAGCAAAGGGTATTCTTCCCAAGAACGCAGCAGTTGTTTCAACAATCGTTTCTTCAGACCTTACAAAGGCTATCTGTAAGGAATACGGGGTTGCTTATTTCGATGTTCTTACAGGCTTTAAGTATATCGGCGAAAAGATTAAAGAGTTCGAGGCTGACGGAAGCTACTCCTATCAGTTCGGCTTTGAAGAAAGCTACGGCTGCTTAACAGGCTCTTACGCAAGAGACAAGGACGCTGTTGACGCCAACCTTATGATTGCCGAAATCGCTTCATATTACAAGAAGCAGGGCAAGACACTTTATGACGCTCTTCAGGCTCTTTATGCTAAATACGGCTATTATAAAGAAACCGTTACTTCAATTAACTTAGGCGGTGTTGAAGGCGCAGCTCAGATTAAGAAGGTTATGGCTGATCTTCGTGCGAATGCTCCTACTGAAGTTGGCGGAGTTAAGGTTTGCGAAGCAAGAGACTACAGCGCAGACACAATTAAGAATATTGCAACAGGCGAGGTTACACCTACGGGACTTCCCAAGTCAAACGTTCTTTACTACATTCTTGAAGACGGAACATGGTTCTGCGTTCGTCCTTCCGGAACAGAGCCTAAGATTAAGGTTTATTTCGGTGCTAACGGCGCAACTATGGACGAAGCTTCTGCAAAGGCTCAGAAGGCTTCCGACGGTATTCTTGCAATCGTTGATGAAATCCTTAAATAATCTTTTTGTAACTGTATAAAGTAAAAATCTTCATATTAAAAGTTCCCTCTGTAAAAGGGGGAACTTTTTTGCGATATTGTCCGAATTTTGTATTGCGGCTTTTAAATTTGTATGATATAATTATGCACAAGCAAAAGGGAATAATGAGACGGTTACTATCCTGCTCTTTTTTATATATGAATGGAGGTGCTGCCTATGATTTAGGCTGACAGTTTCTCGGGATTATATGAAGGGAGGAGATAGGTATTTATGAAAAATTACTTAAAGCTTATTTTGCTGCTTTTATTAGTACAAAATATTTTAGCTTTGTCAATTTACTTAATTTACTTATTAAAATAATAACCGTCGGGTGCAAATTTGTTTCTTCCGAAATAATTAAATGACGAAACAAATTTGCACAACCCTGACAAAGATTTGACGGTCATTTTAATACCTAAAAATTCAAGCAGGATATAACTAAAGTTATTCCCTTTTGTATTTTAATAATATCATATGAAGGTTAAATTGTCAAGCGTTCGGAAATAAAAAGGCAAATTTATGCTGCATATGAATTTCAAATTATTAAGTAACGGCGGTATGGTATATGAAGCATATGGTAAATAAACATATAATATTTGATATTATAATACTGTTGATAGTTTTCTGTTTGATGTATGAAAAGGCTTCTTTGTTTTACGAAAATAAGAAGTGGCAGGAATATGACGAATACTGTTATAATATAAATGAAATATTAGTGAATGAGGATTTTTTCACTGCAAAAGCTGAGGAAAACAGTTTGGTGTTGTACAATGAAAATTTCGAAATTATAAAAACCATTGATTTTGAAGATTATAAAAACAGCTGCAATATTAAATATATCAGAAAAGAAGATGATTTAATGTATTTTATTATTTCGGCAGCGGTTGACGATGAAAAAGGAATTGTATATATTAATAACAATGAGACCAATTCGATTTTAGACGGCATTCACAGTTTAAAAAGAATTAACGGAAAATCATACATTTACACAACATATTAATATTCGGATAAGCGAAAAACAATTAAGACCAACAAAAAAGACGGCAGCGAAACCGTCTTTTTATCTTTCCTTAAAATATGTGTTAATCCTCTAAAAGTTTTTTGGTTTCCTCAGAGCTGAGCTCAGTCACGTTTCTGAGTTTTCGTCTTATTACATTTGAACGAGTGCTCACAAGCTTTTCAAGGTCGTCGTCAGCCTGTCTTATTCTGTTTCGTGCACTGACAAGAACGTTGTCGAATTTGTCAAATTCCGTTTTGACTGCGCCCAAAACCTCCCAGACCTCAGTGCTTCTCTTTTGAATGGCTACGGTCTTAAAGCCCATTTGAAGGCTGTTCAGAAACGCCGCCATTGTAGAAGGCCCGGCAATGTTCACTCTGTAGCGGCGCTGAAGCTCCTCTACAAGCCCTCTGTTTACGGCTTCGCAGTAAAGCCCCTCAAAGGGGAGAAAGAGAACGGCGAACTCCGTTGTAATAGGGGGAGCTATGTATTTATCGTGAATATCCTTTGCTTCGGACTTTATGCGGTTTAAAAGCTCTTTAGCAGCCAAATCTACATTTTCTTTTATTCCCGTATCGTATGCGTCAAGAAGCTTTGCATATGTGTCGCCGGGGAATTTTGAGTCGATAGGCAGATAAATGAAGCTGTCATCGGCGGCAGAGGGGATTTTAACGGCGTATTCAACGGTTTCCCGACTGTCCTTTTTAATTCTGACATTTGTGTCATACTGCTCGGGAGACATAATTTCCTCCAAAATTGCGCCTAACTGAATTTCTCCCAAAATACCCCTTGTTTTTACGTTTGTAAGCACCTTTTTAAGGTCGCCTACCCCTGCCGCAAGGTTCTGCATTTCGCCTAAGCCCTTATAAACCTGTTCAAGACGCTCGTTGACCATTTTGAATGACCTTGAGACGCTGTCCTGAAGCTTTTCGTCAACGATTTTTCTCATATCGTCAAGCTTTCGGCTGTTTTCCTGTCTTAAATCCGTAAGGGAGTCGCCGACGGTTTTTCTGATTTGGTTAAGGCTTGAGTCATTTTGAGCCGCGAAGGTTTGGAAACGCTTTTCCTGCTGTTCCGTAAAGCTTTTGAAGCGCTGTTCGTTTTGCTCTGTGAAGCTTTTGAAACGCTGTTCCTGATTAGTCATAGTTGAGGAAATTGTGTTTTGAATGCCTATAAGACCTGAGGAAATTGTTTTTTGGGTGTTTTCCTGACCTAAGGTGAGAGCCTTCTGAGTGTTCTCACGACCTAAGGCAAGGGCTTTTTGGGTATTTTCCTGACCTAAGGTAAGAGTTTTTTGGGTGCTGTCATTGCCTAAGGTGATTGCCTTTTGAATGCTTTCCTGTCCCAGTGAAATAGTTTTTTGAATGTTTTCGTGACCTAATGAAACGGTTTTCTGAATGTCATTCTGCCCTGAAGAAATTGTTTTTTGAATTTCGTCCTGACCTGATAAAACCGCTTTTTGAAGGCTTTCCTGCTGAAGGGAAAACATTTCGGTAAGATCGTCCTGCTTGTTGTTAAAGTCACTGCTCATATTTTTCACTGCCTTTAAGCAAATAAATAAGGAGCAAAGGCTTATTATGAGGGTTAAAACAGCCACAGCGGTAATAAATAATTCCACTTTTGTCATCTCCTTTGATTTTTGATTGTATTATATTTCTTACGGCTTTATTATAATATATATTATAGCAGAATTTTCTGCAATCAGCAAGATATTTAACAATTGTATAAAAATACATAAATATGAATAATTATAAATCAAAACAAATATTTTCAAGTAATTTTTAAAAACCACTTGCATAATATTTAAGTTTGTTATATAATACCTTTCATAACGATATACGGGAGGAACAAAAAATGAGCGTTAATTTATATAAAAGGAATTTTCTCACACTGAAGGATTATAATAAAGAAGAGATTATGTATCTTTTAGAGCTTTCTTCAGAGCTTAAGGCTAAAAAGAAGCACGGCATATTCGAAAGAAACTTAAATAACAAAAATATAGCTTTGATTTTCGAAAAAAACTCTACAAGAACAAGATGTTCATTTGTGGTTGCCTGCAACGATGAGGGAGCGCACCCTGAATTTTTATCCAGAAGCGACATTCATTTAGGCGGTAAAGAGGACACAAAGGACACGGCGAGAGTTTTGGGCAGAATGTTTGACGGAATAGAGTTCAGAGGCTATTCTCAGAAAACTGTTGAAACGTTAGCTGAATACAGCGGCGTACCCGTATGGAACGGTCTGACAGACGAAGATCACCCCACACAGGTTTTGGCTGACTTCCTAACTATAATCGAAAATTTCGGCAAGCTTGAGGGAATAAATCTGACATACATCGGCGACGGAAGAAACAATATGTCAAACGCCCTTATGATAGGCTCTGCAAAGTGCGGTCTTAATTATAAGGTTATATCTCCCAAGGAGCTTTTCCCGGATGAAGTCTTAAAGGCTCAGTGCGACGAGTGGGCAAAGGAAAGCGGCGGTTCTATTACTGTCAGCGACAGTGTTGACGATGTTAAGGGCTCCGACGTTATATATACAGACGTTTGGGTATCAATGGGCGAAGAGGATAAAAAAGCCGAGAGATTTGCTCTTTTATCGCCTTATCAGGTAAACTCGGATCTTATGGAAAAAACAGGTACAAAAACAATCTTTATGCACTGCCTGCCGGCTATAAAAGGCGCAGAGGTAACCGAAGAGGTTTTCGAAAGCCCTGCATCCGTAGTTTTTGACGAAGCCGAAAACCGTATGCACACAATAAAAGCGGTTATGGTAGCTACACTTTCGAGCAAGTAAACTTGCTTTCGCAAAAATGCTTACATTTTTGCGAGGTGATTAAGGTAGAAACCATCAAGTTTTCCGCAAAATTGATGCTTTGCATCAATTTCACAGAAAAGTTTCTGTCCACGTCACACTTGCCTACGTGCATTCATTTCTGTGTAAATACAGAAAAAAGATGCACTGCGGAAGTGTTCCTTACTCGTTAAAAGCCTTAGCTTTCAACGAAAGAGGAGCAACAGCGTAGTGAAGTCTTGTTTTTGGGTTTACCCGGAAACAAACGAACATAGCTTGTTGCGACGAGGGCAAAGCTCGCCCTGCGGATTTAAGTCTGTGACGCTTAAAACAATAAGCAGTTCGTTGATTTTATGATTTTTGTGCTGATTAGGTCATTGTTAAACCTATGAATGTCAAAGCTATTTGGTAACAAGTAATTTTTCGCAAAAAATGCCTAAATTTTTTTCGAGTGTGTCAATTATTACCTGTTATATAAAAGCCTTCGAAGGTCAAAATAATATCGTAACAAAGATGAAGTATTGTTACGAAAAAAACACTGCCCGATTGTTACTGAAGGGCGGTAATTTCAGGAGGTATTTATTATGGCAAGTAATAATAACAACAGTTCAGGCTCAAGTAATAAGGTGAATGTTCCCGAAGCTAAAAAGGCTATGGAAGATTTTAAGTATGAGGTAGCCAACGAAATCGGCGTACCCTTAAAGAAGGGCTATAACGGCGACTTAACCTCAGCTCAGAACGGCTACGTCGGCGGCTATATGGTTAAGAAAATGATTGAAGCGCAGGAAAAGGAAATGGCTGATAAAGACGGCGAATAAGACTTAAGAAAAAATTGAAAACAGAAATTTAAAGAAGCGAAAATCTTTAATAAGCTTAATTAAAAAAGAAAAATTCAGTTGAAAAATGCTGCGGATTTTATATAATTTCCGCAGCATTTTTGTATATAAGTATAAACTTTGGATAATTTAAAGTTATGAACTAAATTTGCAACACCTCTCAGTCAGCTACGCTGACAGCTCCCCTCAAGGGGAGCCTAATATCAGTGTTCAGAAAGGGTGAAGGCTTTGAAATTAAAAGAGGACATTTTATATATATTTTCGGGAACGTTTTTAATGGCTGTAGGGGTAAACTCATTTTTTGAAAGCCACGATTTGGTTATAGGCGGTGCGTCGGGGCTTGCCATTTTATTATCTTCATTTATATACGGAGCAGGCGGCGTCAGAATACCCCTTTGGGCATTATTCTTTTTTATAAACGCACCTCTTTTTTTGGCGGGCTTTTTTGTTTTGGGCTTTAAAAAGCTCAAAAACAGTCTTTTTTCAACGGTTCTTTTATCCTTTATGCTTTGGGCGACAGGCTTTCTGCCGGAGTTTGAAACAGACCTTCCCATAGCTGCCCTTTTCGGAGGAATTATAGAGGGAGCAGGCTTAGGGCTTATTTTAAGAACGGACTTTACCACCGGCGGCAGCGACCTTTTGGCGACAATCATAAACAAAAGGCTGCCCAAATATTCCGTTTCGTTTTTAATACTTATAATAGACTATGTTATAATCGCTCTGGGCTTTTTCGAGTTCGGCTCAATAAACACGTTTTACGCTATAATTTCCGTTTATATAACCGTAAAGGTTATTGACTTTTTCGTTTTGGGGTCGGGGCTTGCCAAAGCGGTTTATATAATTTCGGACAAGTCCGAGGAAATAGGCAAAGCCGTTATGTCGGGCTTTGAAAGAGGGGTCACCACCCTTAAGGGCAGAGGGGAATACACGGGAAAGGACAAAAATATAATCCTCTGCGTTGTTTCCAAAAAACAGGTCGTGGGGGTAAAGCGTCTTGCCTTTGAGATTGACCCCAAAGCCTTTATGATTATAACCTCCGCTTCGGAAGTAACGGGAGAAGGATTTATGCTGCCCGACAGCTCAAAGACTTAAAACGTCCGAACAGACTCTTAATGAATTTTTTAACAAGGAATTTTCAAAAAAATCTTGTAAATATGCCGTTGACGTGATATAATAAACTGATATATAATAACACAGCACGGAGGTAGATTTATGGGGCTGCACGAATCGGGAGAAGATTATCTCGAAACAATTCTTATTTTAAAAAACAGACAGGGCTTTGTCAGAAGCATCGACGTCGCCAATGAGCTGGGCTTTTCAAAGCCTTCTATAAGCAGGGCTATGTCGATTTTAAGAGACAACGGCTATATAACAATAGAGCTTGGAGGAAATATTGTTTTAACCGACAAGGGAAAGGAAACCGCAGGAAATGTCTATGAAAGGCACGTTTTGATTACGGAGTTCTTTGTTAAGGTTTTGGGGGTTGATAAAGAAATTGCCGAAAAAGACGCCTGCAAGATCGAACATGACATAAGCGACGAAACCTTCCTTAAAATGAAAAAATTTTTGAAGAACTCTGACAGTCAGGAAAACTGATTTCGCAAAAAGTTTGTAACATAAAATTCATATAATTGTATTTGTATTACAGACCTAAATCTGTTATAATCATAATATAAATATAACAGTAACAATTCAGCCAACTAATTCGCTAAACGTCTGCTTCGCATACGCCGCCGCTATGCGGCTTCCTTTTAGCTCATTATTTGGCGCTCCGCTCGTGTCTCAATTTCATATTTTGTGCATATAAATATGCAAAAATCTGAAATTAAAAGACACGGCTGAACTGTTACATAAAAGAGCAGTGAAACAAAAATTACTATTCTTCAATGAAAGGATGAGGATATATGAAAAACAGAATTTTTAAAGCTGCGGCACTGATTTTGGCTGTTATGCTGTGCATGCAGATTTGGTGCGTAAGCTCCTTTGCCGATGATCCTGTTTATGTTACCATAAACGGCACTCAGGTTACATATCTTTCTACAGACGCCCAGCCCATGATTTATAATTCAAGGGCGATGGTGCCTATAAGAACAACCGCCGAGGCTTTGGGCTTAACGGTAGACTGGGATAAAGACACCGAAACAGCTACATTTACAAGTGCTGATGGCTCAAGAGTTATTAAGCACACTATGAGAAGCAACATTATTTATGTAAACGGCACACCTTCCTCTTTTGACACATCTTCTATTGTTGTCAGCAACCGTATTCTTGTTCCCATAAGAATGCTGGCTGAGGCTATGGGCGCAGACGTAAGCTGGGACAACCCCAGCCGTACGGTTATTATCCTTACGACAGATACCCCCGAAATTGAATCAGCCAATTTCTTAGACGATGATATTATCGTAGGCGGCACCGCAACCTTAAACGTTGTGACAAACGATTCAACAACGGCTGTAAAGCTTTATTACTCCACAGGTCAGGAAACACTTAAGGAAGTTGTTGACTATTCGGATAACGGCGACGGTTCAAGAACCTTTAAGATTACATTTACCGCTGAAGATGACGGAAACACTCAGAGAACCTATTATGTATACCCCGGAAACGGTTCGTCTTATTATGACTATAAGACAGTCGAACTGACCGTAAACGATGAAGACGAGGATGATGACTCGGGAGATGACGGTCTTTCGGAATATATTTATAAGGTAACTCTTGAAAGCACAAAGGTAGAAAAGGGAGACTATTTATATTTCACTGTTGTTACAACAGACGATGTTGAAAGACTGAGAATAGACACAAACTATTCTTCAAACCACACCTCTGTTTCGGACTATACCGAAACAAGCAGCAGGAGATCCTTTGAAGGAAAGGTTAAAGTAACAACAACAGGCTCATGCCACCTTTATATATATGTATATACCGACGATTTGGGAACATATTCGGACGATTACAGAATTGTTGACTTCAGAGGAATTTCCGATGATGACGACGATGACGAAGACGATGTTCTTACAATATATGATATTAACCCGGCTATGGGCGTAACCACAAAGAAGGAAGAAACAAAGCTTTATATAACTACTTCGTCAGACATAGACTATGTTGAGATATTTGACGATGACAACGAAAGAGTGGCTTATGCAAACAACACTTACGATGAACAGGGAAATACAAATGTCTTTGTTGTAAGTTGGACTGAGACCTCTACCGGCACAAACAAATATAAGGTTGTGGCATATGATGAGGATGACGAAGAAATAACCGAATCTATCAGAATTACCTGCGAGGCTTCCACAGGCTCGTCAGCTCCCTTTGTTATTTCAATCGAGCCTAAGACCGACGACATAGAGTCAGGCGAAACAATGACCTATATTGTTAAATGTTCAACGGGCACAGACTATATTGTAATTAAGGATGAAGACGGAAGAACCCTTGCTTCTACAGAGGGCAATACGACAACATCCGGAGCAACCTATATTAAGTTTTCACCTAAGATAACAGTGGGTTCCGTAAATACTTATTATACGGTTTATGCTTATAATGAAGACGGAGATGTTGACGCAAGAACCTTCTATGTTTACGGCGTAAATACCTCAGACCCTGAAATTACGGGAGTAGACTATGATTCTACTATAGAAGAGGGCGACGACTTAGATGTTACGGTTTATACCACAACCAGCGTTTCTAAGGTATGGATCGAAGATGAAGACGACGATATGGTTACAAACAAGCTTAAAAAGCCTACCGACAGCTCTTCAAGCGAATATATTTGGGAGTTCGCCTTTGAGCCCGATGACAGCGGCAGAAGAACCTATACCGTATACGCCGAAAACGAGGACGGCGACGATTACGACACATACACAATTAAGGTTAAAGTGACGTAATAAGCTTATAAAAACAAATAAATAATATGTAATATCAAGCCTCGGAAGATCAAAGCTTCCGGGGCTTTTCTTTGTTTATGATAAAATCAAGATTTGAAACCGCACCTCTTTTTTATTAGAATTTAATGTTTCTTTAATGCCAAAGGGTTGTTTTTGGGATATAATCGTATAAAGCAAAGATAATTATTACAGTTATCAGAGCATAGTATTTTGATTATAGAGAATAAAAAGGAGGTCATAATATAAAATGAAATACGGAAAGAATTTTTTGACTGTTGCGGGGCTGAGCGTTTGTCTTGCAGCGGGGGGACTGGCGTTTTCGGGCTGCTCCGAAACCGCTTCCGCAGCTGAAGACATAGTTTTGGCAGACGGCGGCTCAAAGGCAGACAGCTCATCGGTAAGCATAGACGGCGACACTGTTACCATAAAATCGGGAGGAACATATAACGTAAGAGGAAGCCTTTCGGACGGCTGCCTTGTTATAGATTCTCAAACGGACGTAACCATAAATCTTCAGGGAGTATCCATAACCAATACGGAAGGCCCTGCAATTTGGAACACAAACGGAGATGTTACAATTAATCTTGAAGAGGGATCTGAAAACAGCCTTGCGGACGGAGCAAATTATTCACAGCTTGATGAGGACGGCGAGCCCGACGCAGTTGTTTACTGCAGCGACAACCTGACATTAACAGGGGACGGCTCACTTGATATAACCTCTGCTTACTGCGAGGGCATAACCAGCAAGGACAGCCTGACTGTTGAAGGCGGAAACATAACAATTGACTCCGTAGGCGGAGGAATTAAGGGCAAGGACAGTCTCACAGTAGAGGGCGGAACCTTCAACATAACCTGTACCGGCAACGGCATTTATTCTTCAAAGGGCAACCTTGTTGTCAATGACGGAGACATAACAATTACCTCAGAGGGCAAGGCTCTCAAGGGCGAAACAGACATTGAAATAAACGGCGGAACATTTAACTTAAACTCTGTTGATGACGCAATTCACTCAAATGCAAGTGCAACAATTAACGGAGGAACATATACAATTTCCACAGAGGATGACGGTGTTCACGCAGAAACAGATCTTGTTGTAAATGACTGTGAAATGAACATTGTAACCTGTTATGAAGGTCTTGAAGGAAACACAATTACGGTAAACGGCGGAAATGTAAATCTTGACGCATCAGACGACGGACTTAACGCAGCAGGCGAAGGCACAAACTCAGACGGCGGAAGCCATATGGGCGGCGGATTCGGCGGAGGTCAGGCTCCCGATATGACAGGGGGAGAGAGCCAAAGCGATGAAAGCGGCAGCTCAGGCGCAGAAGCAATTCCTACATCAGATATGAGTCAAGGCGAAGGCGGCGGACCGGGTCAAGGCGGCAAAGGACAAGGCGGACCGGGCGGAATGCCTTCTGATATGGAAAACGGTGAAAGACCGGAGATGAACGGAGAAATGCCGGAGATGAACGGCAACGCTCCCGAAATGCCCGATGGTGATATGCCAAGCGGCGACGCTCCCTCTGATATGCAGGGCGGCAGACCCGATATGAGCCAAGGCAATGCCGACGACAGCAGTGAAAACAGCGGCAGCGAAAGCGGCGGAAACCGTCAGCCCGGCGGACCGGGTCAAGGCGGTGGCGGCGGTATGATGGATTATGACGAAAGCTGCTATATTACCATAAACGGCGGAACTCTTGTTGTAAGCGCACAGGGCGATGGCGTTGATTCAAACGGAGACATTAACTTTAACGGCGGCGTTGTAATAGTTTACGGGCCTACAAGCGGCGGAGACGGCGCACTTGACTGCGGCGGCGGTATATATTATAACGGCGGAACTCTTCTTGCCATAGGCTCAAGCGGTATGGCTGAGGGAGCAGACAGCGAGTCGGAGGGCTATTCCTTTAAATATAACGGAGACACCATTTCAGAAAATACACTTATAACATTAGTTAATAATTCAACAGGCGAGGTTCTTTTAAGTACAACCACTCCTAAGCAGATTTCCTCCATAGTATTCGGCGACGAAAGCCTGACCGACGGAGCTGAAATAGCCATATATACAGGGGGCGTTTTAACAGGCGCAGAGGATATGGGCGAATATCAGACAGGGGGAACCTTAACAGACGGAACTCTTGTTGAAACAGTTACATTAAGCGGCAAGGCTACTTCCGCAGGCACAAGCGGCGGAATGGGCGGCGGCTTCGGCGGCGGCGGTCACCGAGTCGGCGGACAAGGCGGTCAAGGCGGCAGAGAAGCAAACGGCGAAGCACCCACACAAGCAGCGGCTTAAATACTTACAGATAAAAGATAATAAGATAAAGCTTTGGATTGAAGTCTGAGCATATTAAAACAGCTTCCGCAGAAAATTTCTCTCTGCGGAAGTTTTGTATTGATAAAATATTTATTTTGTGATATGTTATATAAGAAGGATTTACATTTAAGCTTTCGGTTGAATCAGGGGGCAGCTATGGATTGGAACAAGGCAAGAAATTATACCATAATTCTTTTATTAATACTAAATGCCGTTCTTTTGGGGCTTAATCTTGCGGAAGATTTAAACAGACGGCTTTCGAAAACAGAGGTTGAAAACATTATTGCGGTTCTTGAAAGCAATGACATTTCCGTAGAAGCGGAGGTTCCCCAAAGTGCGGTAAGCCTGTCTCAGTTAAGCCTTGCGGCGGCTAACTACAACCTTTTTGACCTTGTGGACGTTTTTTTTGAAACGGACGAAAGCGTTAAAAGAACGGAAGAATTTAACGCCACCATATTTAAAACTGATGACAGAGAGCTGAAGGTTGAGGGGGATATTGTTACCTACACCGACAAAAGTCTTTTAATTTCAGATAAGGAAAGGGCGGAGGAGACGGCTCAGGGTTATATGGAAGAGTTAAACGGGCTTTTTCCCGAGTTTTCATATGAATATACTGCGGAAACGGATGGGAAGCTGCTGATAAAATATGATATGCATTATAAGGAAAATGACTGCTTCAACAATTTCTGCCTGTTTACTTTCGGAGCTGAGGGTATGACTGTAAGCCTGAGATATTTAAAGCCTTTGGGCTTTACGGGGGCAAAGTCTGAGGTTTACTGCGCCGATGTTATTTTGCTTTCATTTATGAACGGCATAAGGGAGATTTACCCTGATGAGAGCCTGACGGTTTCGAAGCTGGAGCTGGGGTATTTGGCAAAATATGAAAAAGAGGGAGAGGCTTCGGAAGCAATTCCCTATTACCGCATTATTCTTAAGGAAAAAAACGAAGTCTACTATATTAACGGCTACACTGCTGCATTCAGCACAGCATAAAAGTAGAGAGACTTTTGGCAAACGACAGCCTCCCCTTGTCGTCGAACCTCGCTTAGCTCATTTATTTCTGCGCAAGCGCAAAAATAATATGTCGCTTGCGGGTTCTCCTCTTTAGACCAAAGCCTATCGTCTTTGGTCTATGAGCGGCTTAGCCGCACCGGCAGCAAAAAACAAAAACAAAAAAGAAAGGAACGAAAAAATGATAATCGAAATATTAAAAACGTTGATTTTAGGCATAATTGAGGGTATAACAGAGTGGCTGCCCATAAGCTCAACAGGGCATTTGATTTTGGCTCAGGAGTTTATAAAGCTGAATATGACGGACGAGTTTTGTGAAATGTTCGATGTAATTATTCAGTTAGGTGCAATTTTGGCGGTATTGGTTGTGTTTTTTGAGAAGCTGAACCCCTTTTCAAGAAAAAAGACGAAGCCCGAAAGGGAGAGTATTTACATACTTTGGTTTAAGGTTATAATTGCCTGCATACCTGCCGGGGTTATAGGTATTTTGTTTGACGATCTTCTTGACGAATATTTGTACAACTCTCTGACCGTAGCAATTATGCTCATTCTTTACGGCGTTATATTTATTATAGTAGAAAGTCTGAACAAGGGGAAGAAACCCAAATATGCATACACCGACAATCTGCCTCTTTCAGTGGCTTTCGGCATAGGTCTTTTTCAGGTGCTTGCGCTTATTCCCGGTACGTCAAGATCAGGGGCTACTATAATCGGCGGACTTCTGCTTGGCTGTTCGAGATATGTTGCGGCGGAATTTACATTCTTTTTGGCAATTCCCGTTATGTTCGGGGCAAGCCTTGTTAAGCTTTTGAAGTTCGGGCTTGTTTTCAGTTCTTCCGAGATAGTCATTTTGGCAGTGGGAATGATTTCGTCATTTGTGGTTTCGATTTTGGCGATTAAATTCCTTATGGGCTATGTCAAGAGTCATGATTTTAAGGTTTTCGGAATTTATAGAATAATTTTGGGAATAATAGTGCTTCTTTATTTTATGTAAAGCCTTAAGAAAATTTTTTTAAAAGTTTTGAAAAAAAGGTATTGACAGAAAAGGAAAATGACGTTATAATAGATTTTGGCTCTTGAAAAACAAAACAAGCTGTTTTTCAGGGAATTGGAGAAATACCCAAGAGGCCGAAGGGGCTCCCCTGCTAAGGGAGTAGGTCGCTAATCCCGGCGCGAGGGTTCGAATCCCTCTTTCTCCGTTTATTTTTTTCTCCTGTTTTTCCGTCAGGAAAACAAAAGAGAAAAAAATTAAAAAATCACAAAAAAAGTTCTTGACAAAAGACTTCGGATGTGGTAATATAAATAAGCTGTCGCAAGGAAAGCAAGACAAAAAGCGGCATGGGAGTTAAAAAACTCCGCT
>JAJQFU010000095.1 GCA_021200955.1 Clostridiales bacterium | reverse complement strand
GCTATACATAATTCTTTTGTTATTTGCTCTGTCTACTTGACAGGGGTGGGTTCACTTATAATTAATTTTTCACAGTCCTTTATTTTTTATTTTAATCGCTTGCCAACTGCACATTGTCCATCAAGAGAGTTTTAAGTTCATTAATTCTCTCCAATGATACCTTAGTAAGCTTATTAATATAAGAAGGTTCAAGATTTTCTTTTATCATCTCTATAACAACAGCTTCTTTTCCTTTTACTCTTCCTTTTGCTTCTCCTTCTGCACGTCCTTCTGCACGTCCTTCTTCTTCGGCATCTTTTCTGACATTATAAAAATAGATTTCAAGGGCTTTTTCCTGATCAAATAAGCTTCTCATAATGGTAACAACCTCCTTTTCGTGCTCCTTCAAAAACTCCGAAAGAACATCCTCATTTTTACAAATTTCAATCGTTTTGGCAATGGCTTCCTGTTTATAGCCGAGCTTTTTTATCTGAGCATCCAAAACCTTTGTAAAATTAATATATTGATTAACAATTCCGCTGCTGTTTTCATCGGTAATTACATTAACTTTAATATCAAGGGCGGTTTTTTTGCCGCCGTAAAATTCCTCAGACAGGGTTATTGCATCCTTATTAATTTTTGCATTTCGAGTGTAAATCACATATAACTCCGGCTCGGGAGCCTTAACGGGCTTTGTTCCGTATAAATTTTGCTTAGTCTCCTCAAAGTATTCCTGATAGGTGTGAGCCAAGTACATAAAACTGCGAAAGCTAATATTTACCGACTCTGTTGACTGGGCTTCCACAAGAACAAACAGCCTGTCGTTGACCGAAAAGCCCAAATCATTGGTAAGGCTTTTAATAAATATAGGCTCCAGTGTTATTGTTCTCAGGTCATCTTCAGTTGATACAGTGTCTTCAGGGTGCAGCGACTGATACAGCTGCAAAAGATACTTCTTTTGGCTGAACATCTTCGTGAAAACACTATCCTTAATATTTCTTCTCGCTTCCATTTTGTTTAAGCCTGCGGCTGTTTCTTTCATAATGTATTATTCCTCAAATTTTAAAGCCGTCTCTTTCATATATTCATTATACTATAAAGCCGCTTGAATATCAACTTAAATTTCAAGATTAAATCTTTCAAATTTATGATTATTTATCGTTTTTATTTTGCAGAAAGTCTTATTATTTAGGGTTTACGTGAACCATACAATGTTTAACAAGAGGAAAATCCTTTTCTATTTTGTCGTGAACTGCTTGTGCGATTGCGTGGGCTTTATCAAGGCTTAGGTTTTTATCCGCTGAAATTTCAATATCAACATAAACCCTTGAGCCGAAAAGTCTTGTATTAATAAGGTCAATATCTATAACCCCGGAGATATTCCCTACGGCGTTTTTCATTTCTTCAATAGTTTCTTCGTCGCAGGCTTTGTCTACAAGCTTGTCTGAGGCCTCTTTGAAAATTCCGTAGGCAGCCTTTAAGATGAACAAACAAATTACAACCGCCGCAATTGGGTCTAACAGCGGAAAGCCTGCCATAGCGCCGCCGATGCCTATTAAGCTGCCGATTGATGAAAGTGCATCAGACCTGTGGTGCCAGGCGTCAGCCATAAGTGCGTCGGAATTAAGCTTAAGAGCCGCCTTTCTGCCGTATCGGTACATCCATTCCTTAACGGCAATTGAAACAACAGCCGCTCCCAAAGCCAAAACCGACGGAGCCGAATAGTTTTCAGCGTCAAAATTAATAATTCTCGCTATTCCTTCGGCACCTATTCCGAAGCCAACCACAGCCAAAAACCACGCCAAAAAAAGGGCAGTTATGCTTTCAAGTCTCTCGTGACCGTAGCAGTGGTCGCCGTCAGCCTGTTTTGCCCCTAACTTTATGCCTACGATTACGGCAAAGGTACTTAAAACGTCCGAAAGTGAGTGAACTGCGTCAGAAACCATAGCCGAAGAGTGTCCGAAAATACCTGCAAAAAGCTTCATAACAAAAAGCCCTGCATTAACCCCTACACTTACCCCCGAAACCCTCATAGCAAGCCGTTCATTTTCAAATTGAAGCTTTCCTTCCATAAAAATCACCGTCTTAAAATTAATCTTTCTTCATTATATTCTCAACAACCCTTGTTGGTCAAGAATAACATTTGTTACCTCAGTATAACCTTTAGACACGCTCATACAGCAATTTGTCCTAACTCTTAAATAATACCATAAAAAGGAATATTTTAAATATCCATACATATATTAGACTGTAGATTTTATTTTAGGAGGTTTTAGAATATGAATTTTGGCAATAACTGGATTTGAATTTTGATCATTCTTTTCTGCTGCGGCGGCTGCGGCTCAAACGGAATTTTCGGCGGCTGCGGCGGCGACAACTCCCTGATTATTCTCCTTTTCTTCGTCCTTATCTGCTGCTGCGGAAACGGCTTGGGAAATCTCGGAATCTGCGAAACAAAATAACCTCTGAAAATAAAGGAAAAAAGCTGCGCTTAAGCCCTCTTTCGGCTTTATCCGCAGCTTTGTCTCTTTAACTGAATGAACAAATAAAAACCGTCCAAAGTATTTTTTCAAATCCTTCTCAATGTTGAGGTACAATAGATAGGTAACAAAAATAAAAAAATAGTAAGGTTCTCCA
>JAJQFU010000123.1 GCA_021200955.1 Clostridiales bacterium | reverse complement strand
ATGTATGTATTATAATATATTCACAACCTAATAAAACTTAGTTCTAAACAAAAACAATTACGAATAATGGAGGTAAATTATTATGAAAAAATTTGTTTGTCCCGTTTGCGGATATGTTCACATCGGAACAGAAGCCCCCGAGTTTTGTCCTCAGTGTAAAGTTCCCGGTTCAAAATTTAAGGAAGAACCCTTAGACGAAGAGCTTGTTTGGGCTGACCAGCATAAGGTTGGTATTGCTCAAGGTCTTGACGAAGAGGTTGTTCAGGGCTTAAGAGATAACTTTGCAGGTGAATGTACTGAAGTAGGTATGTATCTTGCTATGGCAAGAGTTGCTCACAGAGAGGGCTACCCCGAGGTTGGGCTTTACTATGAGAAGGCAGCTTATGAAGAGGCTGAACACGCAGCTAAATTCGCCGAGCTTTTGGGAGAGGTTGTTACGGACTCTACAAAGAAAAACCTTGAGCTCAGATATATGGCTGAAAACGGTGCAACTCAGGGAAAGGTTGACCTTGCTAAGAGAGCTAAAGAGCTTGGCTATGACGCAATTCACGATACTGTACACGAAATGGCTAAGGACGAAGCGAGACACGGCTGTGCTTTCAAGGGTCTTTTAGACAGATACTTTAAAGATTAATAGCTTTAAAGCAAAGACTGATTACTAACTAAAGGCAATAAAAAAGAGAGAATGAAGCTTTTCGGCATTCATTCTCTTTTTGTATTGGTAAATTTTCAGCTTCATTATATTTGTTTCCTCTATCCGAGCGAAATGCCGGTTTATAACAGTGACTGATTATGTGAAATTTTAAAATGAACGGTCAATAATTTTCATTTTGCCGATAATGTCTCTTAAAAGCTTGTCTCCAAAAGAATATTCCATAGCTTCTTCGGCTGTTTTATAGGTTCGTTCGCTTGCCATATTATTGTATTCAGTTACACTGATTTCGTCATTGAGGGTGTGAGTTATTGAGTATTTTTTTGATTGATATAAAAATTCCACTTCACAGCCTCTTTTAAGACAATCAATAATATCGTTTTCATCCAAAAAGTTGTTGTCGTATTTTTTCATATTCATTCTACCTTTCTCTCATAAATATCGGATTTCCATTTTCGTCCCATTTAATATCGTGATAATGAGGATTATCGTGATATTTAGGGTTACCATGATCTGTGTTATGTTTTTCTCTTACTGCCCTACCATCAGAACCAATTAAAGTTTCTTTATAGCCACTGCGCTTTATTTGCCCCGGTTTTCCATATAAATGGCTGTCTTTTTGGGATTTACTTTTTTTGCGACCTCTTGTGTTACCAAAGCTTCCGCCTGTACCTCCTCCCATTAATCAGTCACCTTCTTTCTTGCTGTTAAAATTTCGCTTTCAAAAGAAAGAATTTTTATCCCTTTATTAAAATATTCTTCAAAAATACTGTTTGGTGCTGATCCATATACTACTATATTTTTGGGTGAAAGTCTGGTTATAAGTTCTGAAAGACCGCTTTTGAAATAGTCTCTATCTATTTTGCTTCTTATACATCCATAAGTACCTACTGCTACAGTCTTGTTTTTTTCTATTCCGTCAAAACAAAATGCATAGGTCCTCTCATCATTAAAACGCACATTGGGAATTATTTCAATTCCGTTATCCTGCAGCCAAAAGGCAAGTGCTCGTCCACGATATGTATTCCAAATTTGCATACATAACGGCATATTACGATAAATACTGAAATCAGGTGATATGAATCCGTTAAATTTTTTTAGCTTGTTTAAATATGCTTTTGGATTATTCCATAGACGCTCAAATTTTACATCGTGTTCATAAAATACAACCCACTGGTCAAAGTTTTTTGTCTTTCTTGACATTGCCTTTGAAAATGTAATTACACGGTTTGGAATTTGAATGCTCGTTTTTAAACAAGGCATCTCAAAAACTCCCTCATAATCGGCATTTTTTACCAGAAAGGAATGGAATACATCGTAATTATTAAATTTTTCAATATCCATAAATAATACAACCCTCCTAAATATTTTTAAAAAAATGTTGATTTATATTTATGGATATGCTAAAATATAACTGTAGTTATTAGGTTAGCTTTTAGCATACCCAAGATTAACACATTAAGTATCTGTGCCACCAGTATTTAATGTGTTTTTCTTTTTTATATATTTATAATTATTTATAGCTGCAAATTATCTTACATTACAAAGGATTACCTTTGAATATTCTTACTTTATTTACCAAAAAAAGCATACCATGACATTATCATTTTGTCAAGTGACACAGTATGACTTTTTGGATTTTATATAGACTAAGCTTGACATTGCTTTTTAAGAATGTAAAAAACTCACAGTCAACAGCAACTTCCAAACCTCCGCTCCGGTATAAAGCAATTAGTATTTTGCCCCCACAAGTATAAGCCCCTCCGCAGGCGCAGTAAAGCCCGCCTTCGTCCTGTCCCTTGTTTCAAAAATCTCATTAATTGAAGAAATCTCTCTGTCTCCCGTTCCCGCTTCAATAAGAGTTCCCGTCAATATCCTGACCATATTCCTGAGAAACCCCGAGCCTGTATAAATAATGTCAAGCTCTCCTTCCTTTTCTTCAAACTCGACTTTTATAAGGTTTCTCATTGTTGACTTGTCCGTCTTTTTGACAGCGGAAAAGCCCTTGAAATCGTGAGTTCCTTTCATTATTTCGGCGGCTTCCTTCATTTTTTCCACGTCTAAGGGTTCGAAAAAGTCAAAAACATACTTTCGTTCAAACACATTTGAATAGCCCTTCCTGTTTATGCGGTACATATATGTCTTTTGAAGAACCTTATACCGTGAGTGAAAACGTTCTGAGCAGTATTGCGCCGACGTAACCGCAATATCCTTCGGCAGATATGTGTTTAAAAGCTTCGCAATCTCTTTCGGCGTCAGCTCTGTTTGGCTGTGAAAGTTCACAGTCTGAGCCAGTGCGTGAACCCCGGCGTCGGTTCTGCCGCTGCCTATAATTTCAATTTCCTCGTCCAAAATTCTGCCGAGGCACTCTTCAAGCTTGTTTTGAATTGTGGGCTTGTCCTTTTGACGCTGAAAGCCGTAATATTTCGTTCCGTCATATTGAATTGTCATTCTTATGTTAGGCATTTTTTATCGCTCCCGTTATAGTTTCTCTGACTGCTTCGGGCAGAAGAGCCTGTTCATCTTTTGTTAAAGTGTCTGTGTAAATAGGCTTGTGAATTGTCAGATAAACCTTTGACTTTTTTATATTGCCCTTGTGCTCCTCCATAATTTTGTAGCTGCCGTCAATGGTTACGGGGATAATAGGCGCTTTTGACTTTGTGGCAAGCTTAAAGCTGCCTGCGTGAAATTCAGCAACTGGACCGCCCTTGCTTCTTGTTCCCTCAGGGAAAATAACCATACTTTGACCGCCCTTAATCTGCTTTATGCCCTCGGTTATGACCTTTATTGACTGCTTCATATCGCTTCTGTCCATAAAAAGGCAGTGTATAAGCTCCATCCAGTCGTTCAAAAAGGGGAATTTCTGAAGGTCGGTTTTTGCTATAAAACCTATGGGGAAGCCCATATTGCCCATAAGTATGGGTATGTCGAAATAGCCCTGATGATTTGCCACCACCAAAACAGGGCGGTCGGTTATTATGTTTTCTTTTCCTGTTACCTCAACCTCAGAGCCTGTGGAACGGACTATATATTTAGCCCAGCTTTCTGCGTCAGACCAAATTCTTTTGTCACATTCCTCCTGTGAGTGGGTTTTAAGCATTTTTTTGACCTTTGAGGTTTCTCTTAAATTGTTTGTAAGCCATATTATTTGACGTGTATACCAAATTATGCTTTTTAAGTTTATCATAAATACTCTCCTTTTGTATTGCTGAATTTTTGGCTTATGACTGTCGGGGCAAAGCCTGAATGAACCGTTGCCTTTCGGGCAGACTAACAGACTTTTGGTCTGCGGCGGACAGCCCGAGCCGTTAGGCGAGGGCTGTCCGCCTTCCTTTTTCCCCGGCTCGCCTTTTTGAAGCAAGCCCGAAGGGCTTGTTTTAAAAGGTGAGGCAAAATATTGTTTCATTTTTTTGAAAATAATATAAATTTTCTTTTACTTAATTATAAAAGTGTGATATAATATCCCATAAGGAATTTATTTCTTAATTACGATTATATCCTATTTTTAATAAAATTGAAAGAGTTTTTTTGAGGATTGAATATGAACGAAAGAGAACTTAGCGCAGCCGTTGTGGCTGATGTTTTTGATAAAGGCTTCGGTAACATTGTCCTTAAAGACGCCTTATGCCGTCACAAAGAAATGTCACGGGTTCAAAAAGCCTTTGTTACCGAGGTTGTAAACGGAACCTTCAGAAATTTAATAAGAATAGACTATGTCATAGGGCGTTTTTCCACCGTAAAGGTTAAAAAAATAAGACCCTACGTTTTGAATGTCCTGAGAATTTCAGTCTATCAGCTTATGTTTATGGACAGAGTTCCCGATTCCGCAGTGTGCAATGAAGCCGTAAAGCTTGTTAAAAAGAAAGGCTTCACCAATTTAGGCGGCTTTGTAAACGGCGTTCTCCGAAATATTGCCCGAAACATAAATAAAATACCCTATCCCGATGAAAAGAAAGAGCCTGTCAGATACTTATCTGTAATGTATTCCTACCCAAGCGAAATTATAGAATACTGGCTTGAAACCTTCTCATATGACGAGGTCTGCAAAATGTGCGCCGAAAATCTTAAAACTCCCAAGGTCAGTGCAGCTGTAAACACTCTTAAAACCGACGAAAAGGGTCTTATAAAAGCCCTTAAAGAGGACAACATAGGCTCGGTCAGAGCCAAAATAGGCGAGGGCATTTTGAATGTATCAAAAACCTCCGACATAAGCGAAAGTGCGGCATTTAAACAGGGATTTTTTCATATAATGGATCAAAGCGCATATCTTTGCGTTAAGCTTTTGAATCCCCAAAAGGGCGAAAGAGTTTTAGATGTTTGCGCAGCTCCGGGAGGGAAAAGCTTTTTAGCCGCTTATTTAATGGAAAATGAAGGCGAAATTGTTTCACGAGACATATATAAACATAAGCTGAGACTTGTGCAGAATGGTGCAAAGCGATTAGGCATAGACATCATTAAGCCGGAGCTTTTCGACGCTTCCCGGTTTAAGCCGGAGGACAAAGAAGCCTTTGACAGAGTTATAGTAGATGCTCCCTGTTCGGGACTGGGGCTTTTAAAGAAAAAGCCGGACATAAAATATAACAAAACCTTAGAGGATATTGAAGCCTTGGCGGAGCTTCAGAAAAAAATACTTACTGCTGCACAGGAATATGTTAAGCCCGGCGGAGTTCTTGTCTACTCCACCTGTACAGTCTCAAAAAAAGAAAACGAAGACATTAGAGACTGGTTTTTAAAAGAGTTTGATTTTGACTGCTGCGATATTAGCTCCCTTGTGCCTGACGGTGGTGAAACCCCGACCATAAAAGAGGGCTATATAAACATTACCCCCTATATGTGGGGCGGAGATGGCTTTTTTGCGGCAAAATTTATTAAAAGGTGATATTATGGAGAAGGCTGATATTTTATCTATGAATAAAGACGAGGTTTGTGACTTTCTGACCTCTTTGGGGGAAGCCAAATTCAGAGGAAAACAGGTTTTCAAACAGCTGCATTTCAGGAAAGCTTCTTCCTTTGACGAAATGACAGATCTTTCCTTAAGTCTAAGAGAAAAGCTTAAGGAAACAAGCGGAATTTTCGGCGTTAAGCCTGTTGAAAAATACAAATCTTCTTTAGATTCTACAATAAAATACTTGTTTGAAATCCGAAATGGTTATATAATAGAAAGTGTACTGATGAAATACGACTACGGCTACAGCGTGTGCGTTTCCACTCAGGCAGGCTGCCGAATGGGCTGCGCCTTCTGCGCCTCCACAATCGGCGGTTTGGAAAGAAGCCTAACTGCCGGTGAAATTCTGTCTCAGGTCTATGAGATAGAGCGGCAGGAGAATATAAGAGTGGGTCACGTTGTAATGATGGGCTGCGGAGAGCCTCTTGACAACTTCGACAGCTCCGTCAGGTTTATAAGCCTTTTAAGCGATCCCGACGGAGCAAATATAAGCAGACGGAACATCACTCTTTCCACCTGCGGTCTTGTAGACGAAATCTACAGGCTTAAGGATCTGCACTTACCTATAACCCTTGCGGTGTCTCTCCATGCACCCAATAATGAAATCAGGCAGAAAATTATGCCTGTGGCAAGAAAATATTCCTATGAAGATGTTATAAAGGCTGCGGCTGATTATGCCGAGGGCACAAAGCGGAGAGTTACATTCGAATATGCCCTTATTAAAGGGGTAAACGATTCCGAAAAGGCGGCTTATGAGCTTGCCGGGAGACTTAAAGGTGTTTTGGGTCATGTCAATCTCATTCCCGTAAACGATGTGAAGGAAAGAAACTTCCTGAGAAGCTCAGATACGGGAGTTAAAAAATTCAGCAGTATTTTAACCGCTGAGGGAATAGAAAATACCGTAAGACGGCGGCTCGGCAGCGACATAAACGCAGCCTGCGGTCAGTTAAGGAAGCGGTATAAAAACAACAGCGAGGTGAAAACTTTATGAAAGGCTTTTGTAAAAGCGATATAGGCAGAATAAGAGAGTTAAACGAGGACAGCGTCTTTGTTTCAAACGAGCCTGTAGGCAGACTTTCAAATCTTTATATTGTGGCTGACGGAATGGGCGGCTATAAGGGCGGCGAGGTTGCAAGCAGCTCCGCCATAAAATATTTCTGCGAATACTGCAGAGGCTATGAAGGCTCTGACGACACTTTAGACATTATTATTGCCGGTGTAAGATATGCCAACAGCCGCATAATAGAGGACGCAGAGAGAGAACCGGAAAGGCTGGGCGGAATGGGCACTACCTTTACCGCCGTGGTTGTTGAAAACGGAAAGCTCTACATTGCCCACGTAGGGGACTCAAGGCTTTATACCTTAGACGACTGGGGCAATTTAAGACAGATAACAACCGACCATTCATACGTTATGGAGCTTGTTAAAGCCGGAAAGCTGACCCTTGAAGAAGCTAAACACCACCCCGACAGAAATTTTATTACCCGGGCTCTCGGCGTAAGACACGACCTTCTTGTTGACGGAATTGTATCAGGTCTTGCACGCTATGTTATTTTATGCACAGACGGTCTTACAAATATGTTAAGCGACGATGATATAAAAAATATTGTTTCTTCCGAAGATTTTGCTGAAAATAAGGTAGGCAGACTTGTCTATGAAGCAAACTGCCGAGGCGGCTCAGACAATATTTCGGTAATCCTTATTGACAGGGAGGTTGGATAATATGATGTTGGAAAGCGGCACCATTATCAGCGGAAGATACAGAATTGAGGAACAGCTTGGCATCGGCGGAACAGCTGTTGTCTATAAAGCCGTTGACGAAAAGCTCAACAGAGTTGTTACCTTTAAGGCTTTAAAAGAAGAATTTATCGATAATGAGGATTTTGTAAAGCGTTTTACAAAAGAAGCCCAGGCTGTAGCCGGCTTAACCCACCCTAATATAGTAAGCGCCTATGACGTAGGCAGAGACGGGGATATTTGTTATATTATTATGGAATATATTGACGGATATACCCTTAAGGAGCTTATTCTCAAAAACGCTCCCTTTACAAATGAAGAAACACTTGGGGTTTCAATGCAGATTGCCTCTGCTTTGGAGGCTGCTCATAAAAAGGAAATTGTCCACAGAGACATTAAGCCCCAAAACATACTTGTTACAAGAGAGGGCAATATTAAAGTAACGGACTTCGGTATCGCCAAAGCAGCCACAAGCTCAACCCTTACTGCGGATCAAATGGGTTCTGCCCATTATTTTTCACCTGAGCAGGCAAGAGGGGGCTTTGTAGACGATAAAAGCGACATATATTCACTGGGCATAGTTATGTTTGAAATGCTTACAGGCAGACTGCCCTTTGACGGCGAGTCTCCCGTTGCCCTTGCTATGAAGCATATGGACGAGCCCTTGCCTGATATAAAGGCTCTTAACCCCGACGCTTCAGACAGCTTGATTAAGATTATAAACAAAGCCGCTTCAAAAAAAGCCTTCCAAAGATACAGAAGCGCCAAAGAACTGAGTGCTGATCTTAAAAAAGCTATTTCCGACACAACGGGAAATTTTGTTACCGAAAATGTATATGACAAAACATCTCAGACAATCGTCCTTACAAACGAGGACAGAAGAGCCATAAGAGAAAAATCCGCTTCAAGCGGTGAAAGACACAATGTCAGAAGCACTCAAAGCCTCAGACCTTCAAAAAGCGCCGCCGAAAGAGAAAGACTTAAGAGACAGCGTGAAGAGGAAGAAGCAAAAGCCGCCAACAGGCGTGTTATTTTCGGCGCCGTTATAACCGGAGCCGCAATTATTGCCATAATCACTGTTGTAATCGCCTTTATGGTAGGCGGTAACAGCGGCAACGACGTTGTTATGCCTGATTTAGTGGGCAAAACACAGGAGCTTGCGGAAAAATCCGCTAAAGAAAACGGAATTTTCCTTGAAGCGGAGCTTGTTGAAAGCGAAGAGCTTGCTGGAATTGTTGTTTGGCAGGAAATCGAAGCCGGAAAGAAGGTTTCCAAGGGCGACACGGTAAACGTTCAGGTTTCAGCCGGAAATGGCGAGGTTGAGTTCCCCGACATAGTGGGAGACTCTATGGAAGACGCCCAGACAGAGCTTAAGGCTTTGGGTATTACAAACATAAATTTTGTGGCAAGACAGTCTACAAACATACCTTCGGGAACGATTATTTCCACAAATCCCGAAGCGGGAGAAATGGTTAATATAAGCGACGAGGTTACACTTTATATAAGTATTTCCGAAAGCGAAACTATGGTTGAGGTTGAAAACGTTTTGGGAATGACCGAAAGCGAAGCCGTTAAAATTCTTGAAGAACAGGGCTTTGTTGTTAAGGTTGAAGAAGCGGCTTCAGACGAATATGCAAAGGGGCAGGTCTGCGCCCAGAGCAAGGACGGCGGCTTTGAAGCTCTTGAAGGCTCAACAATTATAATTTATATCAGCACAGGAGCAAGCGAAACAACCACAGAAGCCACTACGGAGGAAGAAAAAGAGGAAGCTGAGGAAACCACAGCGGAGGTTCAAAACATTGACTATAATCAGGCTGTTTCACAGTCATATTCCGTTGCGGTTCCCTTAACACAGGTTCCCGACAGCGACAGCGTTACCGTTAAAATTGCCGAAGTGGGTCTTGACGGAAGCGAAAGCGTGGTTTATACTAAAACCGTAAACAAGTCAAGCTTCCCTTATTCCGCCAGCATAACAGGCTCAGGCAGTACCTATAAGGTATATTATGACGGAGTTATAAGTGCTGTTCACAGCTATGACGACGGCGGACTTACAAGTTCAAGCTATTATATAGACGGCAAGCTTGCCGACACTAAGACATATTGATATGAAGGGCAGAATTATTAAGGGAGTAGGGGGACTTTATACTGTAGCAAACGATGACGGAGAGCTTTTCGAGGGCAGAGCAAGGGGTATCTTCCGAAAGGAAGGCAAAAAGCCCTGTATAGGCGACTTTGCGGAAATTACCCCTTTAGGTGACGGCGAATGTGTTGTTGAAAAGCTTCTGCCCAGAGAAAACAGCCTTATAAGACCGGCAGTCTGCAATGTGGATTCTGCACTTATAGTCTGCGCACCACGTGAACCCAAGCTGAACCTTGACCTTTTAAACGGCTTTCTCATTACTGCTGAAAGCAGAAGCATAAAGGACATTAAAATAGTTATGAATAAGGCAGACCTTGACTCCGGCGAGGGCGAAGAAACTCTTAAGAGAATTTTCGGCGGCGTTTATGAGCTTCATTTTGTAAGCTGTGAAAAGGGAACAGGTCTTGAAGGGCTTAAAGCTTCCCTTAAGGGAAAGGTAAGCGTTTTTGCGGGACCTTCCGGAGTTGGCAAGTCAAGTCTTATAAACAACATCTGCGAAAACAGTGTTATGGAAACAGGCACTCTGAGCCGCAAAATCAGCAGAGGCAGACACACCACAAGGAACGTTGAGCTTTTGAAAATCGACGACAACACATATATTGCCGACAGTCCGGGCTTTACCTCAATAGATTTAAGCCTTTTAAACCCCGATGAGCTGACAGACTATTTTAAGGAGTTTAAGCCCTATCTTGAGGGGTGCAGATTTAGGGACTGCCGTCATATAAACGAGCCCGACTGTAAGCTTAAGGAACAGATCGGCAAAGCTGTTTCAAAGGAAAGATATGACTTTTTTAAGCGAATATACACTGAACTGAAAGGAAACAAATGAGGTGAATAAGTTATGATTAAGCTGGCACCATCTATTTTAGCATCTAATATGATGCACCTTGAGGACGAAATCAAGGTGTTTGAGAAAATGAAAATACCCTACATTCATATTGACATTATGGACGGGCTTTTCGTTCCCAATTTCAGTTTCGGAACAGCCGCCATTAAAAATATGAGAAAAATGACGGATATGGTTCTTGATGTACACCTTATGGTTTATGACCCCATAAAAAATATAAAGCTTTTCTGTCAGTGCGGAGCAGATATTGTGAGCTTTCATTTTGAAGCCACAAACAAGCCCGACAAGGCTATCGAATATATAAAAAAATACGGTAAAAAGGCTTGTATAACAATTAACCCCTCTACTATGGAAAGAGCGGTTTTCCCCTATCTTGACAGGGTTGACCAGGTTCTTGTTATGGGGGTTGTTCCCGGGTTCGGCGGTCAGGGGCTTTTGCCCCATACCCTTGACAAGGTCAGAAATTTGAGAAAATATATCGACGCAAACGGCTATAATGTGGATATAGAAATCGACGGCGGAATTTTGCCCGAAAATTTAGAAGAAGTAATTGACGCCGGAGCAAACGTAATCGTAGGCGGTTCATCTATCTATAAGGACTATAAGCTTGAAGAAAATATTGAAACCCTCTATAAAATCATAAGGAAGTATAATAAGTGAGGGCGGCTGTAATATGCGGAGGCAACCCCGACACTTCGGAAGAGGTCAGAGGATATGTCTCCGCAGCCGATTTAATTATAAGCTGTGACGCCGGGGCTAAGCTCTGCAAGGCTTTGGGGGTTAAACCTCATATTATGGCAGGAGACTTTGACTCCGCCGGTGAAGAGCTTGTAAAGGAGCTTGAAGACGGCGACGCAGAAGTAATCAAAGTGCCCTGTGAAAAGGACTTTACTGACAGCGAGCTGGGGCTTCGCCTTGCAGTCGAAAGAGGAGCTGACGACATAACCCTTATTGGCTGCATCGGTACACGCCTTGACCACACACTGGCAAATTTTCATTTGCTTATGATACCTCTTAAAGCCGGAGTAACGGCAAGGCTTGTTGACAGTCACAACACGGTTTACCTAATTGATGACAAGATTTCACTTGTTGTTGAAAAGGGCAGGCTTCTGTCTCTTATACCCCTTACAACCACAGTTAAGGGAGTAACTACAAAGGGGCTTTATTATGCCCTCGATAATGCCGAGCTAACTATAGGCAGCTCTTTGGGAATAAGCAACGTCTCTACGGAAGAAAAGGCTGAAGTCAAAATAAAAGAGGGTCTGCTTTTGGTAATTCTCTCAAAGGACTGATATATTGACCCTTACAAAGCACTTTTTAACGGCTTTCTTCATATAATATTAAAGCTGTTTGCGGGTGTGATTTTGTGGGAGTTAAAAGACGGCTTTTGGGTCTTGCGATAATGAGCTTTGGGGCAGGGGTTCTTTTCAGCTGTGTCTGCCCCTGTATGGGCATATTTATGGGAATTTTGCTTACTATAATAGGGGCAATACAACTTTTTTGTTAAAACATATTTTTTCAGTCTTTTATACAATAAATGAGGAGGTTATTTTATGAACAAGAATAACAAAAACAACAAGGATAACAAGAAAAACAACAATAATTACAATCCTTTAGGAGGAATGTTTGACTTTAACAAAGACGGTAAAACCGATTTGTCGGAAATGTGGATTGCCAAAAATATGTATGAGGACTTCAAAAGAAAAACGGGAAAATGATAAAGTCCCCACAGCTTTGATTGGGACGATAATTAAGATTATGAAACTTACGAGAGAATATTAAGAAGCCGTTTTAAAATTCTGACTGTTGATAAGTATAGACGAAAAACGTTTTCTACTCCGCTTAGAATAAGAATTTTGTTACAATATAGAAAGGCTTGGTTGAGGATGAAGGGGCTAAAAACGCAGGAAAGCTATAAATTTATGTGTTTTTTTGAAATTGTACAAAATGAGGCGGCGAGAAATGGCAAAATTTTCTTTTTAGATTGCGGAGAAGGTCGGGAATTTATCAATGAAAAATTTGAGGGAGAAGATTTGTCAGGGTGGCTTATTCCGATTGAAAAAGAAGAAGTGTTTAGCGAGATGTGGAAAAAAGGAAAAGACTTAAGTAAATGGGCTGATAATATTGTTTTTGCAGTTTGGAATATGGATATAAACGGAGAAATAAAAATTGTTTTTGAGAATTATTAAAAGAGGGTATTTAGTACGGAGATACTGAAATAGGAAAGATAAGAAAATGTAGTAGAAGCCGTTGTTTAAATTCGGACTGTTAATTAGCACAGGCGAAAAACGGCTTCTTTTACTGCTGAAAATATAAGACTTATAATGCTAAGAAACATTAGAAATTAAATACTTTCAATAAAAAAGTTAAATATTTTTTGCTGAATGGGGTCTGTTTTATACATAAATTCGGGGTGCCACTGAACGGCGTGTATGAATTTGTTTTCAGGCAGATATACCGCTTCTGTTAAGCCGTCGGGTGAAAAGGCTTGGGGCTTAAGGCAGGGGGCAAGGGTTTTTATTGCCTGATGATGATATGAATTTACGTTAAGGGTGTCTCTGCCCAAATATTTTTGAAGAGGGGTATCCTTTACAAGACTTACGCTGTGAGCGGAAAGGTCATAGGGCGGCTTCATTTTGTGGCTGATTTCGGAGGAGTGTTCTGTCGGGAGATCCTGATAGAGCGAGCCGCCCAAAATGGCGTTAAAAAGCTGAATACCCCGGCAAATTCCGAAGGCAGGCTTGTCATATTCAAGGCAAAGGCTTAAAAGCTGCTTTTCCATAGAGTCTCTTTCGGGCAGAGCGTCTCCGAAGTTTGGGGACGCTTCTTCATTATAAAGAGAAGGGCTTATGTCGTGCCCTCCCGTAAAGAGAAAGCCGCCGCATTTATGAAAAAGCTGAGAAATATCGTCTAAATTTTCGGTCAGGGGCAAAATTACAGGCAGACCTCCGGCGGCTTCTATGCCTTTCAAATATCCCGGAACCATCCAAATACTGTCTTTCTCAACATCAAAAAGCGGCGTAACCCCTATAATCGGCTTCATAAAAAACAACCCTCCATTGTAATAGATAAAAACAGCGGTCGACTTTAACTTAATAAGTCAACCGCTTTGTTGTTATAATTATATCATCAGACTGTTTCGCTGTCAATCACAAAAAATATATAAAAATATTTATCGAAAATTGATGAAGTGAAAATTAAAAGGTGTAAGACCATCTCACATGACTATCGAAAGCTCAGCCGGCAGTTACGATTTATTCAGTGATTTTAATTTTGAGTTTCCTACGGTAAAGAATACACTCGATACAAACGGAAAAAGAGAGACGACTAACTTAGTTTTGTGTAAATTGGGAGCTTTTGATATTACAGCAGAATACAATCCCTCGGTTAAGGTGGTGATTTAATGGCGGCAACTATGGATGATTTATAATCAACAATACAAATAAAATCTGACCCTGCGCACAATACTTTTCAGCCCACTCTTGTGTTAGCCGAAAGGACACTAAAAAGCTCGTTGTTATCGGAAATATTACAGATTTTAGCGTGACGGGGAATTTAAATTCAGCAGATGAATTGAGCTTCTCTGTATATAAATATTTTGATTATGCAGAATGCCAATCTATGGGACGGTATAGAAAATCTGAGTTTGCTTTGGATAAAGGAATGGGATAAATGGTTTCAGATTACGGTTGAGACAAACGAAAGCAATACAATAGGTTGACTTTTTGTGCAATTTTTACAATGATTCTAAAAATTGCTCATTTACAGTATATTAGTTAATTGCAGCACAATAAATGCTTTCGGACAAAATTTTTTTACGATTATATATTCACAATTTAGAGGGAAAAGGCACAAAGGCAAATTAATTATTGAAAATGGGAACAAGTATATGCTATATTATAATTATAGTTATTTATTTACCAATACGATAGGATAAAGGCAGATATAAAATTATTGTAAAAAACGACGAAAAGCAAGAACTTGTTTATATCTGAATTTATGCTGATTTATGTAAACTGTCAAAAACAAACATATTTTAGGAGGTCAAAATGGACGAAATGAACATCGAATCAAGCTTCACAACAAAACTGGTTTCGAAAGCTATACATACTATTATCAGAAAAAAGCTGGGCTATGACATAGATATTCTGCTTAACAAATTAAATGTAAAAATTGCAGACGGCAAAACGCACATTCATATAGATGCCGATGCTGAACTCAGCAGGGACGAGCTTACTAAAATCATTAAAAGCGTTGGGTTAGGCTGACACAGCACAAAAAACTTCAAAAAAATTCTATAGCATAAAAACAGGCTTTTTCAAAAGATATTTAAACCTTCCGAAAAAGCCCTTAAGCTATGGAGATGAGGGGAGTCGAACCCCTGTCCGAAAACCCGTCGGACAGAAACTTTACCATTATAGTCTGCTCATTTAAATTCCGAAGGCAGGCGCCGAGAGACAGGCTCAAGACTTCGTAGGCTTAATGGGTGCTTTTCCTTACGCAAAGCCGATAGTAAGAAAGGTTGCTCACATTGTCGATGCTCCGAGCCGAAGGCGTGAGAACCCCCGGAGGAACAGCTGCCGCTAATTAGGCAGCGTAAGCAAAATTATCGTTGTCGATTAATTTTAAAAAAAAGTTTGGGTTCTTAAGGAATTACCCGTTTCCAATGGCTATTCCGTCTTTCAAAATCCCCGTCGAAACCATTACATCCCCTAACAGGCAAGGACAAAGGGCTTAAAACCCAGTTTAGAGTCTTTGCCTTTTAAGTATAAAAATTATAACACGAAATTTTATTTAAAGCAACCTGTTTTTGTTGCTTAATTCTTACATTTTTGTTTCATTTGGGTCATAAAATTACATTAAAGCCTCTCTTTTTAAGGGCGGCTTCGGCACTGACCAAAGCGGCGTGAGACTCCAAGGAAATGTTCATAACGCCCTCCGAATAATCGCGGTTGTTTATAATGCCCAAATTTTTAATGTTTATGTTCATAACGCTTAAAATAACGGCTACCTCGGCAATCGCACCGGGACGGTCGGAAATATCCACCTTAAAATCGAAGGTCTTGCAGAAGCCTCTGCCGCCGCCTGTACTGAATGAATCTCTGTATTCCTTAGCGTCTTTAAACATTGAGGAAACGTCCTCGGTTTTGCGGCTTTCCACCGCTTCTTTAAAGTCGTTTATTTTATCTGAAAAGACGGAGAGAACCTTTAAGATTTCGTCTCTGTTTTCGGAGCAGATGCCGCTCCACATTTCCGAGCTTGAGGAAGCTATTCTTGTTATGTCCTTAAAGCCGCCCGCTGCAAGCTCATGCATATTTCCGTCGTCGTCAAGACTGCTGACTGTGTTTACCAAAGCGGCGGCAATAATATGAGGAACATGGCTTACAGCCGCCACAATGTGGTCGTGTTTATAAGGGTCGATAACAAAGGGTATTGCTCCTATGCCGATTACAAGGTTTTTATAGCTTTCCACCAGTTCGGGGCTGACATTGGGGGAGGGGGTTATTATATAAAATGCGTTTTCATACAAGTCCTCTTTTGCCGCCTGAAAGCCTGTTTTTTCAGAGCCTGCCATAGGGTGGCCCCCTATGTAGTTTATGCCCTTAAGCTCCGAAAGCTCTTTGTAGATTTCGCCCTTTGTGCTGCCTGCGTCGGTTAAAATACAGCCTTTTTTGATAATGGGAACAAGCTGCTCCGCATAAGAACAGATTTTATCAACCGGGGTGCAGAGAAAAATTATGTCGCAGTCAGAGAAAACCGATAAATCGGTGTTTGAATATGCGGTCAGAACTCCTTGTTCAAATGCCTCTTCCATAGGCTTTTCGCTTCTGCTGTAGGCGCAGACCTCCATTCCGCATCTGTTTTTTAATGCAAGGGCAATTGAACCGCCTATAAGACCAAAGCCCAAAATACCTGCCTTTTTCATTTAAAAAATCCTTTCTTCAAGCTGAACTATGGGTTTAATTGCTTCCATAAGGCTCTTAAAATCTTCAAAATCCAAAGCCTGTGAGCTGTTTGTTGAGGAGTTTACGGGAGTGGGGTGAACCTCTATAATAAGTCCGTCTGCTCCGACTGCCGCCGCTGCTTTGGCAAGAGGCTTAATACATTCCTTAACAAAGGCTGCATGGCTTGGGTCGATTACTACAGGCAAATGCGACTTTGACTTGATTACCGGAATGGCACTTAAATCAAGAGTGTATCTTGTGGAAGTCTCATAGGTTCTCATACCTCTGCAGCAAAGAATGACCTTTTCGTTGCCGTTTGACATAATGTATTCAGCAGAGTTTAAAAGTTCATCTACTGTTGCCGCAAGACCCTTATAGAGTATGATTGGCTTCTTTGTTTCGGCACATTCCTTAAGTATTCCGTAATTTTCCATATTTGAAGAGCCGACAATAAGAATGTCGCAGACCTCAGCCGCTTCTTTAACAAGTGACTCTCTTCTGACCTCAGCCGCAAGCTTAATGTCTGTTTTTGACTTGACTTCTCTAAGCAAATCGCCTGTTTCGTGGGTATAAACACCGCAGCGGAGAACCTTCGCTCCCGACGCTTTAACCTCTTCCGCAATCTGTAAAAGCTGTTCCGCCGAGTCTGCTGCACAGGGTCCTGCAATAACCGTAAAATTGTCTACGGAGAATTTAACGCCGTCGGCGTCTATAACCGTAGGCTCGGTTCTGAATTTTTTGTTTGCAAGCTTATAGCTTTCGGTGACGTGAACAAGCTTGTCTACACCGGGGAAAAGCCTTGTTGTGTCGGGAACTTTCTTCTTGTCGCCGATTATGCCTATTATGGTAATGCTTTTGCCTTGTGAAAGGTGGGTGTTAAGCCCCAGACTTTCAATGTAGTTTTTTACGTTTTTTATGTTTTCCTCCGTTGCGGAGGGCTTCATAACAATAATCATTAAAATCTGCCTTTCTTTATAATTTGTTTGTTATTGATTTTATATCATTTTACCCCAATTACGTTTCAATGTCAATAGGTTTCTTTATCACTTTAACGTTTTAAAGTGAAGATAAGTAAGAGCAACAAAAAAGCCGCCGTATAGGCAGCTTTGGTTTATCGGCTTAATTCACCGAGTATTTTATAACTTCCGTCTGCGTTATAACGATACCTCTTGAAGCTTCCGTCTTGATTTAATACGCACCATCTCCAAGTAGAGGCTTCAACAGCTGTAAACTCTCCTTCTTCTTCATAGTCATATCTCTGTACACTGTAATATCCGTCAACCACCTTTTCACTGTAAAGCCTTTTAATATAGGTGTATGCAAGGTTTTCGCAGGGGTATGATTCATCAATAGGTCTGCCAGCAAATACAATATTTGACCCTGACACAACCCAAGCTTCAACATCATAAAAGGTATATCCTCCCGGCTGCTCGTCTATAACATCCCATATACTGTAGGTTAATGTTTTTATAAGCTCGCCGTTACTTTTGAAAACATAATATGTGTTATCAAATGAACCTCTGTTATTCAAATAAGTATTGGGCTTCTGAGCCAAAACAAAAGTATCGCCGTAATCAAAATATTGATTTGAAGTAGGCAAATAATAAACGGGGTCTAATTTAAAGCTGTCTCCGTAAGCTCCCCATTTGCCCTCAGAGGTTACATAAAGATTTACGCCGCAGTCTAAGGTTATGGTTCTTACAATTTCGGTTTCTTCGCTGCTTTCCGTTTCGGCGCATACGTTTACCGTAAACATCGTTAATACCGTCATAAAAAGAAATAATCGTTTTAACAAAAAAATACCTCCGAAAAAAAAGTTATTCCTATATAACATTTTTCCTATATAACAATTATAATTTTTTGCATTTGAAAAGTCAATAG
>JAJQFU010000091.1 GCA_021200955.1 Clostridiales bacterium | reverse complement strand
GTTTTGAAATATTTTTGTTATTTCAAGTGTCTACTCTAAGGGGATTATATCATCTTGGGGTCTTTTTGTATATGTTGTTAATTATTTTTCTGTTCAATACATCCCCGTATTATGCAGCAAAGACTGCATATTATACAGACATAGAACTTATAAAAAATAATATAAAATGCAAAGCACACAGTCCGAAAGCTATATAAAAGGCTTTTTTAGTTATAAGCTTTGTAATATAAAAAACAAGCAAAAACAGTATTATAGCATATGTAGGCTTTATGTATACCATATAATGATACTGCGGTTTTACATAGTAAAATACAGAGCGGAAAAAATCCGTATGTAAAAACGTAAATCCATACTTAAAAATACATAATATTTCAAACAAGACAAAGGCATAAAACAAAAGCTTAATTATTTTTTTGAACATTTCAGATATATCCTCCCATCATTTAAGCATATTTCTGTATTTCAACAAATTTATCCGCTTTTTAATTTTTCGGTTTACTGTCCTTCAGCATAGTCGCAAAGAAATGAATAATCATAGGCAGAACGGCGATAAATGTCAATAAGTCGGCGATAGGCTGAGATGCCTGAATACCGGTTATGCCGAAAAGCTTTGTACCTATAAGCAGAACGGGAATGAAGAAAAGTCCGCTTCTCATAAGAGACGACACAGTTGCCAAAACAGGCTTTTGACAGCTTTGGAAGGTCATATTGCACATAACCGCAAGTGGCTGAAAGAACAGACCTATGCACTGAAGTCTAAAGGCAAGAACACCTATTTCCAAAACCTCCGGGTCTTTTCTGAACCAGCCTATGGCATAGGGGGCAATTATAAAGCCCACAACAGCAACTGCTCCCAAAAAAGCCTCGCCCAAAAAGAGTGTAAACTTAAAGGCTTCTTTAACTCTGGAATATATTTTTGCGCCGTAGTTGAAGCCGCAGACAGGCTGAAAGCCCTGACCGATGCCTAAGCCGACGGCAAAAACGAAGAAGGTAAGCCTTGAAACAATGCTCATTGCGGCAACGGACGCATCTCCGTAGAAGGCGGCGCAGTTATTAAGGAGCATTGTTGAAACGCTTTGAATTCCCTGACGGGCAAGTGAGGGAAAGCCTATTGTCAAAATTCTCCAAACCGTGTCAAATTTAGGCTTAAAGTTTTTAGGCGAAAGCTTACACATGGTTTTTCCGCTTACAAAGAAATAAAGCAGAAGGAAAAAGCTTATTATCTGAGAAAGACAGGTCGAAAGCCCTGCTCCGGCTATGCCTAAGTTAAATTTAAAAATAAGAATTGGGTCGCCTATAATGTTTAACAAAGCGCCGGAAACAAGCCCTGCCATAGCCATATTGGCTCTTCCCTCAAAACGGAGAATGTTGTTCATAACAAAGCCGCAGACCGTAAAGGGTCCCGAAATAATTATGTAAATTACATAGGTTTTGGCATAGGGCAAAATGGTTTCCGTACTGCCCAGAAGCCTTAAGAAGGGTTCTATAAAAATATAGCAGAAAATTCCTATAATTACACTTAAAACAAAGGCAAGAACAAAAGAAGTCGTGGCGTATATACTTGCGCTTTTGTGATCTTTTGCACCCAGACAGCCTGCTATGTTGCTGCCTGCGCCCTGACCGAACAGAAAGCCTATTGCCTGCAGAACAGCCATAAAGCCGAAAACAATTCCCACTGCTCCGCTGGCGCTTAAGCCTATTTGGCTTACGAAATAGGTGTCAGCCAAGTTATAAATATTGGTTACAAGCATACTTATGGTGGTAGGTATGCCCAAGCTTATAATAAGTCCCGGTATGGGGGCTTCGGTCATTCTTTTATAATGAGCATTTGCATTTGCGTTTGCGTTTGCGTTTTCATTTTTCATATTCATTCACCTCAAAACAGCAACAGTTCAGCCGAAATCCGCAAAAGATGACAAATATAAAAAATTGCCGAACTGTTTAACTTCTTTTTTTGCAGCTTAAGCCCTCCACAAACTCGGGCTTAAACACATATTCACTTTTAACGTCTGTGTCGCCCTCAAGAAGCTTTAAAAGCACCTCCGCCGCTTTTCTGCCCAGATTTTCTTTGGGGTGAGTAACTGTAGTGAGCTTAAACGCCCCCGGCTCGTCCTGAGCCTGAGCATCATAACCCGTAATTGATATATCCTCCGGAACTCTTATTCCGAGACTGTTTAACACCTCTATAACCTTATAGGCTATCATATCATTATAACACACAATTGCATCAATGGAAGGGTCATTTTTCAAAAGTGCTTCAATTGCCCACTCGGTTTTGCCGAATTTGTCTTCAACGTGAAACCAAATTACGTTATCGGGGTTATATACAAGTCCCCTTTTCTGCAGGGTCTTTGCGTAGCCCTTGTGTCTTGAAACGCCCTGTGTAATATCCGCCTGAAAAATCCCGGCTATATTCTTATGACCTAAGTCAATGAGGTGATTTGTCAGCATTTTTGTGCCTAATTCATCGTCTGTTTTAATAACGGGGCTGTGTTCCATATGGTCATATCTGCTTTGAATAAAGACATAGGGTACGCCCACTTGGTCAAACCTCCGTACAAGTTCCCTTTTTTTCCATGCGATTTCACTTTTGCTCGGTTCGATTATGAGCCCGTCAACATTTTTGGTTAAAATATCCTCGAGACACTGCTTTTCTCTGTCTCTGCCGTTGGTTGTGCTTTTTAAAATTATGCTGTAGCTCTTTTTATCCAAGACGTCATAAATTCCCTTTAAAATCAGGGGGTAAATATAGTCGTTTATATAGGTTATTACAACTCCTATGTTTTTGGAACTTGTACGCCTTGAGGTCTGTTTTCGGCAGAAAGTGCCCTTTCCGTGAACAGACTCAATAAGCCCTTCGTCATTTAAAATAGACAGAGCCTTTCTGACAGTCTGACGGCTGACATCATATTTCTCCGAAAGTATGTTTTCGGAAGGTATTTTATCCCCTTCTGCAATTTCTCCCAACAGTATTTTATCCTTAATTTCATTAGCAATAATTTCGTATTTGTTGCTGCTCATAAGCTTCACCTCTAAAAAAATTATAAGCTTGTACAGACGTGATTACAAGTTTATAATTCTTAAATTTTATGAAGCCATTCCTTAAAAATTCCTTAAAGGCTTAATAAATCGTCTTTACGTCCTCTCTTTTGATACCGTATTTTTTGCAGAAAGAAACTATGTCTTTGTCGTTTCTGACAATTTCCCCCTTAACAAATTTCCCGTCCTTTCTGAAGCCTATAACCCTCTCACCGTTGCATATGCTTGCTCTTATAACAGGCTCGCCATTGGCTTCTGTTTCGCTCTTACTCTTAAAAATCATAGCTTCGCCTCCCTAATTAAAATTTTCTTTACGCATATTATATAATATTTATACCGATATTTCAACGGAAATTATTAATTTTTACAAAAAACATTTGCTTTATTGGCTCATATGTTATATAATTAATAAAGAAGTTTTATCGGGAAAGGCTTTTATATATTTTCTTTTCGGCTTTTCCCTTTGAGAACGTTTTTGAAACAGACGGCGTTTTGCTGCCGCCAAACTATTTTAAAGGAGTGAAGTTTATGATTACGACAGCCAATTTCATTGAACTCCAGAGGGTTATCTCAGCTGACTGCGGCGACCCCCACCACATTCTGGGTATGCACGAAATCGAAAAAAACGGCAAGCCGGTACTTGTTGTTCGTGTTTTAAACCCCCAGGTTAAGGAGGTCACTGTTATAGATGTTAAAAAGGGCAATGAATATCCTCTTGAAAAAATTCACGCAGACGGATTTTTCGAGGGTATTATTAAGGGCAGAAAAAAGTGGTTTTCATACAAACTGCGTATGACAAACCATGACGGCTCTCAGTGGGAGACCTATGACGCTTATTCATTTGCGCCCCAAATTTCTGAATATGACTGTTTTCTTTTTGCACAGGGCAACCACTACGAAATTTATAAAAAGCTCGGCGCTAACTTTGCCGTTGTAGACGGCGTAGAAGGCGTTGTTTTCGGCGTTTGGGCTCCCAACGCCAAGCGTGTTTCCGTTATAGGCGACTTTAACGAGTGGGACGCAAGACGAAACCAAATGCGTGAGCTTTATAATGAAGGCGTATGGGAAATATTCATTCCCGGGCTTAAACCCTTCGACCATTATAAATATGAAATCAAAACCCCCGAGGGCGAGACAATTCAAAAGCAGGACCCCTTCGGAGTAATGTGTGAGCTTCGTCCCTCAACCTCGTCTCTTCTCTTCAATATTTATGACTATCAGTGGCAGGACGGCGAATATATGACAAACATTAAAACCGCCGAAAAATATAACCGCCCTATGAATATTTATGAGGTTCATTTAGGCTCATGGAAGCGTCCCGACGACGGCAGCGACAGATTTTTAAGCTACACAGAGCTTAAGGATATGCTTATTCCCTACGTTGTTGAAATGGGCTATACACACATCGAGCTGCTCCCCGTTGAGGAACACCCCTTTGACGGCAGCTGGGGCTATCAGGTAACAGGCTACTATGCGCCTACAAGCCGCTACGGCACACCGGCTGAATTTATGTCATTCGTTGACGCAGCGCATCAGGCAGGCATAGGCGTTATTCTTGACTGGGTTCCCGCACACTTCCCCAAAGACGCTCACGGTCTTGCACGCTTTGACGGCTCATGTCTCTATGAACATCAGAACCCTATGCAGGGAGAACATCCCGAATGGGGAACACTTATTTTCAACTACGGCAGATGTGAGGTTAAAAACTTCCTTATCGCAAACGCTTTATATTGGGTAGAAAATTATCACATCGACGGTCTTCGTGTTGACGCCGTTTCCTCAATGCTCTATCTCAACTACGCTAAGCCCGACGGACAGTGGGTTCCCAACAAGTACGGCGGAAGAGAAAACCTTGACGCAATCGAATTTATTAAGCATATGAACTCAGTTGTTGAGGGCGCACACCCCAACGTATATATGATAGCCGAGGAATCAACCTCATATGAAGGCATTACAAAAGACCTTGAATACGGCGGACTTGGCTTCTCACTCAAGTGGAATATGGGCTGGATGAACGACTTCCTTGACTACATCAAGAAAGAGCCTATTTACAGACGTTATCACCACAATAATCTTACTTTCGGTATGATGTACGCTTATTCCGAAAGATTTATACTTGTATTGTCCCACGACGAAGTTGTACACGGCAAGCAGTCTATGCTGGACAAGCAGCCCGGCGACCTGTGGCAGAAGTTTGCGGGACTCAGAGTTTCATACGGCTATCAGACTACCTTCCCCGGAAAGAACCTTCTCTTTATGGGCGGCGAGTTCGGTCAGTTTATAGAGTGGGACGAAAAGCGTCCTTTGGACTGGTTCCTGCTTGAATATCCTCACCACAGCACAATGCAGAACTATGTTAAGGATCTTAACAATCTCTACCTTAAGGAAGAGGCTCTTTGGGTTAAAGACTTCTCTTGGGAGGGCTTTGAATGGATTGACGCAAATGACTGCTGCAGAAGCATATATTCTTATGTAAGAAAAGGCAACAGCAAGGGCGAAAATATCCTCGTAGTATGCAACTTTACCCCTGAGACATATTTTGACTATAAGACGGCTGTTCCCTTCGCAGGCAAGTGGCAGGAAATTTTCTGCAGCGACAAGCCCGAATACGGCGGAAGCGGCGTATTTAACCCCGACCCCATCGACTCACAGCCTGAAGAAATTTTAGGCAAGGAAAATTCACTGGCGTTTAAGCTTGCACCCCTTGCGGTTCATATGTTTAAGCCCGTAGAATTTGAAGATTAATTCGAAAAAATGCACACATTTTTTCGAAGGGTCTAAGGTAGAAACCATCAAGTTTTCCGCAAAGTTGATACTTCGTATCAACTTCACAGAAAAGTTTCTGTCCTCGGGCGGGCAAAGCTCGCCCTGCGGATTAAAGTCTGCGACGCTTAATGCAAATTAGTTGTTTGCAAATTTTAAGTTCTACTACGTAAAAATGCTTAAAACAAGCATGTGTGCACAAACAATAAATCATAAATTTAAGACGCCCTTTGAAAAATTTTAAAAAAATATTAAAAAAGTGTTGACGTTTAAGAATTTTTTGTGTATAATTTTGTAGTGTACGTTTGTTGATAAAAGGTTTATTACTTTTTTATTAACATATGTTAAAACAAATATTTTGTAAGGTTATTGTTTTGTCAACAACATTTGGTTTTGTTTTAACGCACCTTATTCGTAACCGGAGGGAGGGAAAGTTATGTCAGAAGTAAGAGTTAAAGAAAATGAATCTTTAGACAGCGCTCTTCGCCGCTTTAAAAGAAATTGTGCTAAAGCGGGTATAATCGGCGAGGTTCGTAAAAGAGAACATTATGATAAACCCAGCGTAAAGCGTAAGAAGAAGTCTGAAGCTGCAAGAAAGCGCAAGTATAACTAAAAATTTTTATCAAAGATTTTGACTGTCAGTGCAGTTTAACTTTAAGGGTGATTTTATGTGTAAAAGCTTAAATCTGCCTTCCGGAGGCGGCTTAATTTATATATCATATAATTATGTGCCGCAGACAAAACAACAGTGAAAACCTTACATTAACTCTGAATTTATGCGGTTTGTCAAGTTAGGCAAACCGCTTTTCATTTAAAAAAAGGAGTGAACCCCCTATTATGACACAAAACGAACGTGAAAAGCTTATATCTCTCTTGACCTCGGCTGTGAGAACAAAGCTCTGTCTGAGCCTTTTAAACCTTTCAAACGATTTGACACTGCCAAGTGAGGGAGAGCCTAAAGCCTATAAACCCATAAACAAAGAGCTTATTGCCCTTCTTCCTCAGGTTAAGGAAGGGCTTAAGTCAAACGAAAGCGACGTTGAAGCCTCTGTTAAGGCTTTGATGAATATTAAAGAAAAGGCAGTTAAAGCTGCAAGACCTGTTTATTCTCTTATGAGCTTTAACGAGCTTCTTGAAGAAATTCTCAAAAAAGAGCTTCGTTTAAGAACAGCAGACCCCAAGGGCGAGGACAAAAACCTGAAAGCCGAGGATGTAACCGAGGTTCTTCACGGCATTCTCCACGAATATTTAAACACCGATAACACAGCGGATATTCTTTCAATTGTTATGGGTGCTGTGCCCTGCCGTCTTACAAAGGCAAATTTCAATGACTATATAAAAGAAGCAATTGCCATCGACACAGACTTTGACTTTAAGGGCAATCCCCTTGCCTTAGACGAGTTTGAAGCGGAGGTTATTCCCTTTAAGAATGCCGGCGGCTGTGAAGCCTTCCCCGGTCTTTATGACAACTATATGGAGATTTTGGCTTCGGATATTAAAAATATGTCTGAAGAAACTCTCGAGCAGCTTATCGAAAAAATCAGAAAGGACAGCCTTGACATTTTCGACACAGCCGACTATCTTTCAATGATTTATTCTGACGCCAACTATATGATTTCAATGCTGCTTTACGGCTATGACCTTGATTTCATTACAAACGGCAATCTTATAATGAAGGATCTGTTTTACAGCGCGGCTGAATATGCCCAAAACGAAAACCCCGACGAGATTGACACGGAAACAGCCGAGAAAATTAATGAAGACACAGAAGCCCATATTTTAAGCCTTCGTGACGAGGACGAAAAAATACTCCAAAATATACAAAAGGCTCTTGAAAAATATAAGGACGATGACACGCCGTTAGACGAAAACGATACAGCAGCCCGGGTTTTTACAATTCTTCAGATAGTTGATATTAATTTTAACGCAGAGCTTTCGGCATATATATTCGAAGAAAGCAAGACCGACAGTGTTGAAGAAATCGCCGAAGCTTTCGCAGATGATTTTGAAAAGGCGACAGCGTCTGTTAAGCCCTATGTGAAGAAAATTCTGCGTCAAAAGGCTATGTCTCTTTTAAGCTCCCCTTACTCACTTCATCAGGCTATGGACTACATCACATCGGCTCTTGAAGCAAGCGAAGGAACACCTGCCTTTTTCGCCGGTGCAGAAGAGGTTATTAATATAATAAACTTCTTGGAGGATGACGCAAAGCATCAGCACCACCATCACCACCACGGAGACGATTGTGACTGCGGCTGCGGTCACGACCACCACCACGAACACAGTCACCATTTTGAAAAGCATATTTAAGAGGTGTATATATTATAATGAAAGATATTTTTGAAAGAACCACACCTGAAGAACAGGGACTGTCTTCACAGGCAATAATGAATTTTATAAACCGTATGGAAAAACGGGATATAGACCTTCATTCAATAATAATTTTAAGAAACAACAGGCTGATTTATGAAGCCTATTATGAACCCTATACCGCAGATGAGCTTCACAGAATGTTTTCGGTCACAAAGTCATTTGTTTCAGCCGCTGTAGGCTGTCTTTGGGGTGAGAATAAAATCGACCTCGACAAGCCTATAGCCGACTACTTCCCGGAATATTCAAAGAAATCAAGCCCCGTAACCAAGGCAGCGACAATCCGTCATCTGCTTAAAATGCAGTCTCCTCACGAAAAAACAGCCTTTAAGCAGATTAAAACCGATAATTGGACAGAAGCCTTTTTTAAAGCCGCACCTACAAAATATCCGGGAACAGCCTTTTCCTATGATACCTCAGCCACTCACACACTGACGGCTCTGGTTGAAAAAATAACGGGGCAGAAGCTTTTGGACTATCTGAGAGATAAATTTCTTCGTGAAGCGGGCTTTTCAGATGAGGCATATTGTATGACCGACCCTGTGGGAGTAAGCCAGGGGGGCAGCGGTCTTATGGCTAAGCCTATGGATATTGCGGTTTTCGGGAATATTATTCTGAATGGCGGAAGATTAGGCGAAAAACAGGTTATTCCCGAAGAATATATAAAGGAAGCCACGAAAAAGCAGTCCGAAACATTCATTAAAGGCTCATTTTTTGAGGAAACAAGGGGCTACGGCTATCATTTTTGGCTCTGTGAAAACAAGGGCTTTATGTGCTACGGAATAGGCGGTCAGCTTGTTTTGATTTATCCCGAAAAGAACCTTGTTTTCGTAACCACAGCCGACACTTTGGGAAACAAAAGCGGCATAAGCGAAATTATGACGGCTTTCACCGAAACAATTTTCAACGACCTTAAGGACGAGCCTTTAAATGAGGACAAAGACTCTGCCCAAAGGCTTAAAGAAACAACGGAGAGCTTAGAAATAAACTTCATTGCAGCAAATCCCGATGTTTCCGGTGAGAATATTATGGATACGGCATGGAAAATCGAAAAAAATCCTTATCACCTTAAAGAAATAGCTTTTAACAATAAAAACAAGGATTTCGGAGTATTAATATTAGCGGCAGGAGGAAACATAATACCCGGTATGTCGGCTTTCACAATCGGCAAAAACACCCATGAAGCAATGCTGCCTTTTTACTGCAGCCCCTGCAGTGCAAGCGCAGGCTTCATAAACGAAAACGAGTTTGTTATTCAGTTCAGCTTAAGAGGAGAAGAGCCGGGGAAGATTTGGTTTCAATTATCACGTTCGGAAGATAACGGAACGCTTCTTATAAAGAAAACACCCTTGGACGGCTTCGAAGAATTTAACCGTTCCTATGTTTTAAAATTTGCTCCGCTGAAGCTTCCCCGCTATATGAAGCGATAAAAATTTCGTGTATGAGAAATAAGTTTATAATATTTTTGTAATATTATTAAAAAGTAATTGATTTAACTATGAAAATGTTGTATAATATAAACAAGAATATTTTAGCAGTGGCGTAGTTTTTTTGCTATGGTCACTGCTTAGAAATAACGGAGGGCAAAATCTATGGAAAAACTTAACAGAAGTCTTTTGACTAACGGCTTTAAATTTAACGATTCCCTTATAATCGGCAACAGGGAAAAACTGCCTGAAAAGGTAATTCAGTTCGGCGAAGGCAACTTTCTTCGTGCTTTCGTAGACTATATGTTCGACTGCCTTAACGCAGAGGGCAAGTTCGGCGGCGGAATCACTCTTATTCAGCCCATTCCCGGCGGCGATATGATAAGAGACTTTATTAACGAACAGGAAGGTCTTTACACTCTTATTGCAAGAGGCAATGAAAACGGCGAAAAGGTTGTAAACACACGTCTTATCACATCCGTAAACCGCTGTATCAACCCCTATGTTGATCTTGACGTTTACAACGACTGTGCTAAAAACCCCGAGCTTCGCTATGTTGTTTCAAACACAACAGAAGCAGGTATTACATATAAGCCCGAAGCTTATGTAGATGACAAGCCTCAGGACACCTTCCCCGCTAAGGTCTGCAACTTCCTTAATTTAAGATATAAGGCTTTTGACGGCGACAAGTCAAAGGGGCTTGTTTTCATTCCCTGCGAGCTTATTGACGACAACGGCAAGGCTCTTAAGGAATGTGTTCTTAAATATGCTAACGACTGGGCTTTAGGCGCAGACTTCATCGACTGGGTAGAAACAGCCTGCACATTTACTTCAACTCTCGTAGACAGAATCGTTACAGGTTATCCCAGACCCGAGGTTGAAGAGCTTAAGGAACAGTTCGGCTATGTTGACAACGTAATCGACACAAGCGAAATCTTCCACACATGGGTTATCGAAGGCCCTGCTTCACTTGCTGAAGAACTCCCCTTCAATCAGATCGGTCTTAATGTAATCTTCACAGACAATGTTAAGCCCTATAAGAAGAGAAAGGTTCGTATTCTTAACGGCGCACACACCTGCTCTGTTTTAGGCGCATACCTTGCAGGCCACACAATCGTAAGAAAGATGATGGCAGACCCCGATATTATCAAATATCTTGAAATCGCTCTTAATGACGAAATTATGCCTGCTCTTACAGACCTTGACTATGATGATCTTAAGGCTTTCGCAGACGCTGTTTTCGACAGATTTAAGAACCCCTTCATCGACCACAAAATTCTCGACATCTCTCTTAACTCAACATCTAAGTTCAGAGCAAGAGTTCTTCCCACAATTAAGGAATATTTGGCTCTTAAGGGCAGCCTTCCCAAGGTATTGACATTCTCCTTTGCAGCTTATGTTGCTTTCTATAACGGAACTGAAATCAAGGACGGTGCACTTATAGGCAAGAGAATAATTGACGGTGCTGAAGAAGAATATCCTATCAAGGATGACGCAGCTGTTTTGGAAACATATGCGGCTCTTAACGCAGCAAACGACGCTAAAACACCTGAGGGCGCAGCTTCTATAATCAAGGCTGTTTGTGCAAACATAAGCTTCTGGGGCGAAGACTTAAACGAAATCGAAGGCTTTACAGACATCTGCTCAGACTATCTCTATAAGCTTTCAACGGAAGCTCCCGCAGACGTTATAAAGAGTATTCTTTAATGGACGTATAAAGAGGAGGAAATTATGGAAAAATATATTAAGCTTAATCCTAATGACAATGTAGTTGTTGCCATAGCCGATATAGCCGAGGGCGAGGTAATCTGCGGTGTTAAAGCCGCAGAGCCTATCGCAAGAGGTCACAAAATGACCCTTGTGGAAGTGCCTGAAGGCGAAAACATTATTAAATACGGCTACCCTATCGGTCACACCACCGAAACAGTAGCACCCGGTAAGTGGATTCATTCACACAACCTTAAAACAAATCTGAGCTCAACTCTCGAATATACATACAACCCCAAGCTTAAGGATATTCCTGTTACAAGAAATGACAAGTTTATGGGCTATGTGCGTAAAAACGGCGAAGTGGGCATAAGAAACGAAATTTGGATTGTAAACACCGTAGGCTGTGTCAACGGCGTTTCAAACGCAATCGTAAATATGGCAAACAAAAAATTTGCCGGAAGAAACATTGACGGTATTCATAACTTTGTTCACCCCTACGGCTGCTCACAGTTAGGCGAGGATCAGGAGAACACCCAAAAGCTTCTTGCCGGAATGGTAAGACATCCCAACGCAGCAGGCGTTTTGGTTTTAAGTCTGGGCTGTGAAAACAACAACGTAGACGAATTTAAGAAGGTTTTGGGCGATTATGACCCCGAAAGAGTTAAGTTCTTAATCGTTCAGGAGCACGAGGACGAGCTCAGTGCAGCTATGGACATTCTCGAAGAGCTTGTAACCTATGCAGAAGGCTTTAAGCAGGAAGAGGTTCCCGTAAGCAAGCTTGTTATAGGGCTTAAGTGCGGCGGTTCTGACGGACTTTCAGGCATAACAGCCAACCCCTTAATAGGCAGAATTTCTGATATTATGGTTGCCAACGGCGGTAAAACAGTCCTTTCGGAAGTTCCCGAAATGTTCGGCGCAGAAACCATTCTTATGGACAGATGTCAGACAAAGGATCTTTTCGATCAAACAGTAAGCCTTGTAAACAACTTTAAGGAATATTTCTTAAGCCACGGTCAGCCTGTAGGCGAAAACCCCTCACCCGGAAACAAAAAGGGCGGAATTACTACCCTTGAGGACAAGTCTTTGGGTTGTACTCAAAAGGGCGGAACATCAAACGTTCAGGGCGTTCTTCTTTACGGCGACAAGGTTCAAAACACAGGTCTTAACCTTCTTCAAGGCCCCGGAAACGACATCGTAGCTATCAGCGGAATGATGGCAAGCGGATGTCACCTTATCCTCTTCTCAACAGGCAGAGGCACACCCGTAGGCTCACCTGTTCCCACAGTTAAAATTGCCACAAACTCCGACCTTGCGGGCAGAAAGCCCAATTGGATCGACTGGAACGCAGGCAGACTTGTTGAGGACAAGGAAATGGACTCATATGCAGAAGAATTTTTCGAATATATATTAGACGTTGCTTCTCATAGGAAGGAAACAAAGAACGAGATTAACGGCTATCGTGAAATCGCTATATTTAAAAACGGTGTAACACTGTAAAAACTTTTATAAAGGAGGAATTATCAAATGGGTTTTATTGATGAAAACTTTTTGTTAAAAACAGAAACAGCTAAAAAGCTCTTTAACGATTATGCAAAGGGCGAGCCTATTTTCGACTTCCACTGCCACCTTAATCCTCAGGAGATCTATGAAAATAAGACTTATAAGTCAATTACCGAGGTTTGGCTGGGCGGCGACCACTATAAGTGGCGTGCAATGAGAAGCTGCGGAGTTCCTGAAGAATATATTACAGGCAAGGAAACATCTGATTTCGAGAAATTCGAGAAATGGGCAGAAACCCTTCAGTATGCAATCGGCAACCCCCTCTACCACTGGACACACCTTGAGCTTCAGCGTTTCTTCGGTATCTATAAGCCCTTAACAAAGGCTACCGCTAAGGAAATCTTTGACGAGTGCAACGCAAAGCTTGCTACAGAGGACTTCACCTGCCGCCGTCTTGTTGAACGTTCAAACGTTAAAATCGTAAACACAACAGACGACCCCGCCGATGATTTAGGCTATCACAAGCTTATTAAGGCTGACCCCACAATGAAGTTTAATGTTTTCCCCGCTTTCAGACCAGACAAGGCTCTTAACCTGACAGCGGACATCTTCCCTCAGTATTTAATCGACTTAGGAAAGACAGAGAATATCGAAATCAAGACTTTTGCAGACCTTAAGACAGTTTTAGGCAAGAGAATCGACTACTTCGTTTCTATGGGATGTACAGCTTCAGACCACGCCTTCACATATGTTCCCTGTGTAAGAGCTACTGACGCAGAGCTTGACGCAATTTTAGCAAAGGCAGCTAAGGGCGAAGCAGTAACTAAGGAAGAAGCAGACAAGTACAGAACAGAGCTTATGGTATTCTTAGGCGCTGAATACGCAAAGAACAATATGGCTATGGAAATCCATATGAACATTAAGCGTGACAACAACACATTTATGTTCAAGAAAATGGGTCCCGACACAGGCTTTGACTGTATTTCAGACTGGTCAAGCGCAGAAGGCTTAACAAATCTTTTAGACCTTCTTAATGCTGACGGAAACCTTCCCAAAACTATTCTTTTCGCAGGCAACCCCGCCGACAACCAGGTTATAGGAACAATCTTAGGCTGCTTCCAGTCAAGCACAGCCGCTTCAAAGATCCAGTTCGGTACAGCTTGGTGGTTCAATGACAATATCGACGGTATGGAATCTCAGATTAAGTGCCTCGGCAACTTAGGCGTTTTAGGCAAGTTCATCGGTATGCTTACCGACAGCCGTTCCTTCCTTTCATATCCCCGTCACGAATACTTCCGCCGTATCCTCTGCAACATCTTCGGTCAGTGGATTGAAGACGGCTGGTATGCAAATGACATCGAATTTGTAGGTCAGATGGTTAAGGATATTTGCTACGGCAATGCTTTCAACTATTTTCAGCCCAAAATTGACAAATAATTAAATAAATTTTTCCATAAAAAAAGCACTCTCATACGAGGGTGCTTTTCCTTTATTTAAGCCTCCCCTTGAGGGGAGGTGGCGCACGAAGTGCGTCGGAGAGGTGCGTCTTGACAAAATCAAGTTAAACAAAAAAGAAACTGCCCCACCTCTCAGTCAGCTACGCTGACAGCTCCCCTCAAGGGGAGCCTAATCCCTGCACATATATTACTTAAGATCTACTGCATTCAGGAAGTCCTGATCATCATAGTCTTTATTTTCACCGACCATACCCCAAATAAAGGTATAAGCCTTTGTGCCTACGCCTGAGTGGATTGACCAGCTGGGTGAAATAACTGCACTTTCGTTCTTCATAACGATGTGTCTTGTTTCGTCGGGCTTGCCCATCATGTGGAAAACAACATTGTTTTCGTCCATATCGAAATAGAGATAAACCTCCATTCTTCTTTCGTGTGTATGACAGGGCATAGTATTCCAGTTAGAACCGGGAGCAAGCTTTGTAAGACCCATTGCAAGCTGGCAGCTGCCGTATTCTACGCCGTCACGCTGAGAAAGTCTTGCGAAAACCTCATCGTGAATGTACTGGTTAATCTGTCTCTTGTTGCAGTCCTCAAGTGTGCCTAAGGGCTTGTGGTTTGCGTCATCATAAGAAATCAAAACTGTGGGATATGTCTTGTGAGCTGTGCCTGAGTTTACATAAAACTTAGGAGGATTAGCTGCGTCCTTTGCCTTAAATTCGATTTCCTTAACGCCCATTCCAACATAAATAGCGTCGTAATTATTTACGGGATATTCCTTTCCGTCAACAACAACAAAGCCGTCGCCGCCGATATTGATTGCACCCAACTCTCTTCTCTGAAGGAAATATTCAGCTGCAAGCTCCTTGCTGCCTTCAAGCTTAAGACCCTCTGTAGTAGGTGTTACACCGCCGAAAATTATTCTGTCATTGTGGCTGTAAACAAGCTTAATTTCACCGGGAACGAAAACATTCTCTACTAAGAAATGATCTCTGATCTGCTGTGTGGTATAGTGCTTAACATCATCAAAATGATTTGAATATCTTGTTTCAAGCTTCATATTAATTAAACCTCCTGTAATAGTTAGAAAAAAAGGGGCGTTCGGAACGCCCCCTGTTAAAGCTAAAGTAGTAAAAGTGTGATTATCTCTGAACACGTCCGGAGCCGTCGCCGCCTGCAAGAGTTTCAACATCTTCTCTTGTAACAAGGTTGAAGTCGCCGGGGATTGTGTGCTTAAGAGCAGAAGCAGCTACTGCAAATTCAAGAGCGTCCTTCATATTCTTGCCGTCTACAAGACCGCAGATAAGTCCGCCTGCGAAAGAGTCGCCGCCGCCAACTCTGTCAACGATGGGGTTGATTGTGTACTTACGGCTGTGATAGAATTCTCTTGTCTTGCCGTCCATAATACAAGCTGACCAGCCGTTGTTTGAAGCTGAATAGCTTTCACGAAGTGAAGAAATTATGTACTTGAAACCGAACTTGTCAGCCATCTGATTGAAGATGTCAACATAGCCCTGAAGCTCAAGGTTGCCGCTTGTAACGTCTGTTTCGCCGGGCTTGAAGCCGAGAACCTTTTCAGCGTCCTCTTCGTTGCCGATACAAACGTCAACATACTGCATAAGGTTTGTCATAACCTTCTGAGCCTTTTCAGATGACCATAATTTCTTACGGAAGTTAAGGTCGCAGCTTACTGTAACGCCGTGAGCCTTAGCAGCCTTTAAAGCAGCCTCTGTAACTTCTGCAGCAAGGTCTGAAACAGCGGGAGTAATACCTGTGAAATGGAACCAGTCAGCACCCTCGAAAATAGCGTCGAAATCGAAAGCTGAAGCAGGAGCAGTAGCGATTGAAGAGTTAGCTCTGTCATAAACTACGTTTGAAGCTCTCATAGAAGCACCTGTTTCAAGGTAGTAGATACCGAGTCTGTCGCCGCATTTAGCAACATGCTTTGTGGAAACGCCGTACTTGTTAAGAGCAGCAACTGCACAAGCACCGATGGGGTTATCGGGAACAGCTGTTACGAATTCAGCGTCATGACCGTAATTTGAAAGTGAAACAGCAACATTGGCTTCGCCGCCGCCGTAGTTAATATCAAATTCTGTAGCCTGTATAAACTTTTCGTTGCCGGGTGTTGAAAGTCTGAGCATAATTTCGCCCATAGTTACAATTTTAGCCATTAAAAATTCCTCCTGAAAGTCAGTTTATTTAGAGAGTTATCCAAAACACATACGGAATAACCCCTTGTCTTTAGTAATTATAACACATAATCAACAGCATTTCAACTACTAATTTATCAATTTTTAGTAAAAGTTCAGCCGTGGTGTATATAAGGGCTTTCGTGTGTACTTGTACACAAAGAAAGCTTTTATATGCACCACGAGCGGAGCGCCAAAAAATGAGCTAAAACGAGCATCTCAGATGCGACGTATGCGAAGCAGACGTTTAGCGAATTTTTGGGCTGAACTTTTACAAATTACTTTTCGCCTGTTAAGGCATAGCCTTAATAATAATATATCATCTTTCCGTCATAGGCTCTCACAGCAACAAGTCTCAGCTCGGTGTCACGGTCTGCGGTCGTTCCGTCGGGAGCATCGGCATAGTCCTTGTTATAAACAATATATGCGTCCAAAGCTTCATTATAATCCACAGACAAATCATAGCCTATACTTTCCAAATTATATCTCCCCAGCAAAAGCTTCCTGCAATAGTCCTTTGCTTCATCATAAGACACAGAATAACCCAAAGGCAAATCAATATCCGTATAAGTCTGAAGAATCGAATATGCATAATAAAAGTCTTTAGACAAATCGTAATAAAAATTCTCTTCATCTAAGGAAGCGTCATCGGGAAAACGACTGTCATTAAGCTTAAGGTGGCGTCCGTCCGGCAGCAGCTCATCAAGCAGTCTTTCCTCTTCCTTAAAATCATATGACTTTATATTAAAGGAACCGTTGTCGAAGTTCATCATCTTTGACTCCTTCTGGGCTAAAAAATAAGTATAATTTACGGGAACGTATATCTCATCGTCAATATAAAATCCCGTCTGCCCGAAAGACAGGCTCAGCTCTTCATATTCTTCGCTGTTCTCGTCAATCAAAGTTATAGGAAATTCATCGTATTCCTCTATGTCGGAGATACAGGCGTCAATCATCACTCTGTAGGTGTGTCCGTCAAGCTGAATTTTTCCCCAGCTGTAAAGAGCATAGCTTCGGTTGTCAACATTCTTATTGTTGAATTTCATAAGCTTATTAACAGGCGAATATGTATATTCTCCGCCGAATGCTTCAATTAAATCCTTAAAAGAGACTAAATTTTCAATACCTACAAAATTAAATTCATAACCCCTTAAGATTTTTCCTGTTTCTTCTCCGTCTGAATAAATCTCATATTCCTTATAAACCGAATTGTTTTTCATCGCGGAAATCTTTTCTTCATTTCTGTATGATGTAAAGGGTGACGGTACGGCATTGTCATAGTCTATTTTCCGCTCTTCAAATACCTCTGTACCGCCTGCATTTTCGGAAGCATAAATATTCACTGCCGATAAAAGGCACACAACAACAGCTGCGTTAATAATTTTTCCCATCACTTTCATAAATTAAATCCTCCTATTGAATAATTTGTGAAAAAACAACTTTTCTCAAAATTTTTGTTGCTTTTCAGGTTTTGATGTGTTATACTAAAATACAGAATCGGTTGTCTTTCGACAATGGTTCTTTAAGGGGTACGGCTGCGGTTATTATTCCTCACCAACCTATTGCATATGAAAGAGGTGATGCTTATGATTTAAGCAATTGTCTTCGGTATTATGTTAAAAGGGAGGTGACAATATTTATGATAACGATTATTTATGATATATATGTGCTTGCTATAGTCATAGCTACTATCATACACATCATAAAAAGTATAATCCGAAACATAAAAAATAACCGTCAAAGGCGTGTACTGACCCCAAAAAGTTGGACAAAAGAACGGTTGCAAAACTACTACAGTTC
>JAJQFU010000132.1 GCA_021200955.1 Clostridiales bacterium | reverse complement strand
GAAGCTGCTGGGGTCCACCTGCATAGCAGGTGGTTTTATTTTTCCTGCCACACAAAAAAAGCATTGGCGATTAAAAACCGTCAATGCTTTTTATTATACATTTTTTACTTTAATCAATAATCAAAGCTGTCTTTATACTGCTCAAGAATAGAAGCGTATGTCATATAACCGTTGCTTGTGAAGTTATAAACATAGGGGCTGATGAGTCCGTCATAGTCGTCTTCATACTGAACGCTTTCGTCAATAATCATAAGAACGTCTGTAATATTGCCCGTTCCGTCCGCTATACAAACATACATATTGCTGCCTGCTTCAGACTTAATTTCAGCCTGTGCATAAGGTGTAACAGTAAGGCTTGACTTATATCCGTTAGAGTCGATTCTGCCGAATACTGTAGGTACTTCAATTGCGTTCTCGCCTGATGTGTTGCTGTCGAGATATTTCTGAGAAATCTCATAAATCTTGGTTACTCTTCTTACAGCTTCATTCCAGTCTGTTTCTGTAAGCTGTTCGTCTGTGTGATAATATGTGCTTTCATCAAGAACAGTGTAGTGAAGGTCTGAGTTTGAAATGCCCTCTGTATTGTCGTGACCTTCGCCGTCGGGTGTATGACCTACAAGCTTAATTCTTCCAAGCTCATAGCCGTCGCTGAGAGTATCTCTGTCTACATTATACCAAATAACCTTTGCGCCTAAAACGCCGTAAACTGTTTCTGTGTCGATTGTTGTGGTTTCTGTTGCACCCTCTGTAGTAGCTTCGGTTGTTGACTCTTCAATAGCTGTTACGCCGCCTAAGTCAGCCTGATAATAAATGCTGCCTGCGCCGTTCATATGAATGGTATTTGTGTGAAGCTGACCGATAAGAGTACCGGAGTCTATAACCTGGCTGTCGGCATTGGGTACACAAACCGTACCTTCAACAAATGTTCCGCCGCCTGTTATTGTAAAGGTTGAAGCTCCTGAATAAATATTGCCCAAAACCTCAGCAGAACCGGCAATTGTTAAGCTGTCTGCGTTTGAATAAATGTTTCCGCAGATTGCTCCGCCTGTAAATACAACGGAATCTGTTGAAGAATTAATATAAACATTAGTGTTTGTGGGGTCGCCGAAGGTTTTAAAATAATCCTTTGCTTCTTCAACATCGGTAATATTGTAAAATCTTTCGAAATATGCGCTGTTATAAACATCCTGACTTACAACAGCGAAGTTCATATCGCCGGTAAGTGTGCCGTTTTTATAAAAGTCATTAATATAAATATTGACTTTGTTGCTTCCCACTGTTAAAATTTCGGGATTGCTGTCTGCATAAAGCGCATCTATAACAATTGTTACGTCATTATTTGTAGCATCGATTATAAGACCTGCGCCTGAAGCATTTAATTTTTTATAATAAGTGTCTTCGCTTACTGTTAATACTGTACTCCACTGATTAGCCGTCGCTTCCTCAACTGCATTTGAAATAGAAGGAACAGTATAATCTGTGTAGGAACACTCAAAGCTTGTATTATCGTCATTAATATAGCCTTCATATTCAAGAGTTGTGCTCCAAGCGTTTGTAACACTTCCGTCATCGGCAAAGTGAATATAACCGCTGCATTCACGGTCAGCCACTATAGTATATCCGCTGTCAAGAGTGCCTTCCGTTCCCGAAATAAGCAAACCGTCAACATCGTTTCCGCCGCCGTTATTAACATAAATATTGCCGTTTGAATAAATACTGCCCAGAATATACATTGAGCTGCCGTCGCCGCCGATATAAACATCGCTGTTGGCAATTACAGCAAGGTTAATTTCGCCGTCGGGGTCGGTTGAAGTATAGCCTACGCTCTCATAAGACTTTCCGTCATAAGCAGAAGGCGCATAAGCGAAAGCGTTGCAGGTCATAACAGCTGCTGCGGTAATAGCTGTAACAACACTTAAAATGTTTTTTTTCATTGCCTCATCTCTCCTTTTTTAATGTTATAAAAATATAAGCTAAAAGTTTTCGAATTTTATACATCTGCAAGACTAAAGAGGCAGATAAACCGAACGTAAAACTAAAAAAGACCCCATTCGAAACAAACCTGTGTTCAATTGCCAAAAAGCGCCTCAGCTCTTTTTAAAACAATACAACACCTGCTTTTGAATGCGGCCAGACTATCATATCTTAAAAATAAGATTTAGACTCTTAGCTTTGCGTCGGAAGCTTTCGCAGCCTTTTCTAAGTATAAAATTTTAATATTTAATAATCAGAGAATTAATAATTTAAGATAAAAGTATGTAAACCCCAATGCTTAAATATCATTCCTTTATTTAACTCAATTTTAGCACAGCAAGAAATTTTTGTCAATATATTTTTAACAAAAATTTAATAAATTCAGCAGAGTTTTTATAAGATTTCAGAGAAAAGAAAAACCGCCGAAACTGAAAAGTCCGGCGGTTATGTAAGCCTAAGCTTAAGAAATTTCAATATGTTTATGCAATGAACTTAGCAAGTGCGGCAACAACCTTGTCTGCAGGAGCGTTGTCATGGATAGCAAGTGTAATGTCCTTTGAAATATCAAGGGAGAAGATACCCATAATAGACTTAGCGTCAACAACGTATCTGTCGGTAACGAGATCGAAGTCACCGTCAAATGTGTTCAAAATATTAACAAATTCCTTTACCTTGTTGATAGAATCAACATTAATTTTAATCTCTTTCATTATAAAAATCCTCCTCATAGATTTCTCTTTAAAATATGGTTACAAATAATAT
>JAJQFU010000059.1 GCA_021200955.1 Clostridiales bacterium | reverse complement strand
CTATACATAATTCTTTTGTTATTTGCTCTGTCTACTTGACAGGGGTGGGTTCACTATGTTGTAAGCAATGGTGGTCTATAACATAACTTGTTTTACCGCCTAACCGACTTACAGTAATTGCTCAGTCGAAAGACGGGATTAGGTGAGTATTGACGGTACTCGCCTTTTCTTTTTATGTCTATATTATACATCATTCATTTGTGGATTTCAAGTATTTTAAATAAAATTTTATATAAATTATGATCTGAAAATTATAAAATAAAAAGCTCTTAACATCTTGAAAAAAATATGCTATTGAATTATAATGAAACCAATAACTGAGAAATCTTGATATTTAAAAATTAAGGGGGAATGACTATGAACACAACGCCCAACGCCGACAGGCTTCACATAGGTATTTTCGGCTGCCGAAATTCGGGAAAGTCGGCACTTATAAACGCACTGACCTCGCAGGATTTGGCTATTGTTTCAAGCTTTCCGGGGACAACCGCCGACCCTGTTTCAAAGGCTATGGAGATTTTGCCCATAGGACCTGTTGTAATAACCGACACCGCCGGCTATGACGATGTAGGGGAGTTAGGCTCGCTCCGTACGAAAAAGACATATCGAAGCCTTGAAAAAACTCATTTGGCAATTTTGGTGACAGACGCCAAAGAGGGCTTTAAACCACAGGACAAAGAATTCATTTTAAAGCTCAAAGAGCGGAAAATGCCCTTAATAGGCGTTATAAATAAAACCGATTTAAACCCCGATCCGGACACATCTCTTTTTAAGGAGCAGGGCATAGATTTTGTTTTAACAAGTGCAGTAAACAAAACAGGCATAGACGAGCTAAAAAGCCTTATTATAAAGCACTCAAAATCCGTAAAGGAAGAAAAGTCTATAGTCGAGGGGTTGGTTTCGGTGGGAGATGCGGCGGTTTTGGTTACACCCATAGATTCATCAGCACCGAAGGGAAGGCTGATTTTGCCCCAGCAGCAGACCATAAGAGCAATTTTGGACAAGGACGCTATTGCCGTTACGGTTAAGGAAACGGAGCTTGAAGCCGCCCTGAAAGCCTTGAAAGAGCCTCCTGCCGTTGTAATAACCGACTCACAGGCGTTTAAGATTGTTTCGGAAATAACACCTGAAAGCATTCCTCTGACATCCTTTTCAATTCTTTTCGCAAGATACAAGGGAGAGCTTGAACCCTTTTTTAAGGGGCTTGAAGCCTTAAAAACCCTTAAACCCGATGACACCGTTTTAATAAGCGAGGGCTGTACTCACCACAGACAGTGCAACGACATAGGTACGGTGAAAATTCCCAAGCTTTTAAACAAGGCTTTGGGCTTTACCCCTAAGCTTGCCTTTACAAGCGGAGGGGAGTTTCCCGATGATTTGTCGGAATATGCCCTTGTTATACACTGCGGCGGCTGTATGCTTAACTCGGCGGAGGTTAAATCACGTATTAAAAGGGCTGAAAACAGCAGCTGCCCCATTACCAACTACGGAATGTTTATAGCCCATTGCACGGGAATACTCGAAAGAGCCTTAAAGCCTTTAGGATTATTTTGACAGACAAAGCAAAAAAGCGAGGTTATGTTATGAGGGAAGAACCTATGTACAAATGTCCGGTATGTAATTATAAAGGCTTATACGAACCGGCATACAGCAGTGATAAATTAGGCTATAGTTCAAATGATATATGCCCTTGCTGCGGTTTTCAGTTCGGCTTGGATGACTTTGATTTTGACAGCGGAGATTGGTATAATCCGAGAGAAAAAGCCTTTGAAATATGGAGAAAAAAATGGATTGAAGAAGGCGCTGAGTTTTACAGCCGCCATGAACGCCCAAAAGATTGGGATGTTAAAGAACAGCTTAAAGATATAAATATTTATTTTGAAACTTAACATTGTTTTTACCCAATCAGCTTGATTTTACTATTGAATAAAATGTATAATTCTGCTATAATTATACATATCAGAAAAATTTAGGAGGTAAAAAAACAATGCCGAAAGTATCAATCCTTATGGGCAGCGACTCAGACCTGCCTATTATGGCTGAATGTGCAAAAATTTTGGAAGAATTTGAAATCGATTATGAGCTGACACTTGTTTCCGCTCACAGAACCCCTGACAGAATGTTTGAATATGCAAAAACAGCAGCGTCAAGGGGCATAAAGGTTATAATTGCCGGAGCAGGGGGAGCTGCCCACGTTGCCGGAGTAACCGCCGCTTTAACCCCATTGCCTGTTATAGGCGTTCCCATAATGACAGCGGCTATGGGCGGTCTTGATTCCCTTTATTCAACGGTTCAGATGCCCAGCGGAATACCCGTTGCCACAGTGGCTATAAACGGTGCAAAAAATGCCGGAATATTGGCAGCAAAAATTCTTGCTGTTTCCGACCCCGAGCTTACCGAAAAGCTTGTTGCTTATCAGGAAAGCCTTAACAAAAGCGTTAAGAAAAAAGCCGAAAGACTTGAAGGCATAGGCTTCAGGGAATATTTAAGCAATGCGGAGTAAGAAAAGCTGTTCCCTGTTTCTTTTTCAAATCAGTCACAAAAACGGAGGTTAAAAAATGGATTATAACAAAATAATAGGCGCAAACATTCGCTATGAACGCCGCCTGAGAAATTTAACAATAGAAGAGCTTTCTGAGGTTTTGGGCATAGCCCCCGGTTTTTTGGGACTTATAGAAAGAGGTCAAAGAGGTACTTCCCTTAAAAACCTCACCAGAATAGCTGACTTTTTTTCAATAACAATGGATACACTTATTACAAGAACCTTTGACACTTTGGGTCAGGATGACGGAAAGTCTCCCCTGGAGCTTAAGCGTCTTGCGGCAAGAAGTCTTGTAGACTCTTTAAACGAATATGAGCTTGAATATTTTATAACCTGTCTTAAGTCATTTGTTAAGCTTAAGAATATTGCAAATGAATATGACTTCTGATATCTCTGAAAAAGCCTGCGAATCACTCGGTTCGCAGGCTTTTTTGTTTGTTTTTATGTAGTTATATTAATCGTAAAGTCTTGAAATAGGCAGGCACTCGTGAATACGGTAAATAGCGTCTGCGAAAATCTTAGCGGTAGAGAGAATTTTGATTTTTGAAATCATTTTTTCCTCGGGGAAATGGATTGTATCAAGCATAATAAGCTGGTCGATAGCGCTGCTTTCTATTCTTTCAAGGGCTGTTCCCGAAAATACACCGTGAGTACAGCAGGCGTAAACGCTCTTAGCTCCTCTTTCCTTAATAGCGTTGGCGGCGTTGCAGATAGTTCCGGCGGTATCGATCATATCGTCGACCAAAATACAGTTCTTTCCCTTAATGTCGCCTATAATATTCATAATTTCGGAAACATTGGGCTTAGGTCTTCTCTTATCAATAATAGCCAGAGGAACGTTAAGCTTTTCCGCAAAGTCTCTTGTTCTTGCAACAGAACCCAAGTCGGGTGAAACGGCTACGATATTATCCATTTCGTCCTCAAACTTTGTTTCATAATAGTCTGTAAGAAGTGTGTTGCCTCTTAAGTGGTCAACGGGAATGTCGAAGAAGCCCTGAATCTGCGCACAGTGAAGATCCATTGTCAAAACTCTGTCTGCTCCCGCCGTTGTCAGCATATCTGCAACAAGCTTAGCTGAAATGGGATCTCTGGGGCGTGCTTTTCTGTCCTGTCTTGCATATCCGTAATAAGGAATTACGGCGTTAATTCTGCCTGCCGAAGCCCTCTTACAGGCGTCAATCATAATAAGCAGCTCCATAAGGCTGTCGTTTACGGGGTTTGAAGTTGAGTTTATGATATAAACGTCAGCTCCTCTTACTGTTTCCAAAAGGTTTATGCTTATTTCGCCGTCCGAAAACTGTCCGACGTGAGCCTTGCTTACTGAAAGTCCTATCTCGCTTGCAATATTTTCAGCCAAAAGTCTGTTTGAAGTACCGCTGAAAATTTTAATGTTGCCTCCGGTTGTATTCATCGAAATTTTCCTCCTGAAGTTAGTATACCCTTATAACTTTCATATTGTGTTGTATTTTATTTTTTGTCCGTCCAGTCGTCTATATTGACCTGTCTTTTTCTTGCTATTGAAAGAGCATGGGCAGGCACGTCTTTATTGATTGTAGAGCCTGCTGCGGTTACGGCGCCTTCCCCTACTGTTACGGGAGCAACAAGATTAGTGTTGCAGCCTATAAAGGCGTTGTCGTTAATTGTGGTTCTGTATTTATTAACACCGTCATAATTTGCAGTAACGGTTCCGCAGCCGAAGTTTACGTTTTTGCCTACGTCGGAGTCGCCTACATAGGTAAGGTGGCTTACCTTAGTTCCGTCGTCTATGTTGGAGTTCTTTATTTCAACGAAATCTCCTATTCTGACGTGTTCTCCCACGTTTGCTCCGGGTCTTAAATAAGCGAAGGGTCCTACTGTGGTGTAGTTGTCTACACGGCAGTTCATAAGCACAGACATTTTAATGTTTACTCCGTCTTTAATTTCGGAGCTGACAATCTGTGTGTTGGGGCCTATTACGCAGTCCGTACCGATTGAGGTCTTGCCCTCTAAAACTGTTCCGGGAAGAATAAGCGTATCCGCTTCAATAACAACGTCCTGACCTATATAAGTATTTTCGGGGTTCGTTATGGTAACTCCGTTTAACATATGTTTTTCGTTTATCCGCTTAACAAGAGCCTTTGTAACCACCGACAAATCAAGCTTTGAGTTTACCCCCAAGAACTCCATTTCATCATCAGCGGTGAAAACTCCTGCCTTGCCGCCGTCTTTAACAATCAGCTCGGGCACGTCTGTTAAATAATATTCGCCCTGTGCGTTTCCGCAGTTAAGCTCGGAAAGAGCCTTTTTAAGGGCTTTTGCTTCAAAAACATAAACCCCCGAATTAACCTCTTTAACCGCAAGCTCACTTTCCGAACCGTCCTTCTGCTCAACAATCTTTAAAAAGCCGCCGTTTTCGTCTCTTATAATTCTGCCGTAGCCGAAGGGTTCGTCCTTAACAAAGCTTACAACCGTTGCTCCGTTTCCGCACTCTGCGTGGTAGGAAGCAATTTTTTCGATTGTCTCGGCTTTAACCAAGGGGGTGTCTCCGCAGAGAACCATTACACTGCCCTCGTCGCCTATAAAGTCCTCAGCCTGTTTAACGGCGTGACCCGTACCGAGCTGTTCCTTCTGAAGAGCATATTTAACTCTGTCGCCTATCATTTTCTTAACGAGCATACTCTTATGCCCAACAACGCAGCAGATGTCCTTCGCCCCTGCCTTTAAAGAAGCGTCAATGACATAATCGAGCATTGTCTTGTCAAGAACCTTGTGCAGAACCTTAGGCACCTTTGACTTCATTCGAGTGCCCTGACCTGCAGCCAGTATAATCACTTTCAAATTATTATTCATAATTCACCTCATTAATTCTACAAGGAAAATGTATAACGCAAATTTTCACATCTATTAATATTTTCTCACTTTTACATAAATTTTTCAATAGTTATTTTGCTTTTTCTTAATTTTGTCAATTTCCTATTAAAAACCTTATGTTTTTTAAAAATATTTGTATAGTTTTTTCAAGTTCTTATTCAAAGCTTTCTACGTCAAGAACGCTGTTTACGTGAGAAACCAGTGAAGAAATATCGAGATCTTCGCCGTTTTCAAGATAAAGCTCTCCTTCTGAGCCGTCTCTGCTTATATAAAGGGCTTCCGGCTCATCGCTTTCCTTGTTTTCCTTGCCCATATAATAAACGCATTCGGAATAGTCAAGGTTAAGATAGAGCCTGTTGTAGAATGCTTCGGAAAGTATAACCTCTCCGTTCTTCTCGGTGTAAACCGCAAAAATGCTCGAATAGCTGTCGGGGTCTTCTATATTATAATAAACATAGTCTGCGTTGTCCGAAAGGGCTAAAATGTCTCTGTTCTGACCGAAAATCTCTTCTTTTCCGTTTTTATAAATACAGCAGTCGTATGTAAGCTCCTCTTCGTCATAGTTGGCAGTATACGCCGCAGCATCGCCGCTTGGTGAAAGCTGTATTCTGTTTGTGGTGCTGACAAAAATATTTTCGTTAATCTTTTCCGCTTCGCCCGTTACAGTGTTGTAGGTATAGAGCGTTCCTACATATGCCTTTTCGCCTGAATTGGGCACAACAAAGGCAACAACCCCGCCGTCATTTGAAATAGTGCATGAAATAACATTGTCTGCAAGGTGAACCTCCTGACCCTCCGCAAAGAACGAAAGGCTGCTGCCGTTTACAACAATAAATCTGTCCTCGGCTAAATTCGCCATATAGTCCTCTCCGTAAACGGTATACTTTTCTCCTTCTGCATCTTCGAAAACAAGATATTTGTTAGCCGTTTCGTTTTTCGAAACGTCTTCGTCCTGATCCTCCCCTACGGTGTACTTTGTCAAAGGCTCAAGAGCAGTCTTTTTTTCGCTCTTAGTTACTTTAAGCAGAACAACAACCGCCGCCACAATAATAACAGCACAAATTATACCGATTAGGGTAGTTTTCATAAGTGAATTGTCTTTTTTCATATTTAATCCTCCAAGGTCTTATGTAATCCGAATTCTTCCATAAATAAGATAACAAAAATCTCTTAAAATGTCAACAGCTTTATAAGCCCAGACTTATTAAAAGAGCCTTGTCAACTCTTGCCATAAGCTCCCTGTCAAAATGTCCTATTTTTTCTCTGAGACGCTTTTTGTCGATTGTTCTTATCTGTTCCAAAAGCACAACAGAGTCCTTTATAAGGGCATATTTTTTGGCGTCAACCTCAATGTGTGTGGGCATTTTAGCCTTATTTATCTGAGATGTAACGGCGGCTATAATAACCGTCGGCGAATATCTGTTTCCTATATCGTTTTGAACCACCAAAACAGGTCTTATGCCCCCTTGTTCCGACCCCACCACAGGACTTAAGTCTGCATAAAAAATGTCTCCTCGCTTAACTATCACAAAAATCACCCCTGTTTACACAATAATATCTTTCGTAAAGCTATTATTGCCCTCGGGTGTAAACTTTATACATTCTCTTTCCTCACAGTGCCATTTCCATATAATTAACTGTCTTAATAGCCTTGCCGTCCTTTATATAAACTCTGGGAACTCTCTTCCCCACTGCGCACAAAATTTCATAGCTGATTGTTCCCCCTAGCTCCGCCAACATATCTGCGTCTATTGAAAGCCCCTTGTCCTCTCCCAAAAGAATAACCTCGTCTCCCATTTCAACACCTGGTATTCGGCTTATGTCTATCATAAACTGATCCATACAAACCCTTCCCACAACAGGAGCGGCTTTGCCCTTAACAATCACCGAAGCCTTATTTGAAAAGGCTCTCATATAGCCGTCAGCATACCCCACCGGAACAGTTGCCACAGTCATATCCTCTTTTACTTCGTAGGTTCTGCCGTAGCTTATAAATGACCCGGCTTTAAGCTTCTTTACATAGCTTATATGGGTTTTAAGGCTCATAACGGGCTTAATCTCAATTGTTTTCTTTACCTCGTCCGAGGGGTAATAGCCGTAAAGTATAATTCCGGCTCTGACCATATCCAACCTAAGCTCCGGCAAATCCAAAATCGCCGCAGAGTTGGCGCAGTGCTTTAATAGCTTAAGCCCTCTTTTTTCAAGACCGTCGCACATATATTTAAAACGCTTTGCCTGAAGCTCAGTATAGCTTTTGTCAGCGGAATCAGCCTCCGCAAAATGGGTAAATATTCCCTCAACGAAAATGCCCTTCATTTTGCTTATTTTAATTATTTCTTCAATGCTTTCTTCGGAGGGCAGAAAGCCCAGTCTGCCCATACCCGAATCTATTTTAATATGTACCTTGCAGACCTTTTCCAAATTAACCGCCGCCTGTGAAATTTCTTCAGCCATTTCATAGGAAAAGACAGTCTGGGTTATGTCGTTTTCAATAACGGCTCTCAGGTTTCCGCTGACAGTATAGCCCAAAATAAGAATTGGCTCCATTATGTTGTTTTTTCGAAGGCTTAAGCCCTCGTCGGAGTTAGCCACGGCAAGGTATTCCGCACCGTTAAAAAGGCACACCTTAGCCGTTTCAACCGCTCCGTGACCGTAGGCGTCCGCCTTAACCACCGCAAGAACCTTTCTGTCTCCTACAGCCTTCTTTATGTTTCTTATATTTGCCGCAAGCCTGTCAAGATCGATAAAAGCCGCAACTCTTTGGTATTCATTCATTTTTCAACTCTCCTTAGACCCTGCGGAGGTTATGAACTCTCCCTCATCAAATTTCGGGTTATATTCAAACTCCGAAAATTCTGCGGTTAAATATTCCTCTCCGTTTTTGTCATAAATCACAAGCCGCTTAGGCTCGCCCTTCTTCGTTTCAACAAAAAGCTCTTCCCTGGAATAGTTTTTGTCCCCTCCGGGAATTTCCGCTTCAAGAGTAATATAATTTTCCTCACCGGCTGCCGCTGCGGAAACAGTGCTTTCCTCGCTTCCTCTGCTTTCGTTTTTCAAAAAGGTAAACAAAATCAGCTCCCGTCTCATATCGCTGTCTTTGGCGGCAACCTGAAGCTTATTCTCTATATTGGGATTATACAACCAAATCATATTTCCGTCAAATAAAATCTCAACATCCTTAATTTCGCCGGGTTCAATCCCCTTTAATTTATATTTTCCGCTTCTTTCCGCCTTAACCTCTGTCACATATTCCGTTTCGCCTTTGTTCGTGCGGACGGTCACGTCACAAACTGCGCTGTAGCCTTCCATTTCACTTAAAGTCTTGTTTATTCTGTCGTAATCCGAAAGCTGTTCGCCCTTTGTCAAACAGCCGCAAAGCCCCAGACATAAAATCATGGCAAATATAACCTTTTTCATTTACCCTCCGAGAATATATTTTTCTTCTATTAATAAATGTATTGAAAAATTTCGCAAAATATGCTACTATTAAATACAGAAATAAAAACAAAATTTTATTACATATTATTTTACGAAAGAAGGTTTTATTATGGAAAAAAGCAGAGTGTCTGTTGCTTATAACAATCACGCAAGCGGCTATAACTGCGCTCAGTCTGTTGTCTGTGCTTACTGCGACCTTTTGGGAATGGACGAAAAAACGGCTTTCCGTGCAGCTGAGGGCTACGGCTTGGGTATTGCCGGTATGCACGAGACCTGCGGAAGCGTCTGCGCTATGATTATGCTTGCAGGGCTTAAAAACAGCGACGGAAACCTCGAAGCCCCAAAAACAAAGCTTAATACATTCGCTTTGGGCAGAGAAATGGCTGATAAGTTTAAAGAAAAAAATTCCTCTATTATGTGCAATAAATTAAGAGGAACAGACGGTGTAACCGACCGTTTGAGAAGCTGCCGAGGCTGTGTTGTTGACTGCGCTCAAATTGTTGAAGATACACTTTTCCTCGGTCAGTTCGAACCCTATGACGGGCCTATGGATTAAAACGCAAAAGCGGAAGCCTAATTGCCTCCCCTTGAGGGGAGGTGCCTACCGTAGGTAGGCGGAGAGGTGATTTTTGCTTAAATGACCTAAAATCAGCTTGTTTTGCAAAAGCGAAAAATTTTCACCTCTCAGTCACACTGCACTGATTTTTTACATCAGCGTGTGTGACAGCTCCCCTCAAGGGGAGCCTTGCCGCAATATCTACATAAAAAACGGAAGCCAATTTCGGCTTCCGCTTTTTTAATATAATTTAAACTTTACATAGTCAGCTTTCCATGCTTTTCATAGCGTGAAACAGACTTTATGCTGTTGTCGTCATTTACAAAAACAACCTTGGGCTTATGGGTTTTTGCCTCTTCGGCAGACATTGACGCATACGCCATAATAATAATTTTATCCTTTACGGAAACCTTTCTAGCGGCAGCGCCGTTTAAGCAGATCATTCCTCTGCCCTCGTCGCCGTAAATAACATATGTTTCAAACCTCTCGCCGTTGTCAATATCCACAATATGAACCTTTTCATATTCAAGAATACCCGCTGCGCCGCAAAGCAGGGGGTCAACGGTTATGCTGCCTACATAGTCAAGCTCCGCCTGAACAACTGTTGCCCTGTGAATTTTTCCCTTTAACATTGTCAGTGTCATAAAAATCACCCCTTAATTTCAAGGCTGAAATTGTCAATAAGCCTTGCGGAAGTGCCCATATATACGGCACAGGCACATAAAATATCGCTTTCTATTTTTTCAACAGGCTCTAAGGTCAGGCTGTCTACAATGCTTACATAGTCGATTTTGGTTACTCCAACGCTTAAAATAATGTCGGAAATAGCCTTAATTACCTTTGCGGAGTCTCTTTCGCCCTTTATAATCATTTCCTTACCGGCAGTCATAGCCTTGTTTATAATAGGAGCAAGAGCCCTCTCTTCCGGGCTTAAATATGAATTTCTTGAGCTTTTTGCAAGTCCGTCCTCTTCTCTTATTATAGGACAGCCGCAGATTTTAACATTAATATTCAAGTCCAAAACCATACGTTTTATAACAGCAAGCTGCTGAGCGTCCTTTTCGCCGAAGTAGGCGTTGTCGGGAGTAACTATGTTGAAAAGCTTGTTTACAACTGTCTGAACCCCTCTGAAGTGAATGGGGCGGCTCTTACCGCATAAACCCCCTGTGAGTCCGTTCATATCCACATATGAGCAGAAGCCGTTAGGATACATTTCTTCGGGCTGGGGAGCGAAAATCAGGTCAACCCCTGCTGCCTCACAAAGCTTTGCGTCTCTTTCCAAATCTCTGGGGTAGCTGTCAAAGTCCTCGTCGGGGCCGAACTGCATAGGGTTTACGAAAATACTTACGGCAACCCTGTCGTTGTTTGCTCTTGCATTTTTAATAAGGCTTAAGTGACCCTCGTGAAGCCAGCCCATTGTGGGAACAAGCCCTATCTGAAGCCCCTGTTCTCTCCACTGTTTGACTTCTTCTTTAACCTCTTTAACTGTTTTTAAAATTTTCATCGATTTGCCCTCTTTTTAATAAAGCTTCTCTATTTCTTCGTCTTTGATTTTATATGTGTGTTCCTCGGCAGGGAAAGCTCCGCTTTTAACCTCGTCGGAATATGCCTTAAAAGCGTCTGTCATAACCTTTCCCACCTGAGCAAACTGTTTTACAAACTTAGGCTTGAAATCAGGGAACATTCCAAGCATATCCTGATATACAAGAACCTGTCCGTCGCAGTCCTTTCCTGCGCCAATACCGATTACGGGGTATGAAACGCTTTCCGAAATCATTTTGCCCACCTTTGCAGGCACGCCCTCAACAACAGCGGCGAAAACTCCTGCTTCTTCAAGAGCCTTTGCGTCCTCCATAAGCTTTTTAATGGCTTCAGCAGTCTTTCCCTGAACCTTAAAGCCGCCGAAAGCATTTATCGACTGGGGTGTTAAGCCAATGTGACCGCAAACGGGAATTTGACACCTCACAATGGCTTTGATTGTGTCCGCAAATTCAGTTCCCCCTTCAAGCTTAACGGCTGCCGCTCCGCCTTCTTTAATAAGTCTTCCGGCGTTTATACAGCTTTGCTCAATTGAAACGTGATAGCTCATAAAGGGCATATCCGCTATAACAAGAGCATTTTTAGCCCCTCTTGAAACTGCCCTTGTGTGGTGAATCATATCCTCCATTGTTACGGGAATGGTTGACTCATAGCCCAAAATGGTGTTGCCCAAAGAGTCTCCTACTAAAATGGATTCAATTCCCGCTGCGTCAACAAGACTTGCAGTGGTGTAGTCATAGGCTGTAAGCATAGTAAGCTTGTTGCCCTCCGCCTTTGCCCTTTTGAAATATTCTGTTGTAATTTTCATTGATTTTCTCCTAAATATTTTAATATTTAGCTGTGGATAAAAGCTTCGGAAAAAAATTGTTTTTAAAATGTGATCCCCTTTTTAATATTTTAAGGAGTACCGCTTTCATTATATAAATAATAAAAAAAATCCGAGGTGCAGTTCCCCTCTTTGGGGGATACTACCCATAGCCATAAAGTGATTATATCACAATCTTTTTTAAAATCAAGCTTTTTTTTATGAAACAAAGTAAAAATTGCTTTTCCGTTGAAATAATCGGACGTCTGTGATATAATAATCCGCAGATAAATTAAAAATTAAGGAAAGGCAAAATAATATGAATATAAAAATAAGAAGTATGAACGAAAGCCACAGGGGAGAGGTTATTTCTATGATGAAAACATTTTATTCTTCCCCGGCGGTATACACAGAGGGGTCGGAGGATATTTTTATTAAGGACTTCAACAGCTGTGTAAGCGAAAGCCCTTATTCGGAGGGGTTTATTTTTGAGGAGGGCAAAGTGGTCTGCGGCTATGGAATGGTTTCAAAAAGCTTTTCAACTGAGTTCGGAATGCACTGCATTTGGATTGAGGATATTTATATAAAAGAAGGCTTCAGAGGCAAGGGCATAGGTAAGGAATATTTTGATTTTTTAGGCAGAAAATATACCGATGTGATATTCCGTCTTGAAGTGCAGAGGGAAAACACCGCCGCAATTCATCTCTATGAAAAAGAGGGCTTTGACATTTTGCCTTATGTTGAAATGAAAATGATAAATCCATAAAAAAATATGTATAAGAAAAAAACACCTCGTCAAGAATGTTTTTATAAAACAAAATATACGGGGTGTTTTTAATGAAGAAAATTAATTTTAAGCTTAAAAAAGGCTTTGTTTTGGCTTTTGCTTCGGTTGTCTTGGGTTTAGGCTTGTTTTTAACCCTGACCCTTGCCGGAGAAGCCTATTCCCACAGAATTATGAAAAACATAACCTCGGAGGTTTTCCTCTTTCACATTCTTGCAGACAGCGACACTGAAGAAGCCCAAGCCCTTAAAATATCCTTGCGTGACGAAATTTTGGAGAAATATAAACCTTTTTTGACCTCGTCGCACTCAAAAGCCGAAACAGCCGCTTTTTTTGAAGAGCGAACAGCCGAAATAGAAAGACTTTCGGAAGAATTTTTAGCCCGAAAGGGTTCGCCGAACAGTGTAAAGGCTGAGGTTACGAAAAGTTATTTTCCCGTAAGACGCTACGGCGAAGCAGCTCTCCCTGCCGGCACATATGACTGCCTTAAAATCACCATAGGCAAAGGTCAGGGGCATAACTGGTGGTGCGTAATGTTTCCGCCCCTTTGCTATACATCGGGAACATATGAGGAAATCAAGGAAAAGGATCTGTCGGAAGAAACCGCCGAAATAATAACGGCTGAAAGCCCTTCCGCTTCAGCCGAGGTAAAAATAAAATTTAAGATTTTTGAATTGTTTCACAAGGAAAAAGGCCGCGAAGAGGTTTAATTCAATTCACAGCCTTTTTTATTGCTTATTATTAAATTTGATTAGCCTATAATCCTTACCTTAACAACGCCCTCCAAAGCCTGAGCCTTTTCGGCTGTTTCTTCGGCTTTGTCGCCTGCGGCAATAATTGTGTAGGAATATGCGCCCTTGGAAGCCTGAGCAGTTTTGCTGCCCTCGGGGGCAGTCTTTAAAATTTCATCTGTGTCGGCGTTCTTAGCCAAAACGCAAACCTTTGTCTTGTCTGAATTTAAAGACAGGTCGGGATAGTTTACGGAATGGGTAATATTGCCCTTTTCCAAATAATCCATAATTTCATTAGCCGCCATAACTGCACAGTTATCCTCGGCTTCGGGGGTAGAAGCTCCCAAATGGGGAAGAGTGATTACGTTGGGCGTGCCGATTATATCGTCATTGGGGAAGTCAGTAACATAACAGCTTACCTTGCCTGCTGAAAGAGCTGCCTTAATGGCTTCTGTGTCTACAAGCTCGCCTCTTGCAAGGTTAATAACCCTTACTCCGTCCTTAGCCTTAGCAAGAGCCTCAGCGTTAATCATACCCTTTGTGTCACGCATAAAGGGAACATGAATTGTTATGTAGTCTGAATTTTTATAGATTTCGTCAAGGTCTGTTATTTTAACATTTCCCTCAACTGCCTTAGCCGATTTTTCAGAAAGGTAGGGGTCATAGCCCAAAACAGTCATACCCAAAGCCTTAGCTGCGTTGGCTGCCAAAACGCCTATCGCACCTAAGCCTATAACGCCAAGGGTCTTTCCCATAATTTCGGGGCCCGCAAACTGAGCCTTGCCCTTTTCTACCTTAGCTGCTGCGTCCTCTGAAAGTGTCTGAGTCCAGTTATAGCCGCCTACGATATTTCTCGAAGAAATAAGGAGGGCTGTTAAAACAAGCTCCTTAACTGCGTTTGCGTTGGCACCGGGTGTATTAAAAACAACAATACCCTTGTCTGCGCACTTGTCAAGAGGAATATTGTTTACGCCTGCGCCGCAGCGGGCAACCGCCAACAAGCTGTCGGGCAGTGTCATATCGTGCATTTTAAAGCTGCGGAGAAGAATACCGTCGGGGTTTTCAACGCCGTCGCCGTAGCTATAGTTTTCGGTGAGAACACTTAAGCCCACCTTCGAAATTTTATTCAGTGTCAAAATATTATACATTAATGAAAACTCCCTTTTATCTATACACAATCTTAATTATTTAATTACTTATTTTCCTTTTCGAATTTTGCCATAAAGCCGGTAAGAGCCTTTACGCCTTCAATAGGCATAGCGTTATAAATAGACGCTCTCATACCGCCTACTGTTCTGTGACCCTTAAGGTTTACAAGACCGGCTGCCGTTGCTTCTTTAATGAATTTAGCTTCCAAATCCTTGTCGCCGTTCTGTGAAACGAAAGGAACATTCATAAGAGAACGGTCTTTGGGAACAACCGTACCCTTGAACATTGAAGAATTATCCAAATAATCATAAAGAATACCGGCTTTTTCTTCGTTTATTTTCTGCATTTCGGCTACACCTCCCATTTTCTTAAGCCATTCAAAGACCATTTTTGCAATATAAATTGCATAGCAGGGAGGTGTGTTGTAAAGTGAGCCGTTGTCTGCGTGGGTTTTATAGTCAAGCATTGTAGGAGTAATGTCCATAGCCTTGCCTAAAAGATCCTCTCTTGCAATAACAATTGTTACTCCGGCAGGGCCTACGTTTTTCTGAGCACCGGCAAAAATAAGACCGTATTTTGAAACGTCAACAACCTCAGACATAATGCATGATGAAAGGTCAGCTACAAGAGGAACGCTGCCCGTATCGGGAAGTGTTGTGTAGCGTGTGCCGTAGATTGTGTTGTTTTGGCAGATATAGAAATAATCTGCGTCGGGGGTAAAATCAGCCTTGTTAAGAACGGGTATATATGAGAAAACCTTGTCCTCAGACGAAGCCACAATGTTTACACTGCCGTATTTTGAAGCCTCGGCAGCCGCCTTTTTAGCCCACTGACCTGTTTTAACATAGTCGGCCTTTTTTGAGCCGTTAAAAAGGTTTAAAGCAACCATTGCAAACTGAGTAGAGCCACCGCCCTGAACAAACATAACCTTATAGTTATCGGGTATGTTCATAAGCTCTCTCAACAGCTTTTCGGCGTCTTTAATAATATCGTCATAAGCCTTTGAACGGTGGCTCATCTCCATAACCGACATTCCCGTATCGCCGTAGCAAAGCATTTCCTTTTGCGCTTTTTCAAGAACAGGCAGGGGAAGCATTGAAGGACCTGCCGAAAAATTGTATACTCTGTTCATTTTTTAGTCTCCTCCAAAAAAAGATTTTTAATCATTATACTACATCACATTTAATTCGTCAAATAAAATTTACAGTTTTCTTACTGTTTCTTGCTTTTATAAAAACATAAGCTTTTCGGCGCAGTAAAAACCCACCAAAAAGGTTCGTAAATCATAGTGAAATATTTATGAAAATTTTATGTAAATTTTCTCTTGCAGAAATTATATTCTTGTAGTATACTAAGTTAAATATTTCCTTAAGAAAAGGCTCCCCTTGAGGGAATCAAACCTTTTGGTGTACAACAGAAAAATTTTTATTTTAAATAGAGTGTAAAGTATGGGAGTTGATTTTTATGGCTGCCGAAAAGACGGTTATAATTAAAAATCTATATAAAACCTACGGCGAGGGCTCTTCTAAGGTAGAAGCCCTTAAGAATATAAATATTGAGATTGAACGGGGAGAAATTTTCGGAATAATCGGGCTTTCCGGTGCAGGAAAAAGCTCTCTTGTAAGATGTATAAATCTTCTTGAGGTTCCCGAGCGGGGCGAAGTTCTTATTAACGGAAAGGACATAACCAAAATAAGCAAGAAGGAGCTCAGAGCCGAGCGAAAGAACATAGGCATGATTTTTCAGCACTTCAATCTGCTTATGAATTCAACTGTTTATGACAACATAGCTTTTCCTCTTAAGCTTATAAAGACCCCGAAGGATCAAATCGACAAAAGAGTGGGCGAGCTTCTTGAAATAGTTGGGCTTGCGGATAAAAAGGACGTTTATCCGGCTCAGCTTTCAGGCGGACAAAAGCAGAGAGTGGGCATAGCCAGAGCCATAGCCACACAGCCCGACATAATTATGTGCGACGAGGCAACCTCGGCTCTTGACCCTGAAACAACAAAGTCCATTTTGCAGCTTATTAAGGAAATCAACCAAAACTTAAAAGTAACTGTTATTATAATCACCCATGAAATGGAGGTTATAAAACAGGTCTGCGACAGGGTCGCCGTTCTTGACAGCGGTTCGGTTGTGGAAACCGGAAGCGTTTCGGATGTTTATATTAACCCTGAAACAGAAACCGCTAAGAAATTTTTTAAGTCCGTTGACCTTGAGCTTGACAACAGGGTTTACAACAAAGCCCTTAAGGAAAAGGGAACGGTTATTCAGGCGATTTTCAGAGGGGACAAGTCTACAGACCCCTACATAAGCCAAATGATAAAGCAGTTTGACGTCGAAGCCGCAATTCTTTTGGGAAATATTCAAAGTATGGAAAATATGCTTGTGGGAACCCTTGTTTTGAGAGTTGACGGAAAAGAAGAAAACGTAAAAGCCGCCGTAAATTATCTTAAAGATAACGGCGTAATTGTGGAGGTGGTTAAATGAGGGAGTTTTTTGAAGAAAGCTTAAAAAGCCCCGAATATTGGGCCGACATTCACAAAATAATAACCCCTGCCGTCGGCAGTACAATTTATATGGTGTTCTTTTCGAGCCTTTTTTCTATAGTAATAGGCTGTATTTTAGGCATAATATTATATGTAACCCAAAAGGACAACATTTTGGAGAACACACCGGTTAATAACATTATCGGCACAATCGTAAACATAGGCAGATCTGTTCCCTTTGTTATTCTTATGATAGCTGTGTTCCCTCTTTCAAAGTTTATTGTGGGAACAAGCATAGGCTCTACGGCTTCCATAGTGCCTCTGACTGTTGCCGCCATACCCTTTGTGGCAAGACTTATAGAAACCTCTCTTAATGAGCTTGACAAGGGTATTATAGAAGCTTCTGTTTCTATGGGTGCAAACGAAGCCCAAATCATAACAAAGGTTATGCTTCCCGAGGCTGCGCCCTCTATAATTTCGGGCATAACCATTACCATAATAAACATTATAGGCTACTCCGCTATGGCAGGCACCATAGGCGGCGGCGGTTTGGGAGACGTTTGTATAAGATACGGATATCAGAGGTCGAGAACGGACATCCTCATTTACAGCGTAATTATAATGATTGTTATGGTTCAGATAATTCAGTGCATAGGCAACTTCTTCGCAAGAAGGATTGACAAGCGCTGATAAACAAATAATTTTTTATGTCTACCGGCAATTCAATTTGCAAAAATTTTTATATAAAAGGAGTTTTTAAAATGAAAAGAAAATTAAGCTTTACTGCATTACTTCTTACAGCAGTATTTGCATTTACAGCCTGCGGCGGAAGCAGCGATACAGCAGTTGACGATACAGCCGCTGAAGCAGAAGCCGAGGGTGAAGAAGCCGCAGCCGAGGATGACGGCGAGGTTGTTACCCTTAAGGTCGGCGCAACAGCTGTTCCTCACGCTGAGATTTTAAACGAAGTTGTTGACGATTTGGCAGAAGAAGGCATTGACCTTCAGGTTGTTGAATTTTCAGACTACACACTTATCAATAAGGCACTTGTTGAAGGCGAAGTAGACGCTAACTACTTCCAGCATCAGCCCTATCTTGATGAATTTATCGAAGAAAGCGGCGCAGATCTCGTTTCTGCCGGCGGTATCCACATCGAACCTATGGGCGTTTATTCAGAAACACTTGAGTCTCTTGACGAGCTTAAGGACGGCGACAAGGTCGGTATTCCCAACGACGCTACAAACGAAGGCAGAGCTCTTCTCCTTCTTCAGAGCGAGGGTCTTATAACTCTTGCAAGCGATTCTCTTACACAGACACCTGCCGACATAGTTGAGAATAACCTTAACCTTGAATTTGTTGAGCTTGCAGCCGAACAGCTTCCCAGAACATTAAGCGAAACAACAATTTCAGTTATCAACACAAACTATGCTCTTGAAGGCGGTCTTTCACCCAGCGAGGATTCAATCGCTATGGAAGCCGGAGATTCTCCCTATGTAAACATCGTAGCAGTAAGATCAGAGGACGCCGACAGTGAAGCAATTTCTAAGCTTATGGCAGCTCTTCAGTCTGACGAAGTAAGAACCTTCATTAACGAAAGCTATAACGGCGAGGTTGTTCCCGTCTTCTAATTAATCCTAAATAATACTAAAGAAAGCTTCTTCCCGAAAATCTGAGAAGAAGCTTTTTTATTTGTTTAAATATATTTAATTTAATATCAAACGGGCGATATTAACCATTTTTTCACCTGTATTCATACTCTTGGTCTGCATATATCTGTGAGCCTGCTCTTCAGACATATGATATTTATGAATCAAAACGGCTTTAGCCTGCTGAATTATTATTTCTTCATTTTCCGTTCTGAAACGATTATGTATAAGACTGCCGTGGTTATCTAAGTTTATAAGCATTGAAACAGAGTAAATAAGGTCTGTTCTGTTAAGGGGTATGGAAAGCTTAAAAACCCTGTTGTCGGGGAGATCGTCTAAAAAGCCTATTGAACCTATAGCCACAATGTGAAAATATTCGGGAATATAGTCGATTATGTCAAGAAGAACCGTGTCTTTAAACTTCGGTCCGCAGACAATTATTCCGTCGTCATAACTGTTAAGCTTTGCCAAAAGGTCGGCGCCCGTATGTGTTGTAAAGTTGGGATAAATCCCTCCCGATTTAAGCATAGCGGCAACCTTGCCCGCTGTTTTGTCACTGCCGAAAGCAATGAAAACATTATTATTTATTATCATTTTTCAAACTCCTTTGTTTGGGGTTATTTTAATTTACTCTTTCAATAAACTAATATATTTATAAGGCAACACCTTTATTATACTTATGGTGATTTTCTTTGTCAATAGAAAATTGGCTTCAAAGGCTGATTATTCGACCTATGTAACAAGGCGTTGGTTATAGGTTTAAAGCTATAACTAATTAGGTATTATTCCTATTGCAAAACGGCATAAATTTTTATATAATTTAACTTGTAAAATAGTTTATGTATCGTTTTGTTTAAAAAATAATTAATATTTTGACTCTATGTTTGTTTTTTTTGTAAATATTTTTGTATAACTTTCCTATAGTATTTTTACGAAAAACAGTGTATAATATATGTAGGAAGTCAAGCGACATCTTGACGGTGCGGCTGTACACC
>JAJQFU010000072.1 GCA_021200955.1 Clostridiales bacterium | reverse complement strand
TGCTTTACGTCATAGAGCATATACAAGATAAAAAGAGCGCAGAGAGTGGGATTCGAACCCACGGTGCCTTGCGGCAACACCGGTTTTCAAGACCGGCTCCTTAAACCACTCGGAAATCTCTGCTGAGTTACGCGTTTTCGCGAACAATAAATATAATACACCATTCAAATGCTCTTGTCAAGAATTTTTTTCAATTTTTTTTAAATTTTTTTTTTAAAACCGCAACAATTCATCCGAACGATTTGCAAAGCGTTAAATTTCCTTAAAAATATTGATTTTGCCAAATGAATATTATATAATTATCATAAAGGATGTGATTTTCATGATGGTCAGATATAAAATTTTGGAAATGTTAAAAGAACAACAGGGCTTTATCTCCGGCAGCAGCATAGGAGAAAAGCTTAATATAAGCCGTGCAGCAGTTGCCAAGCATATAGACGTTTTAAAGGAAGAAGGCTATGAAATCAGTTCCGTACAAAACAGAGGTCATAAGCTTATAGCAGAAGGCGACATTTTAAACCCCAACGAGGTGGAAACGGCTTTAACCACCGAATTTATAGGAAGAGAAATTTTCAGCCAAAGAAAAGTTAAATCCACAAATGACCTCCTTAAAAGACATGCCGACAATGGCTGTAAGGACGGCGCACTGTGTATCTGTGAGGAACAGCGTCTCGGCAGAGGCAGACGGGGCAGAAGCTGGACTTTAGAGCCCAAAGCCGGAATTGCCTTCAGCGTAGTTCTCCGTCCCGATTTTGCGCCGGAGCTTGCTCCCAATTTAACTCTGCTTATGGGGCTGGCGATAAACAAAGCCCTTCGTACCCTCTGCGGAGCAGAAAGTATGATAAAGTGGCCCAACGATATAATCATAAACGGAAAAAAGGTCTGCGGAATACTGGTTGAAATGATTACCGAGGAAAGAGACATAAAATATGTAATCTGCGGTGTAGGCATAAACGTAAGCAACAAGGAATTTCCCGACGATCTTAAAAATGTTGCCACATCGATTTATATTGAAACAGGCAAAACATTCTTAAGGAAGGACGTTTTGGCTGCCGTACTTAACAGTTTTGAAGAGCTATACATTGCCTACTGCGAAAGCGGCTCGTTTGCTCCCTTTTTGGAGGAATATAAGGCAAGCTGCATAAACATAGGCAGAGAGCTTAAGGCAGTTTATGAAAATAAGGAAATTATTGCCACCGGCGAGGATATTGCCGCCGACGGCAGTCTTATAGTAAGACAGAATGACGGAAGCTTATTAACTCTCCGCTCCGGTGAGGTTTCCGTAAGAGGTGTATTTCAATGAGTGATTATGAAAACGAATACGGCAAAAGCGTAATCTGCGCCGCCAGTGTTTATAAGCAGAAATATTATTTTAACGATAAATATAAGGACTTGCCCAAACAGATTAAGGAGGAAATCCGCATAAAGGTTGTAACCTTGGCTGAAAAGCTTCACTGCATTTTCACAATGGGCTTTTATGACGACGGAGAAATTTATTTTGAAACAAGGGCGGAGGAAAATGACTTTGCCTTCGACGAAATAGGTGCAGGCTTGGAGTGCAGCCGTTTGGAAAGAGAAGAAAAAGACCTTATTGAAAGGCTTAACCTTTGGTTCAGGGTCTTTATAAAGGGTGAAAAGCTATGAAAATAGGCGGACTTTCAACAGAGGGAAATGTTTTTCTCGCCCCTATGGCAGGCTTCACAGACAGATCCTTCCGCTATATCTGTCGGGAACAGGGCGCAGACCTTTCCTATACGGAAATGGTCAGTGCAAAGGGGCTTATTTACAACAGCAAAAACACCAAAATATTGCTTTCCAAAGCCGAAAATGAAAACCCCTTCTGTGTTCAGCTTTTCGGCTCTGAGCCCGAGATTTTAAGTGAAGCGGCAAAGCAGCTTGAAGCGGAGGGGGTCAGCCTAATTGACATAAATATGGGCTGCCCTGCACCGAAAATAGTCAAAAACGGTGAAGGAAGCGCCCTTATGAACAACCCCGTTCTTGTTGGGAAAATCGTTGAGACGGTTTCAAAGACTCTGACTATTCCCCTGACTGTCAAAATAAGAAAGGGCTATAATGAAGCAAACGCCTGTGAAATCGCCAAAATCTGCGAGGAAAGCGGAGCCGCCGCAGTAACCGTTCACGGCAGAACCAGAGACGAGTTTTACAGCGGAAAAGCGGATATTGACATAATAAGACAGGTTAAGGAAACAGTCAAAATTCCCGTTATAGGAAACGGCGACATAACAGACGGCAAAACGGCGGAAAATATGATTAAAGCCACAGGCTGCGACGGAATTATGATAGGCAGAGCCGCTATGGGAAATCCCTTTATATTCAGAGAGGTTAAAGCATATCTTAAAACAGGAGTAACTCCACCCCCTCCCTCACCTGAGGAACGGCTGGAAACGGCACTGCTTCACACAAGGCTTTTAACAGACCTTAAGGGAGAATATGTTGCCTTAAGAGAAATGCGGACGCACCTGTGTCATTATATTAAGGGAACAAAGGGAGCGGCAAACGCCAGAAGCGAAATCAACAGGGTTCAAAGCCTTGATCAAATAAAGGAAATATTAAAAAGAGCATTTTCGGAAACTTAAACTCAGTTACAGTTGACTTTTTAAGGAGGGATTATATTGCCCAAATATTTTTTAAACGGAAAGGAAACGGAATTTAAACAGGGCGAAAAGCTTTCAGACGCAGCCAAGCTTATTCAAAAGGACTTTAAATATGACATTGTTCTTTTTGAAGCTGACGGAAAAATTAAGGAGCTTCATACTCCCATAAAGGAAAATATGCGTCTTACGCCCATAACCGCCGACACACCCATAGGC
>JAJQFU010000090.1 GCA_021200955.1 Clostridiales bacterium | reverse complement strand
CTACTGAATGGAAAGTAAGTCCCCACCGCCTGCCGACAATTTGTTTCTTCCAAAAAACTAATTTGTTGAAACAAATTGCCGGTGGGCGGGGGACATCCTTTGTTGGTTATATTATTTTGGGCTTAAAAATTTTTGTTTCAAATATTATTTGGGAGTGTGGTGTTTTATGATGTGTTATTGAAAGGGTCAAAAAAGGAAAATGTATAAAGGAGGATGCCGACAATGAGTAAAACGGCAAAAAAATCTGTTGTGTTGTGTGTGATTGTTTCAGCTGTTATACTGCTGCTGATAACGGTTTCATATAATCTCGACATAAAATCAGAAACCGGCGAGGAGGAATATACCGATGATTAAAACAGCAATTAAAAGACCTGTTACGGTATGTATGATAGTTATGTTCGTACTGATACTCGGTTTTGTATCATACAACACCCTTGAGCTTGCATACATACCGGATATGGAGCTGCCCTATGCTATGGTAATGACCACCTATACGGGAGCGGGTCCCGAAGAGGTTTTGGAGCTTGTAACAAAACCCTTGGAAGAACAGCTTTCCACCATAACGGGTATTGACACAATTACGTCGCAGTCTTCGGAAGGCAGTTCCCTTATTCTTGTTGACTTTGTAGAAGGCACTGATTTGACCGAAGGTGTAAATGACATAAGGGATAAGCTTGAGCGTGTAAGTCTTCCGGATGATATTGACGATGATCCGTCTATTATAAAGATTGACTTCGACAGCGATTCCTTTGATGTAGGTGTTACTTCCACTACAATGGATGATGCCACACTTTATAATTATGTAGACGAAGACATAACAACCTTTTTTGAAAGAATAGAGGGCGTAGCTTCCGTTGACATCATAGGCGGTGTTGAAACGGAAATTCAGGTTGTTTTAGACCCCGAAAGAGTTAGTCAGCTGGGCATTTCCCTTTCGTCTATTTCTTCCGCTTTGTCTTCGGAAAACCAAAATATTTCCGTAGGCACAATCAAAAAGGGTTCGCAGGACGTAACCCTGAGAGTAGCCGGACAGTTTGAAGATTTGGAGGATATAAGAAATACATATATTCAAACCTCCGCCGGAAACGGTCTGCTTTTAAGAGAAATAGCCGAGTCTATTGACGAGGTTGAGCTTGACAGAGATACTATTTCAGTTATAGACGGAACAGAGGGTATTATACTCGAGGTTACTCTTTCTTCGGACGGCAATATAGTAAATGTTGCCGACAGCCTTGTAAGCACCATAGACGAGCTTAACGAGTCAGAATCAAATCTTAACTTTACACTGCTTACAACAACATCCGATTACATCAAGCGTTCTATCAACAACGTAGTTGAAACAGCCTTCCAGGCGGCATTTTTGGCGGTAATCATTCTTCTTATTTTCCTTCAGGACTGGAAGAGTGCTCTTATCATAGGTGTTTCAATTCCTACATCTATTATGGCTACCTTCGCCGGAATGTATGTATTGGGACTTACTATGAACGTAGTTTCGATGAGCGGCGTTGTTATTGCAATAGGTATGCTTGTTGATAACTCCGTTGTAGTTTTGGAAAATATATATAACTGGCGGGCGAGAGGCTTTTCAGCCACAGAAGCGGCTTATAAAGGAACCCAAGAGGTTGCAATGGCGGTATTCGCTTCAACCTTAACAACCGTTGCCGTATTTGCTCCTTTCCTTTTCTGGAACTCAATAATGGGTCAGATGCTTAATAATATTGCATATACAGTTGTTATTGCTCTTTTTGCTTCTTACATCGTCTCGGTTACCTTTGTTCCCACAGCCTGTACCCTTATTATGGCAAGCGATGACAGACCGAGAAAGAAGCCTAAAAAGAGAACAATTCTTAACAAGTTCGGCGATATTGTAAACCACGGTCTTGAAAGACTTGACTATGTTTACAGCAGGTTCTTGGGCAAGTGCTTAAGACACAGAGTTTTAACAATTGTTGTTGTAATCGCTTTGTTCTTCCTTACCGTATCAACAGCAGGAAGCTTAGGTATGGATCTTATAGCAAGTCCCGACGAAGGTACTGTTTCCGTCTCGGCGGAGGTTCCCGACAATTATAACTTTGACTACAGCTATGAAATTCTTCAGGAAATAGATGAAGCCATAGGAGATATTCCCGAAGCCGAAACAATCTATACAACAATAAATTCCGGCACTGTAACCGTAAACATTAACCTTGTTTCATCAGATGAAAGAGCCAAAAGCGATGCCGATGTTGTAGATGAGCTTGAAGAAAGATTAAGCGGTATCGTCGGTGCGGATATAACCGTTCAGGAAGGCTCAATGGCTATGAGCTCTATATCAACTGACGGCTTTACACTGGATGTTAAGGGCGACGATGTATCCACATTAAGACAAATCAGTGATGACCTTGTTGAAAAATTTGAAGCCCTTGACGGTGCAAAAAATATTGAAAGCACCCTTGAGGATACACAGTATCAGACAGATATAGTTATTGACAGGGCGAAAGCCGCTTCCTACGGTGTCAGTTCAGCTTCAGTAGCTTCCGCTGTCAGTGCCGCAAACAAAGGCATTACACAGACAACATTAAAGACAGGCGGCTCAGAAACAGATATAAATGTAATGTATCCGGAAGACAGACTTGATTATATCAAAGACCTTTATTCTCTTACAATTACAACGGGTACGGGAGCGGAAATACCTCTTACCGAGATAGCGGAAATCGTTGAAACCGAAGCTCCCGACAAAATCAGAAGAGAAAATCAGGTAACCTGTGTAGAGCTGACAGGTCAATTAGGCGATTTGGACTCAAGTGCAACACAGGCTAAGGTTATAGAGGTAATGGAAGATTATGAATTGCCCGACGGCTATACATATGAATTCGGCGGCACAACCGAAATGATGAACGAAACATTTAATACACTTCTTGTAATTATAATTGTTGCCGTACTTTTGGTATTCATAGTTATGGCATCACAGTTCGAGTCACTTTCTCAGCCGCTGATAATTATGTTCTCTATGCCTCTTGCTATTTCGGGCGGCTTGTTCGGCTTGTTTATTACAAGAACAAATGTAACGGCTTTCGCTCTTATAGGCTTCCTTATGCTTGTAGGTATGGTTGTTAATAACGGTATTGTGCTTATAGACTATGCAAACCAAAGACGACTTGAACATGGTATGACCTGTTATGACGCTCTTGTTGCGGCAGGACGTTCAAGACTTCGTCCTATCCTTATGACAACCCTTACAACCGTTTTCGGTATGGTGCCTATGGCACTGGCTTTGTCGGAAGGTATGGAATTACAGCAGGCAATGGGTATAGTTATTATATTCGGTCTTTCAATAGGTACTCTTGTAACCCTTATATTCATACCTACGGTTTATTCGCTGTTCGACTCAATATCAAGGTTTATAAATCGCTACACAAGCAAGATTTCACCTTATTCGGATGCCGATGAAAACAAGTATACAAGAGCACTTAAGGAATATCAGAAAAATCAGGAAAACTCACATCTGCATTAACGTCACACTTGCCTGCGTGCATTCATTTCTGTGCAGGCACAGAAAAAAGATGCACTTCGGAAGTGTTCCTTATTCGCTGAAAGCTAAGGCTTTCAGCGAGATAGGAACCCCGTACTCAATCGTAAATTTTAAAAGTTGGAGGCTTACAATGGAAAACAAAACAAAAAACATATTATTTAAAATAGCACTATTTGCATTAGAGTGTGTTTTGGGCATTATTCTGCTTATAAACCCTGTGGGAGTTACAAAGGCGATTATAATTTCAGCCGGAATAATAAGCCTTGTCTACGCCCTTGTAAATATAATATATTATTTTAAGCTTGACCCTATGACCGCTTCTCTGCGTCAATGTATGTTTAAAGGGCTTTTTGCGGCAATCTTCGGCGGCTTTTGCGTCTGCCGTTCCGAATGGTTTATAGCTACATTCCCCGTATTTACCATTATTTACGGCATAGGCATTCTGATTTCGGGACTTTTTAAGGTTCAGGCGGCAGCGGATTTAATGAGATTTAAACAAAGCTGGGGTATCGTGGCATTCAGTGCGGCAGTCTCAATTATTTTTTCCGTTGTAATTCTTGCCAATCCCTTTGCAAGCACAGCCGCTCTTTGGATGTTTGTAGGCTTAACCCTTATTTTGGCATCGGTTATCGACATTGCCTCGCTGATTGCAGAGCTTATTACGGAAAAGAAAAATAAACCCAAAGAATAAGCTTTTCTCTTTTTTATGAAATTGCCGAAGAATAGAACATAAGAAACAAAACGGGGTTGATATAATGAATGAAAAACCGGATTTAAGGATTAAAAAAACATATATCGCCTTAAACAAATCCTTTGAAGATCTTTTAAAGCAGAAGGATTTTGACGATATAACAGTAAACGAAATTTGCGACAACGCTATGGTGGGAAAAGCTACCTTTTATAAGCACTTCAGCAGCAAATATGATTTTTTATCGTTTTTTATGTGCAGAACAGTTAATGAATGCATAAACAAAGTCTTTGACGAAGTTATCACCGGCAACTTATATGAATATTATAAGACTTTCTTTGATAAATTCATAGACGCTTTTAAAGAATATAACTATAATTTCAAATTTGTTGATAATTATACTTCAATGGGCATAGCCTTTTCGCCTGTTAATAACGCTTATAATAAAATGCTTAGTCAGCTTGAAAACTGTTATTCCGAAAATAACAAAATAAACGGTTTTATGGCTAAATACCTTTCAATGGCATTAATCTTAATCATATTCGATTTTATACAAAGCGGAAGTCATAATACCGATGAAACAAAAGAAAGCATATACTTTCTTCTTGAAAAACTGTTTGCCTGAAATAAACCAATACATTTGAACATAAAAAACACTCCTTGCGATAACAGTCGGCTCTGTGATATACAAGCCGGCTGTTATTCTTTTAAAAAAGCACCGCAAAAAGACCAACCCCAAAGCCAAAGCTTAGTTTCAAATGTTATTCAATGAATTATCAAAATTAAGGAATTGAAAGCGCAAGTTATTTTTGTTATAATATTAGGTAAACAAGAAATTGATTTTTTCAACCCGCAGAAATTTTTACAGCTTCCTATTGTATAATTAAAGATGTAAACCGGAAGCGGTAAATAAGATTAAAGAGAGGGATAAACTATGGCTGATAATCAAAGCGGCAAGGATTTAATAAGTGTATTGTGGATCGGAGCCGACATACTCCGTTCAAAAATGGATGCAAACGAATATAAAGATTATTTATTGGGAATAGTATTTTACAAATATTTGTCAGATTCATTTTTGATTAAGGTTTATGACCTTATTTATGACGAAAAGCCTGAGTCTTTAAAGTCGGCTCTTGAAGCCTATAAAGAGGCTTTGGAGGATGAAAGTGCAGAAGAGCTTAAGGAGCAGATAAAGGCGGAATGTCATTATATTATTGAGCCTGAGCTTACATATACCTGTTTTGCAGATTCGGCAAGAAATAACTGCTTTAACAGGGAGCAGCTTCAAAAGGCTTTTAACAACATTGAGCAAAGCGACCCTTTATTTGCGGATTTGTTTACCGATATTGATTTATATTCAAATCGTTTGGGCGCAGGGGATCAGAAGCAAAGCGACACTGTTGCGGATTTAATTAAGGAAATCGACAAGGCGGATTTGCTTAATTCGGAAACAGATGTTTTGGGCAACGCCTACGAATATTTAATAGGTCAGTTTGCTTCTGAAACAGGCAAGAAAGCCGGAGAATTTTATACACCTCAGGCAGTTTCGAAAATACTTACAAGAATAGCAATATCGGGACAGGAAAACAAAAAAGGTCTTTCCGTATATGACCCATGTATGGGTTCCGGCTCGCTTCTTTTAAATGCCAAAAAATATTCAAATGCGCCTAACTACGTTAAATATTACGGACAGGAGTTAATGACTTCTACATACAATTTGGCGAGAATGAATATGTTTCTGCATGGAATTGTGCCGGAAAATCAAGTGCTTCGAAACGGCGACACCTTAGACGCTGACTGGCCTACAGATGAAGAAACAGATTTTGATATGGTGCTTATGAACCCTCCCTATTCTGCAAAGTGGAGTGCCGCCGCAGGCTTTTTACAGGACGAAAGGTTTAGCGACTACGGCGTTTTGGCTCCTAAGTCAAAGGCTGATTATGCCTTTTTGCTCCATGGCTTATATCATTTGAAGAACAGCGGAACTATGGCTATTGTACTTCCTCACGGGGTTTTGTTCCGAGGTTCGGCAGAGGGTAAAATAAGAGAAAAGCTTGTGCGTTCCGGTAATATTTATGCCGTTATAGGCTTGCCGTCAAATCTCTTTTACAATACATCAATTCCTACCTGTATAGTAGTTTTGAAAAAGCACAGGGACGGCAGGGATATTTTATTTATAGACGCATCGAAGAAATTCGAAAAGGGCAAAAAGCAGAATACAATGACGGATGAGCATATTGACGCTGTAATCGATTTGTATAAAAACCGTGAAACCGTAGAAAAAGAGGCTTATCTTGCAAGCTTTGAGGACATTGAAAAGAATGATTTTAACCTGAATATTCCCAGATATGTGGATAATTTCGAAAAGGAAGAGGAGGTTGACTTAAACAGCCTTCTTTCGGATATGAAAAAGACAGACAGTGAAATAGAACGGGTTCAGGGTGAATTTTTGTCTATGGTTAAAGAACTGACTGCCGAAGATGATGAAATTATCAAATCCTTAAACAGCTTTATTGAAATGATGGAGGGCTGATATATGTATAAACCTAAAGTTAGATTTAAAAATTTCAATGAAGATTGGGAACAGCGTAAGCTTGGAGAATTGACTTCTCTGATTACTAAAGGCACTACACCACACGATAAATCCGGAATTGGCAATATAAATTTTATTAAGGTAGAAAATATAGATTCAGTATCAGGTGAAATCAAAGAAACTTCTAAAATTTCCACTGAAGAACACGAAGGCTATTTAAGGCGTTCACAGTTACAGGAAGGAGACATATTATTTTCTATTGCCGGCACTTTAGGACGTGTAACAACGGTAAATAAGCGACTTTTGCCAGCCAATACTAATCAAGCACTTGCTATAATCCGTCTTAAAGAGGGCTGTTTGGAGTTCATAAAAACTTGTTTAAAAGGAAATGTTGTAGCAGATTTTATAAGAAAAAATCCTACTATTGGAGCGCAACCTAATTTATCTTTAGAACAAGTATCATCATTAGAAATAATTATAACAAGTAATGAGGAACAAGAGAAAATTGGCAGTTATTTTCATATCCTTGACAACCTTATCACTCTTCACCGGCGTAAGTGTGACGAAGTAAAAACTTTGAAAAAATATATGCTTCAAAATATGTTTCCGCAAAATGGTGAATCTGTTCCTAAAATCAGATTTAAGGGCTTTACTGACGCTTGGAAACAGCGTAAGTTAGGGGATGTATTAATAAGACGCAAAATAAACAGAATACAATCAAAAGAATATCCGAGATTAGCTTTTGCTTCGGGTCAAGGGGTTATTCCTCTTTCTGAAAGGAAAACAAATAACCGTGAACAGTTAACAAAGGATGAATTTACAAAAAAATATTTGGTAACTGAATTAAATGATATTGTATATAATCCTGCCAATGTTAAATACGGTGCGATAGATAGAAATAAGTATGGAAGAGGATTGATTTCCCCTATATATGTAACATTTACAACAACAGAAAATCCTGCATATATAGAGCGTATAGTAACATCTTTCAATTTCCAACAAAGGGCATTGCAATTTGAAGAAGGAAGTGTTACAAAAAGGCAACAGGTGAGTCCGGAAGATTTATGCACATTGGAAGTATATATATCAATGTCGCAAGAAGAACAGAATAGAATTGGGACATATTTTGATTATATTGACAATCTCATCACTCTTCACCGGCAGAAGTGTGAAGAATTGCAAAATTTTAAGAAATTTATGCTTCAAAATATGTTTGTATAGATAGGAGTGAACAAGTTGGCTTTAGAAAATAAATTGGGAATTACAGATTCTTCTGAATTGGCAAGGAAGGAAGAGGAAATAAGCAAAAAAAGAGCCTTAGAGCTGTTTGAAAGCGGAAAGCTTGACATTCTTGAAGCCGGAAAATATTCATCTCTCAGCGAAATACACAAATTTTTGTTTAGTGATATTTATGACTTTGCCGGAAAAATAAGAAACGTCAATCTTGCAAAGGGCGGTTTTAGGTTTGCTTCTGTTATGTATTTAAACGAAGCACTGAAAAACATTGATAAAATGCCCCAAAGCAGCTTTGACGAGATAATAGAAAAATATGTAGAGATGAATATAGCCCACCCTTTCAGAGAAGGAAACGGCAGAAGCACAAGAATTTGGCTTGATCTGATGCTGAAAAAGGAAATAAACAAGGTTATTGACTGGAGCAAGGTAGATAAAGAGGATTATTTGCTTGCTATGGAGCGAAGCCCCGTAAAGGATATAGAAATTAAGCATATACTGAGGCAAGCCCTTACCGAGGATATAAACAATAAAAATGTTTATATGAAGGGCATTGACAACAGTTATTATTATGAAGGTTATAACACAGTCAGTATTAAAGATTTAATGTAATAAGGCGGTGAATTTATGATTTTATATCACGGCAGTAATATAGAAGTAAAAAATCCTCAGATCTTAAAATCCAGAAAATTTTTAGATTTCGGAGTAGGTTTTTATCTTACAAGCGATTATGAACAAGCGAAAAGATGGGCAGTCAGAACTGCTGACAGACGTAAGTCAGGCAGAGCGACAATTTCCGTTTATGATGTTGATGAAAACGATTTTAAAGATTTATCTGTATTGACCTTTGAAAGTGCAAATAAAGAATGGTTAAGGTATATATCATATTACCGTACAGATATATCGGCAAATGACTTGTATGACATAGTTAAAGGACCTGTAGCCAATGATCAGGCAATACGTACCGTAAATGACTATTTGAAGGGAAGATTTACGGAGGATATAGCTATACAGCTGCTTCTTCCACAGAAGTTAAAGGATCAATACGCTTTTAAAACAGAAAAAGCTATATGCGTTTTAAAATTGACGGAGGTGAAACACTTATGAAAAGGCTTGACCCGGAAATAATAGACTATTATAATACTGAGGTTTTAAAAATGATTTCGGAAAAATACGATATGCCGCCTATGGAAGCACTGAGAGCTTTTGTTTGTTCCGAAACTCACGAAATGCTTGAAGATGCTGAAATGGGAATGACTGAGTTTGGCGCCGGAGGTATATTTGATATATGGGAGTGCGAGAGGGTTACGGGTAAGCCTCAAAGTTCCGTATATATAAGGGGTGAGTAGAATGAATGAAAAAACAGAGTTTTTCTCTTATTTGTTGGAGTATTATGCAAATTATAAGAACAAGAAAACAGGCGAGGTTTTAAAAGAGTGGGACAGCTGCAATATAACTCAAAAAATATATGACAGCTTTTGGGAATATCATACCCAGCGTATTGAAAATGCTTTTGAGGATATAGACAGCCTTATAGCAACAGGAGAACACGCTTGGTAATTACGCTTATTTTAAAGAAGTGAAAAGTTTATGAATAATGAAATGAGTGATATACTCTATTTTTATGATAAAAAAGCAACAATTTTGACATGTAATAAGTACGGATTAAAGCCCATGAATGCTTTAAAAAGATTTCTTTTTTCCGAAACATATCAAATGTTAAGCGATCCCGAACTTGAAATGTGGGATTTCAGCCCCATAGGTATTTTTGATATGTGGGAAGCAGAGCAAATTACGGGAGATCCCAGAAATTCACTTTATATCAGGAGGGATTAAGTATGTCAGCGGAAATGGATTTTTTTATATATCTTTTGGAATATTATGCGGAGCATAAAAAGACCGATGCCGGAAATGTTTTAAAGGAATGGGATGAACACGGTATTACGCAGGAAATATATGATAATTATGAAATGTATCATCAGGAACGTATTGAAAACGCTTTTGAGGATATTGACAGCTTATTAGCCACAGGCAAACATGCATGGTAAGCAGAAGGAGGCGGCAAAATGGCTGAATTAGAGTCTGTAATAGAAAACAAACTGATTGAGCAGCTGATTAACGGTAAATCTCAGTGGACATACAGAAAGGACTTAAAGACGGAAAAAGCTCTTTGGGCTAATTTCAAGTATATTTTGGAACAGAATAACAAGGACAGGCTGAACGGCGAGCCGTTATCCGATACCGAGTTTGAGCAGGTAAAAAATCAGCTTCAGTTTTCTTCCTTTTACAATGCCGGGAAATGGCTTATAGGCGAAAACGGAAAGGTTATGGTTCACGTACAGAGAAATACGGAAAAGCTGCATCTGGTTGTTATGAACCACGAGCATATTACCGGAGGTACAAGCGTTTATGAGGTGATTAATCAATACAGCGTATTTAAAGACGAATACGAAGCCCTGACTTCAAAAAACAGAAGATTTGATGTTACACTTATGATAAACGGCTTGCCTATGATACATATAGAGCTTAAAAACAAAGACCATTCTTATATGGAGGGCTTCAGGCAGATTAAAAAATATATAGGTGAGGGCAGATTTACGGGGATTTTTTCTGCTGTGCAGATGTTTGTTATATCAAACGGCGTTAATACAAAATATTTTTCTGCGGCAAGCGATAATGAACTGAGAGAAAAATTTATAAGCGGCTGGCTTGACGAAAACAATGAGCCTGTTTCGGATTATATTGAGTTTGCCAAAAGCGTCTTGAATATTCCTATGGCGCATGAAATGATAGCAAGGTATACTGTTCTCGACAACGAAGCCAAAAAGCTTATATTGTTAAGACCCTATCAAATACACGCTATTGAAGCTATAAGAAAAGCTTCCAAAACAGGAAGGTCGGGCTTTGTATGGCACACCACAGGTTCAGGTAAAACCTTGACCTCATATAAGGCTACACGAAATCTTTTAATGGATATTCCTTCAATTGACAAGGCAATATTCCTTATAGACAGAAAGGACTTGGACACGCAGACAACATCGGCATTTAAAGCTTATGCCAATAATGACATAATAGATGTGGAAGATACAAATAACGTAACCGATTTAAAGAAGAAGCTTAAATCAGGCGACAGACGGGTTATCGTAACAACCATACAGAAAATGCAGATTTTGGTTTCGAAAAGGCTGAAAAAGGATACTCCCGAATATAACAAAATAAAAGACCTTAAAATTGCTTTTGTAGTTGATGAGTGCCACAGGGCGGTTACTCCCGGCACAAAAAGAGAGCTTGAAAGATTTTTCAGAAATTCTCTTTGGTTCGGCTTTACGGGTACACCGCGGTTTGCTGAAAATCCCTATCCCATTATGGGAGACTTGCCCAGAACTACAGAAGAGCTTTATGGAGGACTCTTACACAAATATACAATACAAAACGCAATACATGATGAGGCTGTTTTAGGCTTTCAGGTCGAACACAACGGTCCTAAAAATATTGAGGACGAAACAGACGCTTCTGTCTATGACAGCGAAAAGCACATGCTCGGCGTTTTGGACGTAATCATAAATAAGTCTTATCATAAGCTGGGGTTTCAGAACGGAAAGGGGAAGACGTATGATGCGCTGCTTACAACAAGCTCAATTAAACAGGCACAAAAATATTATGATCTGCTGACAAGGGTCAAAAAGGGTGAAACAGAGCTTGTTATAGACGAAAGAATAAAGAAGGTGCTGCCGGACTTTCCTAAGTTTGCTATTACATATTCCGTTTCGGAAAACGGCGAAAGCTCTCAGGTAAATCAGCAGAAAATGCAAATATCCCTAAAGGATTACAACGATATGTTCGGCACAAAATACGATATGTCGCAGATTAAAGCATATAATGACAATCTCAATGACCGCCTTTCAAGAAAGAAAACCAAATATCAAAGCCGAAATGAACAGCTTGATTTGGTGATTGTGGTGGACAGACTTTTGACGGGCTTTGATGCTCCCTGTATGTCAACGATTTTTATTGACAGACAGCCTATGGGACCTCATGACTTAATTCAGGCTTTTTCAAGAACAAACCGTATATTTGACAAAAATAAGTCCTTCGGGCAGATTGTTACATTTCAGGCACCTAAGCTGTTTAAGGAAGAGGTTGACAATGCCGTAAGGCTGTATTCGGCAGGCAGTACGGAAGGGGCACTTGTGGCAGAGTGGGAAGAGGTTGAACTTGAATTTCGCAAGGCACTGAAGGCACTGAGGCTCTTAACGCCTGCTCCAACGGATGTTGTTTCTTTGTCGGAAAAGCAAAAATGGAGTTTTTTGAAGCTTTTCCAAAACTTTGACAAGCTTTTTGCACAGCTTAAGTCATTTACAAGATATGACGAAAGTATGCTGTCGGAATACGGAATTACGGAAGAAGAGTATACAGACTATGCCGCCCACTATAAGAATGTATGGGAAGAGCTGCACGAGCCAAGAGACGGCGGTGATCCGCCTGATACGGAAGTTGACCCCGAATATGAATTAATGGCTTACAGCAGCACAAAGATTGATTATGAATATATTATAGGGCTTATACAAAATATCGTAACTCCCGATGATGAGGACATTACTCCCCAAAGAAGGCAAAAGCTTATTGACGAGGTAAAGCAGTATGTAGAAGAGCTTCGCAGAGACAACCCAAAGATTGCCGATATTATGTCAAATATTATATATGATATTGAGCTTGACGAGAATAAATATAAGGGTCAGTCTATATTGAATATCGTTGAAAATACAAAGCTTGAATGTATAGATAAGGTTATAACGGACTTTTGCGAAAAGTGGTATGCTTCCAAAGAGGACGTTATGTATGCGGCTGTAAACTACAGAAACGGCGAAATTCCCAACGAAAGTGCCATTAAAACCACAAGCGATTTTTTGGCATATAAACAAGACAGGGAAAAGCCGGTGCCCAAGTTTAAATATTATAATCAGATGATTGCAGAACTCAGAAAGACTTTGGAAGAGGAAGTAAAGCCCTTGTTAAGCCACTGATGTTATAATGTTTATATCAGCGTAAGCTGTTTCGGAAAACGGAGGTAACTTATGCTTTATGATATGAACAAGACAGACTATTTTTATGAATATTACAGACAGTGGATTGAGGTATATAAAAGGGGAGCAATTCGTGATGCCGCAATGGCAAAATATTTAATGACGCAGAAGTGGGTGGAAAGACTTGCACCTAAGCTGAAGGTGTCGGAATTAACAAGAACTGCCTATCAGCAGCTTTTAAACGATTACGCAAAAGTGCACGAAAGACAGACAACCTTGGATTTTCCCCATCGGGAATCGGAAAGATGTCCGACGACGCAGGCGGTTTTGACGTAGGAAAAACTTCTGAAGTTAAAAGGGGCGATTCTTGATGCCGTTGATGAAGGGCTTATTTCAAGAGATCCCACAAGAAAGGCAATTATAAAGGGGAAAACTCCGAGTATTAAGAAAATAAAATACCTGAACCGGTTTGAACTGCATACGCTGATTGCGGATTTGGATATACAGGAAGAGCCCAATTGGGACCGGTTTATTCTGTTGGCGGCTAAAACAGGTATGAGATTTTCCGAGGCTTTGGCGATTACCCCAAGCGATTTTGACTTTGCGAGACAGACCCTGTCAATAAGCAAAACATGGGATTATAAGGGCAGCGGCGGTTTTCTGCCTATTAAAAATAAATTTTCTGTGAGGAAAATTCAAATTGACCGGCAGATTGTTGTAAAGTTTGCGGAGCTTATAAAGGGTATGCCCGAAAACAGACCTATTTTAAAACCTTCAAGCCGGTTTGTATGAAGCATATTAAGTAAAGTATTTTTGCATAAACAACACAGAGGTGAGACTTTTTATGTCTCACCTCTTAAGGCTGTGCAAAGCATAAAATTAGCAGATGTAAATGTTTTAAAATAACAAACAAACCATAGAAATCAGAACACCTAAAAACATCAATACATTTATGCTTATTATAAAATACATCATTTTTTGTTGTTTTTTGATAATAAGCTGATTTGCTTCTTCTCTTTTCTGAGCATAAGTATATATATCTTTGCATAAAGCATCTATGTCATAAACTGCCTGTTTATTGTCGGAAATTTCAGATAATATTTTAACCTGCTCGTTATTTTGAATAACTTCGTTTATACCGCTGTTTAAGGCTTCAAAGCTTTCTTTTTCCCGACTGTTTATCTGCTCTGTATAATAAGAAAGCTCATTTTTAAGCGTATTAATTACGGTGTTTTCAGACGAAGAAACGGCTTTTAATACAGATTTTTTTGCAGTCTCCAGATCGGTTTGAGAGCCTTTTGAATACTTATTAATATCCGACTTTATTAAATTAAATTTTTCGTCGATTTTAATGTTAATATCACTTACGGCATTTTCTATTATGCCGAATTTACCCTGCGAAAGTTTAAATTTGTCTGCAGCATCACCTAAAATTATATCGAATTTTTTCTGAGATAGGTTAAATTTGCTTGCAGAATCGTCTAAAATGTCTTTCTTAATTTTTTCGGCATCATCTTTTGTTGCCGTTTTTGCCAAGTCATCAATTATTCTTTCTTGACCTTTTTTTAAATTATCGGCTGCGGTTTTTATAGAACTTTTGACGTTCGTTTCGAGGCTGTCTAAACGCCGGCTTACTCCTTGAACATCACTTCTGACGTTTTTCACATCATCTTTATTCGCTGTTTTTTTGTTTAAAATTGTTTTTATTTCAGTCTGTTCTTTTCTTAAAAAACCGCTGTCCTTTTTTATATCGGAAATCTGTGCAACATTGAATTTCATTGTATTTAAATCATCGGCAATTTGATCATGACCGGCCTTTAAATTATCAAAGGAATTTTTAATATTTCCGTAGATTGATAAATCGCTGTCATAATCCTCATCTTCGTCTTCATCATAGATGTTGACACTGTTAATTTTTTCATTTATATTATTAACAGCTTCGCGGATTGTGCCTATATTGTTTAAATTTCGTTTTATATCAGCTGCCGTTTTTTCAATGCTGTCTAATTTTACTGTATTATTCTTATTATTTTCCGTTATTTTGTTTTCTATCTTTTTTACAACATAGTTTTGAAGAAGCTCTTCTACAACATTTTCACTGGGTCTTGAAATTTTATTGTTCATTTTCATTCACTCCTCTGTTTAAAATTTCGTCGTTATATTCAAACTCAATAACGCCGAGACAGGTAAGATATTCAAACTTTTCATATCTGTCATTTGTGCTGTTTATTTTGGTTATAATTTCATCCTTTTGCTTTTCAAAGCTTGCCTTTGCCAGCTTCTTTTGGTCGGCTGAAATTTTTGCCCCCTCTTTTTCCGCTTTTTTAAAGTTCTCTTTTTCCGCTTCCAAACCATTAAGACGATTTTCAAGACTTTTTATTTTATTTTTTAAATCTCTTATTTTTTTTTCATTAGTCATTTTCAAAAATTCAAAGCTTTTCATTTCACCCCGGGCTTTTTCTAAATTATTGTTTTTAATAAATTTATCAAAGCAGTCGGCTAAAAAGATTTTCAGTTTGTCTTGGGCATATTGGAACTCCTGTTTTGCTATGCGCTTATATTCTGCTTCTTTCTTTTTGTTGTTTCCGTCAAAATAAAACTTTTTTTCTGACAGTGCTTTGAAAGCACTTGCGGAGCTTTCCTTAATTTCATCTTCAACTGATGACAGGGAAGTGCCGCTGTCGTCATAGTTCTCATAGTCATCGTCGCTGTTGCCGCTGCTATAAGAATTGTCATAATCGGAAAACAGAAAACTGAAATTATTTCTGTAGTCATATAATGTACTGTTTAAAAAGTCTGTCATACTGAGCAAAAAATTTCTGCTCAGCTGATTGAGCAAAGCTATGTTGTCTTCCTTATTTTTAGATGAACTGAAAAGTCCTATTTTATTTAACCTTCCGAACACATCATCTGTTTTCAGATTGAATTCGGAAATGTAATCATAGCTGCTGATATAGTCTATATCATCTCTCTTTTTTTCCATAGCTCTGTATCTGTTGTTAAGCTCATTATATACAGCTTTTTTTTCTTTTAAATTTTCTGAGTATGTGTCTGCATTTCCTTCGTTTTTGGCTAAGCTCTTTTCCAATATTTCAATTTCTTCTTTGCTTTTCTTCTGTTCTTCTTCAATATCTTTAACCTTTTCACCGCAATATTCAACTACGTCCTTTACCATTCCGTCAATAATATATTTTAAGCTGTCCGATTTATTCTCCTTTATAAATTTTCTTATATCCTCAATATTATTGTCTATTGTATCTAAAACTAATTTTCTGTCGGCTTCTTTAAAGGTGTCTGTTTCTATTTTAGACTTAAGCGACTGACCTGTTTCAATAGGAAAGATTTTAAAATTTTTATCACCCAGCTTTTCCGAAACATTCGCCGCCAAATCCTTTCTGTAATAATCATCCATAAATTCGGAAAGAGAAGCCTTGCTTTTTATATCTCTGCTGAAATAGTCTTTATTCAAATCATTAAATGTTTTATCTTCGGTATAAGCGTATGTAAGAACAAGACAAAATTTTTCGGGATGAAGCATCCAGTTTTTGTCTTTGGCATATTCAAAGGTGTCATTATTTTTTTCAAGTGCCTGAATATTGTTTGCCTTACAAACCAATATGTTTGCCGAAGAAGCATTCATAAAGCTTCTTATCTGAACTGCCGCATGCCCCGCTTCTCCGCCTCGGCTTCCGCTTCCGGGCAGATCTAAAACACTTATGTTTGAATAATTGTCGGCGTCCTCTTTAAAATATTTTTTGGGCAGAGAAATATGCACTAATCCGTCTATTGTGCCGTTTTGTGCTTCTACATTTGCTCTTATTCTTTTAAGCTCAGCAATAAAGCCCTGAGGGTTTTCACCTCTGAATCTCTCTTTTTTGTTAATTTTGGAGTCAGAAACTGTTTTAGGAAGGTCAACTGTTATAACAAAATCATTGTTTTCCGACTTTTTATAAATCATGGCAGTAGATGTGGAGGAGGTTCCGGCTTGTCTTTCAGCCCTTAAAATTTGACCTACTTCCTCTGCACACTCTCTTTTTATGCCTATTAAATCCATAATCAGGGTAGACTTTCCCACCTGGGTTTCACCGATAACAACAGCCGGCTTTTCCTCCTTGTCATCGGGCTGGGGAGTATAATCTGTTTTAATCTGACTTGAAGGTATTAAGCTTTCGTTCCTCCCCAAAAGCATTTTTCTGATATTATTTATTGTTTCGTCTTTCCATTTATCTTTTTTATGATTTAAGAAGTCCTGTAATATCGTATCCACTGTCCATAACCTCCTCTTTTATTTTATCGATTATCCTTTCTATGTTAACTATTGCCAGTCTGGCATTAAACTGCTTTGTGCTTGCTCTGTTTATGTCTAATTTAGCTATAATATTTTCTTCAAGCTTGTCTCTCAGCTCATTCATAGCATCATCATAACAATCTGTTAATTGCTTTTTAATGTCATTATGAATGGTAACAATTGCCTTGCTTGAGGCATTATAATCTTCACAAAGAATTCTGTTGTTTTCTCTGATTAATGCACCGGATAAGCCTATGCCTACAATACCTGCCCATAAACCGAAGGCAACTGGAGAAGCAACCCCCAAAGCAGAGGCAATTACTTTTACAGTATCAAAAATACCGTCGCTCATAATATCAACACCAGTTACTCCGAGAACACCTAAAACAGAAACTCCGAATTCTCCTATTTCCTTTTTTGCGGTTTCCTTGTCTAAATTTAATTCAGCTAAGTTGATATTTAAGTTATTCATTATATAACCGGGACAAGTTTCGCCTGCCAGCTCTTCCGCAAAATATAATGTGCCCATATCGGCAATAACCTGCAGAGCTTCCTTTCTGTTAGTAAGCTTTACCGGTCTGTAATCCTTCTCATTTTCATCCTTTAAATAAAAGCCTACATCCTGCAATATCTGAAGCTGAGCCTTTTCCCGTTCGTTATTCTGTGTTAAGGCAAGGCTTTTAGAGTTGTTTTCAACAACGACAGGAGGCTGGGCAGCCTTATTTTTATTTTTATCCGCAAGCAAAAGCTTGTCAAATCTTTTTTTGTTGGCATCCTCTATGGTATTGCAGGATTCTTTAACGGTTTCAATAAAAGCGGTATGATAATAATAGGTTCCGCTGCTGTCCTTTAAGGATGCGTCTAATTTTTTCAAAAATTTTTCATTCTTTTCTACAATATCCTTAGGCTTAGGGCCGAAAATTTTTCTTTTTAGCGCACCTCCTACTTCAGTAAATATATTTGTTTCTTCACTTTTAATAATGTTGTTCAGACTGTTCTGACTCTTGGAAATGGATTCCTTCATCTTTTCGTCTAATTTTTTTACAATAATTTTTCTTCTCTTGGCTTTGACACTGTCAAACGCCTTAAGGTCTTCATTATTTTCCAGCTTATCGGCAACCGCCTCCATTTTTTCATCGGTAAAATGCTGTTTTAATTCGCTTATTATGGGCTTAATGTCATTTACTATAATGTTGTATACATAATTCGCTTTTTGATAGTTTGTATCTGCTGTAATATATTTTTCAATTGCTTTTTCCATGGCATCTTCCCATGCTTTGTTTTTATTTTTATCGGAATAAATGCCGGAACAGATAACCTTATCTTCATAAGCCTCTAACTTCATTTCGGCAATCAGATTATCCTTGGCTTCTTTGTTATCATCGGTTGTTCCGTCGGAATGGGTAATGACATAAATCATCTTTTCTCCGAACTCTTTTTTTCTCTTTTCCATTTCGGTTTTGTTGGCTTCTGTAGCCAAGGTGTGTTTTTCAAGCACGAAAACAGCAGCTGAGCCGCACTTTAAAGAAAAGTCAATAAGATCCTGCCAATAATCGTTTTTTCTCTCAAAGCCCGGCAGCAGCATATAAGAATATGCTTCGCTGTATGTATGCATATGAGCTACCTCAAGCTCTAAATAAATAAAGTCTAAGGTTTCTCCGTCAACATTTAATGAACCGGAAGAAGCCTCTTTAAATTGGGATGCATCCAATTCTCTTTTTTTCTGTTCATAGCCTGTATCGTTTTTCTTAAAATACCAGCCGTACATTTTGGGGGCGTCTTTGCTTACACCGGCTTTTTCCGTTATTAAAACAGGAAGCTTTTCGCTTCTTGAATTATCAATTTTCATTATACCGTCGGGTATTTTGTAATAATTTTTCATAAGGGTGGTTTTGCCTACACTTTGAAAACCACAGACGCATATAATTTTTCTCTTTTCCATAACCTCTGCAATTAAAAGCTTTCGGCATATTTCTCTGAGTGTGCTGAAATTTGAATACATTGATGACTTATCATTGTCATTTTCGGTAATCTCTGCATAACTCATTAAGCTTGCGCAGTTTTGACACAATTCGTTTAAAGTGTTTAAAGAAATCATATTTTACACCTTGCCTTTCATTATATTATAAAATAAATTGTATTAGCTTCCTTTGTCTTTTTCCTTAAGCCGTTAGTAGATTGCTAAAAACTCACTTCAAGACAGTAACCTTTGCCTCTTCGGTCATAAACCGCCTATACATTTCAAGTATCCTGCTTAATCTGCTTGTAATTTCGTTGTCAGTCATTTTTCTTCACCTCTGAC
>JAJQFU010000034.1 GCA_021200955.1 Clostridiales bacterium | reverse complement strand
ATATTTCCACTTGTTTGTAAATTACAAAATTATTTCAAAATTAGATTGACGTGAAAGAATTATTTTCTCTTAAAAATTTTCAAGTCAAATATATAACTAAATTGCCCTATCCTAAACAGAAATTAAAAATGCTTCTATTCCTCTTTTTGAATAACGTCCTTTTTCCAAAGACCCGCCTTATAAGCCAAATAGAGCAGTGCGGCGCTGATTCCGTTGCTGACAACAACCGCATACCAAATGCTTTGCTCCCTCATATGAAGAATATTTTCACAAAACCAAATTGTAGCGAAGCGGAAAATCCACAGACGTGAAGCGTCAACCGCCATATTTACCCAAGTATGACCGCTGCCCTGAAAAAGCCCTGTTGTGGAGTTATAAACACCGTTTGTAAAGCACCAAAACGCCATAATGGAAATAAAATTGGAAGCCATAGCTATAACCTCCTCATCGTCCGAGAAAAATTTCACTATGGGAGTGTTTACAAAGGTTCTGGAAAGAATCATTCCGCAGATAAAAAGAAAAACTACGGAAATAAGCCTTGCCAGCTTATAGGCTTCCTCTGCTCTGTCACGCTTTTTCGCCCCTATGTTCTGCCCTACTATTGTGGCGGTGGCAGAGCCCACTGCCGTTGAGGGAAGAGTGATTATGCCGTTAATTCTGTTGCCTATGCCGTAGGCTGCCGTTGCTGCGCCGCCGTATTTAAGAACATTTTTCGTAATAAGCAAAAAGCCGAACTGCATTGTGCTTCCGCCCAGTGCTGTGGGAAGCCCTACCTTTATAATGGCTTTAAGCTTGTCCTTTTTGAATACAAAGCCTTTAAAGTCAATATGTATTGTTTTGTTTCGGCTCACAAGCCCCAAAAGAGCGATTACTGCCGGAGGAATTTTAGCGCTGAGGGTCGCAAGAGCGGCTCCGGCTATTCCCAAATTAAGACCGAACATAAGCAGAGGATCCAAAATCATATTCAAAACTATGCCCAAAAAATTCAAAAGCATAGGGGTGACTGTGTTGCCCTGAGCCTGATTTACCGCCGAATAGAGATTTATCAAAAACAGAAAGGGCATATCCAAAACCACTATTTTAAGATAAACCTGAGCCGAATCTGCAAGATCACCCTCTGCCCCCAGCCAGCCCACAATAAATGCTGTGGCAATAAAGCAGATGAAAGCCGCCGCAAGTGAAAACAGCATTGAGCAGATAAAAACATGGTTTGCCATATCTCCTGCATTTTTGTTGTCCTTTGCTCCGTAATACTGTGAAATCAAAACCGACCCTGCAAGGCTGATACCCTGACCGAACTGAATTATTACGTTTTGAACAGGAGAAACCAGTGTAATCGCCGCTACCGACTCCGTTCCTATTCTGCCAAGCCAGTATGCATCGGTCAAATTATACATTGTCTGAATGAAATTGTTAATTACAATAGGTATAGACAGACAGAGGATAGCCTTCAGAAGATTTTGGTTTGTTATAAGCTCTCTATCCGCCTTTACGTTCAAAAGCTTTACCTTTAAGCCGTTTATCATATGTCCACTTCCTTAAAAATTTCTTAATTTGCATTGACTATTATAAACCAGTTTTTAATTTTAGTAAAGCCCGTAATTAAAAAAATTTATACTTCTTTTCAACCGCCTTATAAGCAGACGCAAACATTATAACGCCGGCGATTACAAGGAGACAGGCGGTTATATAAGACAGCATATCCTGTTCGAATATATGAACAAGTCTGAGCTTTTCGATAATACGGAATATAAACAAATGCGACAGATAAATTTCAAGGCTGATTTTGCTTATAAAGCTTGAAACCGGGTTATACAGCGCCTTGCTGTCAGGCATTAATGCTCCGCAGATTACCATGGCAAAGCCTGTTAAAAGCCTTAGATTTTTCACAAGGGTATCTGCGGCGGTGCCTGTATTGCAGACAGGTATAACATAAACAATTGCCAGCCCTGCCAATATCATAATGTAAGCAAGTATTTTTTTGTTTGCCAAAAACCTTGTTATATCCTCCCTGTAAAGATAAATTATTCCTCCTGCAATAAAATAACAGAGCCAGTGGATTGTGCTGCAGCGTGACGGCTCACCGTTAATCAGAAAATATTCCTCACAGGCAAAATTCATTGCTATGGAAATAACAAGCATAATCCACGCTCTTTTTTTGTCCCATATGAGCCACACAAAGAAGGGAAAAAGCAGATAAAAGCCGAAAATAGCCCCCAGTGTCCAGCCTACGCCTATAACGGTAATTTCGGAAGCAGGCAGTAAACCGAACACAAGCGTCAAATTCGCAAAGGCTTCATATAACAAGCCTGCAGTAAAATCTTTGGTGACTGCCAGTGAAGTCAGCAGGTCAATTACCACAAGCAGCGCAAAAAAAGGCAGTATTTTTTTATATCTTCTGGTATAATATTCATTCAGCGATATTTGATTGTTTTTGATTTTTTCATAATATCCGCAGCACATAGAAAAACCGCTGATCATAAAAAACAGTCTTACGAAAAATGTGCATTGGGTTATAAGGTGATTTACAATATATCCCGAAAGGCTGTCTGTGTGTCCGCCGCCGATAACATATGAACCGCAGAATAAAACATGCATAATTATAATGAAAAGGGCAGCCATTGTACGCAAGCCGTCTAAGTTGTTATATTTCTTTTGTTCCGACATTTCTTCTCCTCTTTCTCTATTTCTTTTTTAATTTAAGAATTTCCGCAGCAGTTCGGCTGTTTATAATGTTTATTCTAACATTTACATCTGATTTTGTAAATATCTCTTATATTATTTTTCATAAGAGAATTTTTGTTGTGTAGCAGAAAAAATAAAACCACCTGCTATGCAGGTGGACCCCAGCAGCTTCAGCTTCAAGTAG
>JAJQFU010000039.1:11969-19906 GCA_021200955.1 Clostridiales bacterium | reverse complement strand
GGAATCCGAAAGATGTCGGACAGCGCAGCTGCTTTTCCGTTAGGAAAAGTTCTGATGGAATCCGAAAGATGTCGGACAGCGCAGCTGCTTTTCCGTTAGGAAAAGTTCTGAGCAGACTTTTAGCGAATTAGTTGACTGAACTTGTTACATTTTTTATTGCAGAAAAATATAGGTAAGAGTTATTATGACACATAAAAGCACCGCTTAAGCCAAAAGACCTAAGCGGTATGTAATAACTTCGAAATTGCTTGGCAGGCGTACGCTTCTCCTGCGTCTCTCGTGTTTCCTCTGTCAGTACCGTCGGTGTGTGGATCGTATGAAATTTTTGCCTCAAATAACTCCCATTACAGGATTTCTATGAACCGTGATTGCATATCTTTTAAGAAAATCTATGCTCTGCGGACTGAATCTGAACGTTTTCTGGCTGACTTTGCAGCAACAATCACATGCTTTTAAATAAATTTTATTATAGATCTCCGGCTTTAACAGCGCTCTGCGAATTTATCAAAATTTAAGTTTTTGTCATTTTATTCCGCATTATTGTATGTATCGAAAAGCCATTTTCCGCTGTCGGTCAGCTCGGAATAATCCCAGTCTGAGGTTTTGTTACATTCGGGATTTATAAGGGCGCAAAGCTCGTTTTTATTGGATAAATTCCAACATACACAGCTAATATTGTTTTCACGAAGAAAGCTTATCCATCTGTCGGCTTCTTCTTTATTTATACTGCCGCTTCCGGAGGCTTCACTTATGCCGAACTCAGTTACAAAGACGGGCAGACCGGCTTCTACGGCGGAGGAAAGCTTGTTTCTCAATGCTTCGCCATGAGTTGCCGCATAGAAATGAAAGGCATACATTATATTTTTTTGATTTTCAATTGGGCTTTGAGCCGCAATGTCAACGTCCTGCGACCATGTGGGAGTACCAACAATAATAATTCCGTCATCATCATATTGGCGTATTATTTTTATAATTTCTTCTGCATAGGGCTTTATGTCTCTTTCCCACTGCACATTTCCGTTAGGCTCGTTGCAGATTTCATACAAAACATTTTCGCTGTCACAGTATTTTTGAGCCATATATGTAAAAAATTCCTTTGCATTTTCTTTATCAGTGTTGGGATTTCCGTTTTCCAAAACGTGCCAGTCAATAATTGCATACATACCCAGCTCCAGGGCATAACTGACTCCCTCGTCAACCTTTTCATATAGATCCTTGCTGTAGCCTTCGTTTACACCCGAATAAACGGCAAGCCTTATAACATCGGTATTCATATTGTCTCTGAGAGTTCTAAAGCCCTCTTTGTCGATGTATTGAGGAAACCAAGCTATACCGTGTGTGCTTACGCCCTGTAAGGTTATGGGGTTTCCGTCAGCACCCACAAGATTTCTGCCTAAAACAGTCAATTTCCCATACTTTTCATAGGGAGTGTTGCCGGTTTTTTCAATAACAGCTGTTTCGGTTGAAGCTTCTGTATATACTTCTGCGTCGATTTCGTCGGCAGAACCGTATTCCCCTGCTGCTTTGCCATTTTCATACAAAACAGCGGAAACAATTTCCGTCGGCAATGAGGATCAGCAGTTAAACCCGACCTTTAAAACTTCTCCCGATTTCACAACCTTGTTGTAATCTAAGGAAGTAACGGTAATTACATTGCCGCTTGTGACAAATCTGCCGTTCCAAGAATGTAAAATCTCCGTATTTTCACTGAATGTAAGCTTAAGCTGCCAGTTTGTCAAGCTTTTTCCGCTCTTGTTTTCAGCTGCTATTTCATAGCTGTAACAATAAGAATTGTTTTCCTGCCAGCTGCCGTTGCGCCATACATTTATTTCAATCCCTTTATCACTTCGGCAATAAACCGCCTGTGACGCTTCTGCATCAACCTCATTTTTTATTTTTGAAATACTGAAAATCCCCACAGCAAAAACCAATGCTGTTAATAAAAAAATTCCTGATTTAAATACTTTTCTCAAAATAATGCCCCCTTTGCATAATAAAAGTCTTAAAATTCTTCTATTTACAATATAGCATAAAAAGCCATTACTTTCAATATATTAAATTTTCGCAGTTCAATAAATTTTAGAATATGGAAATCAATGTTTTAATACAATGAAAAACTATGTTTGGTTAATTATCTGTTAGTTTAGGTTAAAATTTGTGTAAACTGTGTTGTTTGAAACTTGTTTCTGTTATATAATTAAGACTGCTTATTTATTTATCATAGAAAGAAGTGATAACAAATTGACAAATTCACTTGATTTTAAAATTAAATCGGTATATCCTATTCTGCGTCAGTCCGAGAAAAAAGCGGCGGACTATATTTTGAAAAACAAAAAGACTGTGGCGGATATGTCTTTGAAGGATTTTGCCGAAAAAGCCGGAGTAAGCCAGCCCACGGTTATGAGAACGGTTAAGGCGCCGGGCTTTGAGGGATATATGGCTTTTAAGCGGTATCTGAAATATGACAGAAACGACAGTGAAATTCCGACTGACAACGCTCTTCACCCTTGGGATACAATGGAGTCTCTTTCGGCAAAAATAGTGGCTTCTTCCATACATATGCTTGAGGAAACCCTGCAGACCTTAAACATAAAAATCTCGAAGGGGCAGTAAAAATAATTGTTTCTTCCAAAAATATTGCAGTATACGGTGTTGAAAATTCTTATTCAACCGCCCTTGATTTAACGAATACGCTTACATATTTGGGTATAAAATGCATTTCATATTCAGACGTATATCTTCAAAAGGTAAGCGCTTCAAACCTGACTTCAAGGGATACCGCCGTTTGCATATCTCTTTCAGGCGCTTCAAGAGACACTGTTGAAGCGGCAAAAACCGCAAAGCAGTCGGGAGCAAAAATAATAGCTGTCACAAACAGCGAAAGCTCTCCTCTTTGTGATTACAGCGATATTGTTGTCAAAGACTATGCGCATTTTTTGCTGACGCAAAAAATACTTATGACCAACGGCGTCTATCAACGCCCCATTCAGTAGGGGCTTGAAACCCCTACTGAATGGCGAGTAAGTACCCACCGCCTTAGAGGCGGGGGACTTCCTCTGTTGGTTAAATACGGGAAATTCGGATATAACAATTTACGGAGATGCTATTTTTTCAAGGGTAACCCAGTCCGCTGTTATAACAATGCTTTATATCAAAGCTTTTAAAGCTTGCCCACGTTTCGGAAGACAAATACACCGCCGTTCTTATGCTTGGAAGCGGAACCTTCGGGGTTGAGTCTGTTATATCAAGCATAATACCCGAAGAGGGCAGACTTGCTGTTTTAATAAACGGAGCCTACGGCAGAAGAATAGCGGAAATCGCAGAATATCACAAAATAAACACCTACACCGCCGAAATCGAATATAACCGTATTCCCACAGCTGAGGAGGCTGAAAGGATAATTGCCGAAAACAATATAACCCACCTTGCAATGGTTCACTGCGAAACAACAACGGGCATACTTAACGACATTCAGTCCATCGGAGAGGTCTGCAAAAAGCACAATGTTGCTTTTATTACAGACGCTATGTCAAGCTTCGGAGGAATTGACATTCCCGTCGAAGCCTATAACATAGATTTTCTCATAAGCAGTGCAAACAAGTGCATACAGGGAGTTCCCGGGTTTTCGTTTATAATAGCAAACAAGGAAAAGCTTATTGCCTCAAGGGGCACTGCAAGAAGCCTTTCTCTCGACCTTTATGCCCAATGGGAGACAATGTCAAAGGACGGAAAATGGCGGTTTACCTCCCCAACACATGTTGTTTTAGCCTTTGCAAGAGCCCTTGACGAGCTTGAAGCAGAGGGAGGAATTAAAACAAGAAATAAAAGATATTCCGAAAACAACCGCCTTCTCATAGAAAAAATGAGTGAAATGGGTTTTAAGCCTTATATCGGCAGCGAACACCAGTCTCCTGTTATAACCACCTTTGAATGTCCCTCGGAAAGCTTTTCCTTTGAAGAAATGTATGCATACATTAAAAAACGAGGCTATGCAATCTATCCCGGAAAGCTTGAGGGTATGAACACATTCAGAATAGGAAACATAGGTGAAATTTACAAAGAGGACATTGAAAAGCTCTGCGGAATAATAAAAGATTATACGGAGGAAAAGAAAAATGCAAGGTCATAAAATAGAAGCCGTTATATTCGACTGGGCGGGAACAACCGTTGACTACGGCTGTTTTGCCCCTGTAAAGGCTTTTTACAATGCTTTCAAAAAATTCGGCATAACCCCCACAGTAAGTGAAATAAGAGAGCCTATGGGACTGCTGAAAATAGACCATATACGTGCAATGCTGAATATGGACAGAATATCCTCATTGTGGAATGAAGTCAACAGCTGTCCCGTCAGTGAAAATGATATTTACAGTATATATGAGGAATTTGAAAACAGCCTTTTTGAAAGCCTTGTCTCTTTCGCCAAGCCTAAACAAGGTGTCTGCGAAACAGCCGAAAGGCTCAGAAGCGCAGGAATAAAAATAGGCTCCACAACAGGCTATACCGATAAAATGATGAATGTTGTTACTGTGGAAGCAGAGAAAAACGGCTATGCCCCGGACGTATGTGTAACGCCGGATATGACGGAAGGCTTAGGCAGACCAAGCCCCTTTATGATATTTGAAAATATGAAAAGGCTCGGTGTAATGTCTGTAGACAGCGTAATAAAGGTAGGCGACACTGTCTCGGACATAAAAGAGGGCAAAAACGCCGGAGTTTGGACTGTGGGAGTTATTGAAGGCAGCTCCGAAGCCGGACTTACGGAAGAAGAGTTTAATTCACTTTCCGAATCAGAGAAAAAACAGCTTGCCGAAAAAGTCGGAAATAAGTTTTTAACTAACGGTGCGGATTTTGTGATTTCAGACATAAGCGGAATCTTCGGCATAATAGACAAAATAAATTTATCGGGCAATAACCGAACTGTCCGCTGAATACATATAATAAGCTTTTAAAAGACCGGTTTCTCTTTTCAGAAAACCGGTTTTTTATATTAGGGGAGTACTATATACTTTATCACAAATATTTTGTCAATGCTCAAAAAGCAATAAAAGTATTCTGAAAGCCTGCTATTGCTATGACAACGCAAAAAGCGGCTGAACAACATGGTTAAAACCATGCCTTTGAGCCGCTTTTAAATTCTTGGCTGAATATAAATCAGTCTTTTGATATTGTTACGGTTTTTTCGGTTTCGATCCAGTCTACGTTTAAGCCCATAGCTTCGGAAATAAATCTGATTGGCACATAGGTTCGGCTGTTTTGTATAAAGGGGGCTGTGTCGATTTCCGACTGCGTTCCGTTAATTTGAATTTCGGCAGAGCCTATAGCAAGCCTGATTTCAGCTTCGCCGCGGATTATGGTTATTTCCTTTAAATCGGCGTTCCAGTCTACCTGAGCGCCCATACATTCCGAAATGAAGCTTAAAGGCAGCATCGTGCGGCTGTTTACGATTATAGGGGGAACATCGTTTGTTAATTCCTTTCCGAAAACAGTCATATCTTTTGAGCCTATTTTCATAATTATTTCGGAGCTTAAGCTTTCAGTTTCTTCGGAAGCTTCAGCCGTTTCGGATGTTTCTTCTGTTTCTTCTGTTTCTTCCGTTTCAGCTGTTTCGGCTGTATCTTTTTTATATGATGAATATGAGCCGCTGCCTGAACTGCCTGAGTCGGAAGAGCCTGAAGATGAATTATCGGCTTCGGCGGCGCCTTCGGCAGTTGTTGTTTCCGTCTCTTTCTCAGATGAAGCTGAAGAGCTGCCGCCTTCAACATTAATTTCAACGCTTTCGGTTTCAACATTAAAGTCAACCGCTTCTCCGTTGACGGCAGCTATAGCGCTTTCAATTGAAACTGTATATTCTGACAAAGCATTTTCTTCGGGAATTGTGAAAACAAGCTCGCCTTCCACAACAGCGTCGCTTTCAAGCCTGTTTCCCACAGTCAAAAGATTTGCCCCCGTTATTCCCACAAGGCTCCAGCCGGAGGTATCCTTTGTAATTTTACAGTCGTTTTTGTTTATTTCGGGAAAGCCCTCGGAATAGCCGAAATCCACCTGTATCCCCTGAACGTCCTGCCCTCCGGGAATTTCCGCCGTAACGATAACACTGACTGTTTCGCCGGGTTTCGCCGAGGAGGGGGCCGTCATAGAAACATTTAAGCCTGTCATAGCGTAAACATTCGCTCCGAAGCACACTGTTATTATCATCAGACTGAGCATAAAAATTATTTTTTTCATTTTAGTCTTCCTTTCAAAAACGGAGGAAATATAAGAGCATATTTCCTCCGTAAAATTTAAGGTGTTGCTTTTTATAAAATCAATAGGTTAAGGTGTTATTATAACCTGTCTTTCGGCTTCGTTCCATTCTACGTTTGCGCCTATGCTCTCTGAAATAAATCTTACGGGGAGATAGGTTCTTTCGTTAGAAATGAAAGCAGGTGAATCAAGAGTAACTTCTTCGCCGTTTATATAGGCTGTTTCGGAGCCGATATAGATTATTACCTCCATATCGTCCTTTGTTATTGTTACCTTCTTTTCAGCTGCGTCCCAGCCAAGCTCTGCGCCTAAGCTTTCAAGAACGAATCTTGCGGGAAGCATTGTTCTTTCGTTTACAATAACGGGAGGAACATCGATTTCGCTGTCTGTTCCGAAAATACTTACTGCAATAGAATCTATTGTCATAATTATTCTGTTGTCGGTTGTTTCGGTTTCATCAACAGCCTCTTCCTCCGTTGTTGCTTCCACTGTTTCCTCTGTTGTTTCAGCACTGCTGCTGTCAGTCCACTTAGCGTAGAGGGTTATATTTGAGGTAACCTTTGCACTGAGGTCAACGGCTTTTGTTAAGTCCTCATCTGTATACCAGCCTTCAAAGGTGACTTCTTCCTTTTCGGGGTCGGCAAGGTTTTTAAGGACTGTTTCAAGGGTAGTGCTCTTTGACACGCTCTTATCGGCAATTGTGCTGCCGCCGTTTGTTTCAAACTTAACTGTGTAAAGAACTGTGCCGCTTCCGCCGCCTCCGCCGCCGGAGGATGATTTTTTAGCAGTTGTTTCTTCCGATGCGGTTTCCGTAGTGGTTTCTGTAGTAGTTTCTGTAGTGGTTTCTGTAGTGGTTTCGGCGATTGTTCCCGTTGTGCTGTATGATTCCGCAGAAAGTGAATAGTTGTCTGCGTCTGCGCCCGTAAGGGTTATTCCGCTGATTAAAACAGCTATATCTGTTCCTGCTTCGGCTGATTCAAAGGTTACGCTTGAAGCCGAAACGCTTACATTGTCGCCGCTTACAACGCCGTCGAGAACAACGCTGTCTTCGTCGATTTCGCCGGATGTTGTTCCGTCATAGGTCTTTTCAGCCGCACTGAGAGAAGTAATTGTTACTGACTTTTTATTTACTGTCAGAACTGCGTCTGTTGAGTATGTAAAGTCATAGTTGTCGGCTTCTGCTCCGCTTAAAACAATTGAATATGTTCCTGCGGAAAGCTTTCCGCTTAAACCTTCTGCAGAAGCCTGAGTTTTAATAACCTCTTCTGTGTCTGAGCCCACAAAGCCTGTGTAGCTGACTGCTATTTCGGGAGTTTCGCCGTAGGTAATTGTCAGGCTTTCGGCTGAAGCTGTCAAAACGGCCTTGCTTATTGTAAATGCCTTTGAAGCTGTGCCTGTGTAATTGCCTGAACCTGTTATTGAAACAGTTCCGCCTGCTGATACGTTTACGTTTTCACCGTAGCCTACAGTGTAGTCGGTATTTTCAACAAGTGCTGCTGTTCCGTCTGTCACTGTGACAGAAGGTGTAATCCGGCTGCCTGTGTAGGTAACAGCTGCTATATCGCCGATCATATCGGAGGTAACTTCCTTAGGTGAAATTGTGATTGTTACACTGCCGTTTACTGTGTTGTAGTTATTATCTGCTGCTGTGTAATAAACTGTGTATGTGCCTGCGTTTGTATAAGCCGGCATTG
>JAJQFU010000039.1:0-11869 GCA_021200955.1 Clostridiales bacterium | reverse complement strand
GTATGTGCCTGCGTTTGTATAAGCCGGCATTGCAGTTAAGTCATATGTTCCCTCAACTGTTCCGTAGGAAACAGCTGCGCTTGCAGGAACAGAAACGCTTACACTTGCAGAATGAGCTGTTCCGTCATATGTTCCGCTGTAGTTTTCAGCTGAAACTGTCATATCGGCTCTTGCAATTGCAAATGTCTTTGAAATTGTGCCTGTGTAGTTGCCCTTACCTGTTAATGTAACAGAACCGCCTTCAGCTACAGTTACGTTTGTGCCGTAGCTTACGGTATAGTCATCAGCTGAAATTATGCTGGGGGTTCCGTCTGCAACAGTAACCTCGGGAGTAAGCTGACTGCCTGTATATGTGGCTGAAGCTATTCCCGTAATCATATCTTCCGTAAGAGCCTTCTGAGCTATTTCAACAGTGAAGCTGCCTGTATAGTCATTGCGGTTAGGCTCGCTTGCCTTAAAATAAACTGTATATGTTCCTGCGTTTGTATATGCGGGAGCAGATGTTAAGCTATAGCTTCCGGCTGATTCGCCGAAGGTAATTTCAACATCCGAAACAGTTGTTGAAACAGAACCGCTGTGAGCCGCTCCGTCATAGGTTCCGCTGTAGCCTGCCGCTGTAACCTCTCCCTCTGCAAAGTCAATGGGAAGAATGTTAAATGTCTTTACAACCTCTCCGGTATAGTTGTTTTGTCCCGAAACGATTACGCTTCCGCCATCGGCAACGGTTTTATTGTCACCGTAGCCTATTGTGTAATCATTTATCGTAAGCAAATTATTGTCGGAAACACTGATCATAGGCATAATCTGACTGCCTGTGTAAGACACGTCGGAAACATCGCTTACCATATCATCGGTTAATTCCTTGGGGTTAATAACAACAGTGAATACATCTGTGAAATCATTATAGTTGTCTGCCGTCGCCTTGCAATATACATTATATGTACCTGCATTTACAAATGAAGGCATAGTGTCAAGGTCATATGTGCCCTCGGTAAGACCGAAAGAGTATGTGGGGTTTGCAGCGTCAACATAAAGATAACCTGTATGGGCTTCTCCGTCATAGGTTACCTCACGGCCGCCGATATTATAGTTCATATTTGCCTTATTAATAGTGAAGGTTTTTGTAACCTCGCCGTAATAATTTCCGTCGGCATTTGCCGTAACAGTTACAGTACCCTCTCCGGCATTTATATTTTCGCCGTAGCTTACGGTATAGTCGCTTTCGGAAATAATATTTGAATTTCCTCCGTCGGAAACCGTTATATTAGGCTTAATTTGGCTGCCTGTGTAGGTCTGAGGATCAATATCCTCAATCATTTCAGAGCCAAGCTGTCTTTGAAATATGTATATATTATCAGAGCCTGTTATTGTTTTGTGCTTATCCTGTGTAATCTGATAATATACCTCATAATATCCTGCGTCCTTATAGCTTAAGGAGCTTAAATTATACTCTACGCCATCTGTTCCGTAGGCAATACTTGCACCGTCGGGAATTGTAACATCAAGAGAATGCTCCGTTCCGTCATATTCTCCGTTAAAGCCGCTTACTGAAACACCCTCTATTTCGGGGAAGTCCAAAACGGTTATTGTTACGCTTTCATTAACGACGCTGTAGTTTGTTCCTCCCTCTTCGTTGGAGTCTGAGGTGGAAACAACAATATCCGAAATGTATACTGTATACTGAGTGTCGGGCTCTGCATCATCGGGAACCGTAAAACTCAGTTTTCCCTCAATATAGCCTGAGCTTGTACTTGCATTTCCTATACCCAGAAGATTTTTAGAGTCAAAATTGGTCATAAACCAACCCATTGTATCCTCTGTAATCGTTGTTGTAACAGCGGGCATATTTTGGGAATAGCCCATGTCTACCTCTATACCTCTTACATTTGTGTTTTCATCCTTTTCTACAGTGAGAAGCATAGTGACCTCATCGCCGGGATAAACCGACTGCTCCTCGGGAGCCTGAAGGTTTATGACAACATCGTTGTCAAGGGCAAAAGCAAACGCCCCCACTGCGCCTATACACACAGCTGTCAAAATCAGAAAACATAGAATTTTTCTTACTTTTGTCATTGATTTTCTCCTTTCATATTGTTTTTTTATATTTACAGGTACGGACAGCATTTCGTCTGTAAATTCTGCCCGTACCCAAAATATCTTAATATGAGCTTAAACGTTCAAATATGTGCTTAAGCCTTATTTCTGAATTTCATCAAACAGTGAAGCAAGATCCAAAACGTCTATTTTTTCATCGCCGTTCATATAGGCTGCTGCCAAATAATATCCGTCCAAAATCTCCGCCGACTGAATATGGTCAAAGAGCCTTGCCAAATCAAGAACATTTCTGACACCGTCGCTGTTCAGCTCGCCCTTAATAATTACAGTCAGCTCGTCTGTTACTTGGTTTTGATAAACATTTTGAATAACAAAGCCCGTACCCACATAAGAGCTTGAAGACGAATCTACCTTATTTCCGTTTGCGTTAAGAATAACAACAGTTGTGTTTTCGAAGCCGCTTACAAAGTCGGAAACAGATGTTTTAGCGCTGACATTCAAAACATAACCGTTTTCGCTGTCAAGTGAATATTCGCTTTCATCTGTTACTGTAAGAGCATCTGTAGCATAGAATATAAAGCCTGCGGTGCTGCTGTCATCATAACCTTCTTTTACGGCATATGCAATTATGAAAGTATAATCCGTAATTGTTATGGGTTCTGTATATTTAATTCTCGATTCGCTGTCTACGTTACAAGGACAGGTTCCGTCAAGAGTATAATATATTTCAGCGCCTTCCGTAGTTGTTGAAAGAACAATTTCACTGCCTGTGGTTAAAACACTGCCTGAAGCCGCACTTGCAGTAACCTTTGCGCATTGGGGAGTTGTGCTTGTTGTTACATTGGCAACAACCGCCGTACAGCTTGCAGTTAAATCAGTTCCGTCAAGGCTTATTGTAATTGTGCTTTGACCGGGCAGCTTTCCTTCAAGCATTATATTTGCTTCTCCGTTTTCATCCGTTGTTGCTGAAGCTGTTACAACACCTGCAATACTGGGTGAAGAAGATGTTATTGTAAGAGTTTTGTTTGCTCCTGCTTCAGCCGGAAGAACGGCAACTGATAAAAGCGCGCCCGAACCGTAGGATATATTTATACTTTCAGAACAGCTGATGCTTTCGGGCTTAACCTCTGCTGTGGTTTCATTTGTATAGCTTGAAGCGATTGCTGTTCCGTTATAGTTTACAACATTTGAAATATTAACCTGAACATATCCCGAAAGAGCTTCGGAGGAAGTGAAAACAAATGATCTTGCATAAATGTTTTCTTCCGCATAGTCATATTCCGCATCAAGAGCCGTTATGGTTCCCGATATTGCAGTGCCGTTTACAGTAACAACAACATTGTCGGTGTTTACTGTGTCGGGCTGCATATACTGACTGAATTTGATTTGAATTTCGCTGTCATAAACATTTACGGTTTCAACCTCAGGGGCATTCTTTGAAACCATAGCCACATTTACCTCTGTCTGGGGAGGAGGAACGGGAAGATAACCGTTTACAGAATCCTCAGCCTGAGCGGAGGTTGTGTCATAATAGCCGTCCTTTGTGAATGTAACAAGCCAGTCTCCTTCGGGAACATCCCAGCCGTATTCGCCGTTTACATCGCTGTACATAGGGTTAATCTGGTCATAATCCTCTGCGTCCCAAAGAATGTTTGACTTTGTTTCAGCCGGCATACCGAATTCGTCTAATTCATAGTCATAATAATATGCCGTTGCCTTTACTCCTTCAATTCTGTTTGAAGGAACAGCCTCGTAAATATAGCCTGAGGGGTCTTGTGAACCGTTTGTAGGCTGGGGAAGGGGGAGTCTCTTCAAAGGGCTTATCCTCGTCTCCGTCATCATCGTCATCGTCGCAGTCGCTGTAAAGAGATTTTATTTTATCACGTATAGCTTCAAAGTCTCTTCTTATGTCTGCTTCGGTAGCTCTTATTGTGTTCTCTAAGCCTTCCTTTTCAGCCGATAAATCGGAAACCAATCCTCTGTCAGCCAGAAAATCATTTACGTTTGTTGTAACATATTCCATTGCATTATTGAGGTAGTCAAGCAAATTATTTTCTTCATCAATAACGCCTGCATCCTCTAAAAGCCCGTTTATAGCTGTTCCGGCATCTAATACTTCACTTGATTTTTCTATAAAATCATTGACCGCATTATATCGCAAAAGAGTGGTCTGAGCCGTTGTCAAAGCTTTTTCGGCTTCCTTCGCAGCTTCAGCGGATTTTATAGCTGCTTTTAATTTGGTTTGAATTCCGCAGGAAGCAAGCTCCTTGCCGAGCTCAAAATAAACTCTCTTGCTGTATTGGGCGAGTCTTTCCTCAAGCAGCTGCATCTGATTTTCTGCATAGCTTACCGTCTGCTGAAGTGCAGTAAGCATCCTCAGCTGATCACTTTGCGAAAGCTTATCAGAGCCGTCGCTGCATTTTTCGCTCAGCATATAGGTTATATTCGTTTCATAATTTGAAATAGTTCTTTCGAAAGCATAAACCTCATTAGCCAAGGCTGTGTAGTCTAATGCGCCGAAAAGCTCGTCTGCAAAGGGAACCTCGTCTCTCAGTGCGGTTTCAGCCGAATCTTTCAATGTTGACCATGAAAATGAACCGTCATTGTTATAAAGTTCAAGACCGGCTGTTCTTATTACCTTAAGAGCTGTTTCGATATTGGAATGATCATCGTCTGACAGTAAAGCTACTGAAAAAGCAGCGTCTGACAAACAAATGTCGCTTATGAGAACGGTGCCGTCTGTTTCAGATAAGCTTTCTTCCTCATCTGCGGCAGCATCTTCAGCTTCAGTTTCCTCTTCGGCGCCTGTTTCCTCTTCGGCTTCTGTTTCTTCTTCATCGTCAAAGGTAATCTCGTCAGTAACGATTATAAACCTTGTTGCTGTTTCATTGTCTGCGTCAACTACTATATAATCAGCATATTCATCGGCTGCTTCACAGCTTATATATATATTTGCCCCGGCATCTTCAACAAGGCTGAAAGCCGAATCTGTAATATCAACCGCATCATAGCTTAAAGAATATGTTATTAAATAGCCGATTTCCTGCGAGGTCTTTTTATCAACTATGGCGCTTACTTCATAGCCCTCATCAGTGGTTAAAATATCCACACAGTCTACACCGTCTTCGGCATATTCTTCAATACCTTCTTCAACTGTTTCAAGAAGGCTTGTTTCCGCTTCAACAAGCTCTGTTCTGAAAACTGCTTGGAACATATAGTCTGTGTCATATTTTGCACCTACAGATGTAGGAATATCATAGCTTGAATAGTCGCATGAGCCAAGCCACACGTCGGAAGCCGAGTCGTAGCTGCAGGCAATATATGTTTCTTCGCCGCTGCTGTTTGTTGTAACTACATATACATTTTTAGCGCTGCTCGCCATACCGTCTGCAAACTCAACCTTAAATGTAAAGGTGGGGTAAGTAGGCCAATATCTGTAGACAGGTGTTGTTCCCGGGTTTATGAAATCAAAAACTGTCTCATATTCTACGGCATTTTGACTTGTAGCAGGGTGAGCCGTGTTATACATAGTAATTTTTGAAAGCCCTACACTGTTGCTGTCATAAGACAAAAGGGAAACGTCTGTATAAATAGCAGACGAGTAGCTGCTGTTTTCTATTACAGCATAAATCTGGTGGTATGAATGGCTGTAGGGATTAACAAGGTCAAAGCTCAAAGACCAAGAACCGTTTGAATTTGAAGATACCGTTCCTACCTCCGTATTGTTGTCATAAACTGTTATTGTACTCTTTGAAAGAGCTGTTCCGCTGACTGTTACGTTTGTCTGTGATGTTGACGAAGGAACATTTATAGATGCTCCCTTAATGTCTAAATTCAAAGAGCCTATAGGCTGAAGAACCGAGCTTCCGTCTATATATGCGCTGAGATAACCGTTAAGGTTATAGCTGCCCTTTTCATTTGCCAAAACATAAAAACGTACAGTTCCGCTGCTCTTATTTGAGGTTATGGTTATTGTGTTTCCGCTTTGGTTATATGAAGAAGACTTTCCGTTTAAAGCCACGCTTGAGCTTACAAGGCTTATTCCCTCAGGCAGCTCAATAATAATCTGCTCGTTTGATGACGAATATTTGTATTCTATTTCATATTCCGCCTTAATTGTAATATATCTTCCGGCAACTGCCGAGGATGTATTTGTTGTAAGGCTTGTGCTGCTGTCTACCGTATAATAAAGGGCTGATTCATCAAAATCGGGAAAAGTGATTCCGCTGATTTCTGTTATAACGCCGTTATATATTTCCATACCTGTCATAACATAGTCTGTTCCTTCGGAAAGACCGAGTTCGTCAAGTGTAGACAGTCTGGGAACGCTCTTAAGAATATTTGTATTCTTTATAAATACTATTGTATAGCTTCCCTGAGCCAGGCTGTCGCTTGTAAAATAGCTTTCAGCCTTATATGTTTTTACAATTTCTCCGTTTGTGTCAAATATCATAGCAGTCGCCGTATTTCCGCTGATTCCGCTGACCTCAACACAGCCGTTTTGTATAAATTCAACAGCTGCGCTTGCAGATTCGCCGCCGGATGCCGCATAGCATGAAACCGCTTCCGCCGTCATATTGTTGTTGCCGTCAGCTGCCTCTATGATAATTTCATCACCGGCTGAAATATCGCTGTCGTCTAAAACAATATAAGGATATTGAACAATAAAGGATGTAATATAACAGCCCTTTGTTTCGTTATACAAAGTAAAGCTTAAATTGTTTGTGTCTGTTATGGATGTAACTATAGGTGTTCCGTTTTCCTTTGCAGCGCCTGTCAGCTTAAGATCTAAATAAATTTTATTTGAAGGCAGGGGCTTCATATTAACCGTGCCTAAATCTAAATCAGAATCAACTGCCGTTCCCGAAACATAGGATAAGGTGTAATTATAATAATCGCTTAATGAGAATACTACGGTTGCAGCCATATCCAATATTTCAACGCTGAAATTACCGTTTTCATCCGAAACAGCCGTAAATGTTTTCTTTGTGCTGTTTTTGGTTTGTGTAACCGTAACTGCCGCTCCGCTTAATATATTTCCCTCTGTGTCGGCTGTCTTGCCGCTTAAGGTAATATATGACAGCTCTTCAAGAGTATAAACATCACCTATAGTCTGACCCTCAAGACCTTCCGATTCAATCAGGGTTCTTTCGGGCGTCTTATAAATGAACGCCAAATCATCGCCTAAAACAATCTGATATTCAAACTGCTTTGATTTATCGGCGTTATTAAGTCTTGTTCCCGTTGCGACAACAGTATCTGAACCGTATTCATACCAGTTTACTGTAAAGCCCGATTCAATTGTGTTTCCGCTTGGGTCTGTTACTGTTACATATAAAATGTTGTTGTTAAAATAGTTGTCAAGGGTATATCTTATGTTATTAAATTCAGCATAGCTTTCAGCCGCGGAATCCGCAATAACATACATAAGAACATCAACAAAGCCGCTGTTCTCATAGTTCCAGAAAATATTTTCACCTATATAGGTTATATTATCGGGAACATAAGCTTTTTCAAGTGCTTCTGAATAAGCAAAGGCATAGTCCCAAATTGTTGAGGCTCCTGTGCCTGCTTCGATTCCCGTAAGGTTCGGGCAGTTTGCAAAAGCAAAAGAACTTATGTCGCAGACATCATCGGGAATAGCAACAACCCCTGAGATGCCGCTGCGGTAGAAAGCAAAATTATCTATTGTGCTGATGCTGCTTCCGAAATTTACGGTTTCAAGAGATGAACAGCCGTAGAAGGCTCCCTTTCCTATTGCTGTAAGTGAATCGGGAAGTGTAACCTCTTTAGCCTGTGAAAGATCTCTGAATATGTAATCCTGAAGCTCTGTTACTCCGTCTTCCACAACTATGCTTGTTATAGAATCCTTATAGTCATACCAAGGCACAGCCGAATATGAACCGCTGCTGGAGGAAACCGTTAAAACACCGCCGGAATAAGAATAGCTGTAACCGCTTAAAACAGAATCTGTGCTGTCTGCTTCAACGCTGTATACGCCGCCGTTTGTTCCGTGGTTTACAAAATAATAGGTTTCTCCTGCTTCAGCCATAAAATATGTTTCAACATAATCTGTGGAATCATTAAAGTTTGCATCGGCAGCCACTGAAATATATCCTCCGCTGCCGTCCTCCTTAACAATCCACGTGTCTTTGTTTGACAATACCCTGTGGTTTATTGTAATCTTGCAGTCCTGCTCAGTTTCTATTGAAAATGCAAATCTGTAGCTGGTTTTATTTATGCCGTCGATTGCTGCGGAAGTGCTTACTCCGCTTGTGCTGAGGTAGGATAAGCAGTTAAGATCCTGCATAGCAGTCAGTGTGAAATAGCTGTTTCTATACATTGTTTCGCCCTCGGAATAATTTCTTTCGGGTGTAAATATATTTCCTTCATCTATTTCGGTTTCTGTTGTGGTTTCCGTAGAAGGCTCTGTAGTGGTTTCATCGCCGCTGCCCGAACGTCCGCTGCCTGAGTCTCCGCTGTCTTGATTTATTGAAACAACGGGCTCCGTAAATGACAGATTTCTTGCTGCCGTTGCGGTTACAAATCTTATTTCGGAAATCTCCGAAACATATATGCCCTCCGCCGAAACCTCTGTTCCGTTTAAAACAAGAGCAGCCTTGCCTGTTGAAAAATTATATGTAAATTCATATTCATATGTTTCTCCTGCGGTTATTTCCACACCTGTGTCATAATATTCGCCGTCTGCAGCGAAATAAAATGTTTTTCCGCTGTCGCCTGTTATACTTCTTATGGCAAACAGCTGTGATAATTCTTCATCTGTGGCGCCGGTATAACCCCAAAGCTGAACAAGAGACCAGCTTGTGTTTGATGTTGAGGGTGAAAATGTACCGGAAACAGATACATTATCGCTGTTTACTCCCTCAAGATAATAAACCGCTGTGCCTGCTGCGCCTGTGTCCTCGTCTACAATAGTGTAGGTATTTGTGTCGGAGTCATAGCTTAAATAAACCTCTCCGTCACCTGCCGAATAGCCTGTTGTATAGAATTCAACCGCTCCCGTATCAACTGAGGATGAACCTCCGCTTTCGCCGGATTCGGTTGTGGTTTCAGATGAATCTTCATCCTTAGAGGTGGTTTCTGATGTGTCGTCACCGTATTCTGTCGTGGTTTCTGTCGTAGCTTCTGTAGGCTCTTCATCGCCTTCCTTTACAAGCTTAAAGCCGAAGAAGCGAAGTCCGTTTGTGGTTCCTGTAGTAACAAGATATGTATGACCTGCCTCGCCCTCAAACGTAAGCGAATAATTGCCTTCTGCGGCTGCTTCCTCGCTTAATGTTGTTGATACAAGGTTTAAATTTCTGTCAAAGTCTTTCACAAAGAAAGTCTTGTTACTGCCGGGAAGGTAATTGTAAACCGTAACCGTTCCGCTTGAATTCAGCTTAAAATAATAGGCTGAACCCTCTGTGGGAAGTGTTGTAAGGCTTGATGCGCTGTCAGGTCTGTCGCTTGCCCAGTATCCGTAGTGGGTTATTCCGCTTGTATACTCAAAGGTAGTGCCTGTATTGAAATAGCTCTCACCGTAAAGCCCGGGAACAACGGTTATTTCCGCTGCGCTACCCCCCCCGCGTATTCTCCTGCGTAATATGTGCCGGGTAAAACAACGCCGTCATCTGCAGCATCGTCAAACCACCAAATAAAGCTGTCGCCCTTTTCCTCAATAGGTTCGGCGGTTGTTGTTTCCTCAGTTTCGGCTTCCGTTGTCTCTTCGGTAGTTTCTTCTGTAGTTTCCTCGGAAACAGCCGGATATGTAACGGTTATTGTCTTAACATTAATGCCGTTGCTGGCGGTTATTACATAATCGCCGCCGGTGAGACTGTCTGTTGAAAAGTCTGTATAATCCGTTGTCGGAGCCGCATCGGTATAATATACATCATCGCCGTAAACAATAAGCTCTCTTGATGTGTCGCTTGAGTTTGCACTCTTGAAATTTACGGTTATTACGGCTTCATCGGGAACATTGATAACAATGCTGTTAGACGATGTAATTCTTATATAGCTGCCTTTGGTTTCAAATGTTCCTGTAGTATAATATCCTTCCTCTGTGCCGTTTGTATAATTCTCATCGAATGTGGCTGCATCGAGTATAAAAGTAACAAACTCATCTTCATCACTGCCGCCGGTGCTTCCGCCGTCCTCAGTTTCGGCTTCGGTTTCTGCCTCGGTGGTCTCCTCTGTGGTTTCTTCTGTGGTTTCTTCTGTAGATTCCTCAGCGGAAGCAGGGGAGGTAAGGGTTATTGACTTAATATTAATGCCGTTGTCGGCGGTTATTACATAGGTTCCTTCGGTTAAGCTGTCGGTTGAATAATCTGTGTAGTCTGTTGTTGAATCACAGGTATAATAACCTCCGTCGCCGTAAATAATAAGCTGTCTGTTTGTGTCGCTTGAGCTGGCGCTCTTAAAATTCACGGTAATTACAGTTCCGTCGGCAACATTAAATTCTAAGCTGTTTGAAGACGTTACTCTTATATAGCTTGAAGAGCTTGAAGAAAAATCTCCCACAGCCGTATAATATCCGTCGTCTGTACCGTTTGTATAGTTTTCATAGAATGAAGCTGCGTCAAGTGTGTAAACGCTTGTTTCATCTCCTGAAACAACGGTATCTTCATAGACATATGTTACATTTGTGAAGGACGGGCTTGTTCCTCTTGAAGCAAAAATATATTCCTCTCCCGCTTCAAGGGCTGCCTCTGTTGCGGAAGAACCGCCCTCTTCGGTTGAAACAATACTGAAAACACCGTTCGCTATATCATCGGCAGTACTCACCGTACCGCTTATAATTTTATAAAGGTAGATATACTTTCCCGAGGATAATGTGCTGTGCTGAATTGTCAGGCTGCCGTCTTTAAGAGCAGTTATTTTCAGCATAGGTCTGCTGTTGACAGTGGTTGAATCATCTACAGTCTGATCATAAAGAGCAAAGCTGTAGTTGGTTGTGTTGGGCTTGTTCGCAGTCAGGGTATCTGCGGCGGAAATTATTAAGCCGCTGTCCTGATAGAGAACTTCTCCTGCTTCAGCTGTTAAGCTCGAACTGAAGTCAACGCTTGAGGTTCTGGTTACCGTAGTGCTTGCAGTGCCGGAGCCGCTTCCTGCGTCAGCTTCTGTTTCAGCCTCAGTATCTGTTTCGGTCACAGCTTCTGTTTCAGCTTCTGATGTTTCTTCAGCTGCTTCAGCTTCAACAGACACTGCGGATGCTTCTGATGAATCAGCCCCGGTTTCTGCCTCAGTCACAGCTTCTGTTTCTGTTTCAGCTTCGCTTTCTTCCGAAGCTTCCTCAGAAATATCTTCCGTAACGCCTTCATCTTCGGCGGAAACCACAGTCTCTTGACCGTTCCCGTCTTCTGCAGCTTCTTCTTCAATAACTTCTGCTTCGCTTGAATAAGCCCCTTCATCATCTGCATTTACAAATACAGCCGATGAACAGGTCATAGTAAAAACAAGAAGCAAACTCAAAAGCCGAGTTAGTTTTTTTCTCATAAAAGACCTCCTTTCTTTTATATTCGTTTATAATTGTGACGTGTGTTGTTTTGCGCAGCCCTCCTCTTCAAATTATTTACATATGATTCCTTATGAAATAAAACAACAGCTTACATAGCCCTCATAAGGATAAGCATATCCGATTTAATAGGGCGCAATAAAATAATTTTTTATGCTGTTTTGTCCGATAAATCGAATATCCTATAATAAAGTATACATTAAATTAAAAAATTAATCAATAATTATTTAAAAAATAAGTTATATTTTTTGTTAGGGTGTCAATGATTGGTTACACTTAGTCGAGTAATAAATTGTCAGG
>JAJQFU010000025.1 GCA_021200955.1 Clostridiales bacterium | reverse complement strand
GTCAGAGGTGAAGAAAAATGACTGACAACGAAATTACAAGCAGATTAAGCAGGATGCTTGAAATGTACAAACGGTTTATGGATGGCGAGATCATAAACAAAAGAGAGGCAGTAATTCGCTTCGGAGTCAATGAAAAGACCATTCAGCGTGATATTGATGAAATAAGAAATTATATCAGCACCAACAGCCGCTGCGGCTCTGTTGACAATATAGTTTATGACCGCAAGGCTAAAGGCTATTATTTTGAAAAGATTTACAATTCCAAGCTAACAAACGGTGAAATTTTGGCAATCTGCAAAATACTTTTGGACAGCAGAGCCTTTACAAAGCCTGAGATGCAGAATATGTTGGACAAACTCATAGAAATGTGTGTTCCCAAAGAAAATCAAAGGCTTGTAAGGGAATTGATAAGCAATGAAGAATTTCACTACATAGAGCCACATCACGGCAAAGTCTTTATAGACACAATGTGGGAGTTGGGTCAGACCATAAGGAAAACCAAATATATAGAAATAGACTATCTCCGAACCAAAGATAAAATCATTGTCAAACGTAAACTAAAGCCGCTGGCAATCATGTTTTCGGAATACTATTTCTATCTGACAGCTTTTATAGATGATGAAGAGGTCAAGAAAGACTTTGATGTCTTAAACGATTCCTTCCCCACTATCTACCGCATAGACAGAATACAAAAACTGAAAGTCCTTAACGAAACCTTCCATATTCCCTACAAAGACAGGGTTGAAGAAGGAGAATTCCGAAAGCGTATTCAGTTTATGTATGGCGGCAAGCTCCAAAAAATCACCTTCAAATACACCGGTGATTCCGTAGAATCGGTTTTAGACAGGCTGCCAACCGCAAGAATAATCTCCCAAGATGAAACCGGCTTTACACTTGCCGCTGAAGTTTTCGGCAAAGGTATAGATATGTGGCTCAGAAGTCAGGGAGATAATATAAAAATTTAAAAAGGGGGAAATTATTATGTTCGGAAAGAACAAAGAACAAGAACAAATCACCAAAGGAACCTTACCATTAGAAAAAGTTGCCGCAACTTTAGCAGGACAAGGTGTCCCAACATTAGTATTTATCTCAGCAATAGGCACAGCAAACGCTGCGGGAGCATATGGGGCAGCGGCAATAACAATGGCACTTTCAATGTTGGGAGGACCCGTAGGAATGATAGGGGGTGTAAGCTTTTTACTCATGTCTTCTAAAATAGCTTCGGCTGTAACCAAATACGGTTTTGATGCTTTATTTACACAAGTTGTAAAAAATCTGTACAAAAACGGTGAGAGTAAAAAATCTATTTTAGCTAAAATAGAAGATTATCCTATTTCCAAAGACTTGAAACGAAAGCTCAAGGAGGAAATAAAAAGAAGGTAATAGAATTATATCAGTAATATAACTGAGAAAGGACGGGTATAAAATGATAACATACGAAGTACTTAAAGATTTGGAAAGCAGTTGTTTAGACCTAATTTTGAGCTCAACATATTTAGATGGCTTGAAAGAAGAGGATTTGGACAAGCTTACAAAAGCATATAGGAAAATAGTAATTGCGTCTGAAATGCTTGACAGAAATATTATCTGTATTTCGGGAAATCAGGGTGCAGGTAAGACAACCCTTGTTAAAAATTATTACGGCTTAAGCGATGATTATTTTAACATCTCTTTGGGCAGAGGCGAAAAGCTTCCTGTTTTGATTACCGAAAAAGTCGGCTGTAAAGCTCCGAAAATGACGGCTGTCTATTTGAAAAAGGAAGGCAGCGATTATAAGAAAATTGTAGAAACCATTGATAATACGGAGAAATTCCGTCAAATTTCCTCCGGCGAAGATGGTATATCACAGGACACTCATACTATGTATTTAGAGCTAACAATTCCGCCCAAATATTTCAGCGGCGAAAATTTTTCAATTATGCTTTTGCCTGGCTTTGAGAGAAAAAGAGACTATTGGCAGACCTTAATAGAGCTTTCCGTAAACTGCTGTGATTCCGCAATTTTTGTTTTTGACGAAGCCAACTTAGCAAGAAATGACAACAAAAGGCTTTTGGATAATGTCAAAACAAAATTCGGCAAGAATGCCATTTATGCCATAAGTCACTCTGATACAAGCCAAGACGGAAACGCAGCCGTAAAAAAGACCTGTATGGAAGTTATGGGTATAGATCAGTATGAAAGCGACAGAGTTGTATGCATAGGGGCATATACCGACCCCGAGAAAAACAAGGAATGGATTAAAAACTTGAACAACGCCATTGAAAAATATTGCAACACAAGCAGTGAAGCCTTAAACAACAACAGAAAATATATCGGAAAAATTATTTTTAGTGAGTTGAAGCCTTTAATCAGAACATTCGACGGTCTGCTTAAAGGTCAAAAAACAGACGAACTGATTGTGAAGCTTCAAGACAATGAATTTCTTAAGGCGTTTGATGATATTAAAAAATCAAGGAGAGATGAAATTGAGGAAAAGCTTAAGAGAGAGCTTGAAACCGCAAAGGGAAAGACTATCGCAAATTTGGAAAACAATATGCTTACCAAGGATACGGAGTCTCTTGTCAAAAAAATTCCCAGAGCTATATTCGGCTCAAACAAAATAAAGCTTATTCAGGAAGCCAGACAAAGGGTTTTTGAAGCCTTACAGGACGGAAACGGAGTCTTTTATCATCAGCAGGCATTTGTAGATGCAATCGAAGCAACACAGGCCTCCCTTAAGGATTCCAACAAAGCAAAAGAATTTCTTCTTGAAGATAACAGCTCCGGTTTTTTCGCTGATGAAGACGAAGAAAATTCAGAAAGCGAAAATCAGCTTGCCGTTAAGCAGGAAACCTTGAAAACCAATGCAGCAAAGCTTGCAAACGACGTTAAGTTCTTTATGGCGCCTAACAGCGGTATGGAC
>JAJQFU010000150.1 GCA_021200955.1 Clostridiales bacterium | reverse complement strand
GTCTATGCCCTCTTTGCCGAAATGTGCATCAAAGAGAATATTCCCCTTGATTATGTTTTCCTTGCTTTCAAGAATTGTTCTGCCCTTTGCCCCTTCCTTTTCATCCTTCAGAAAAATCACGTTTCCCCTTAAGTCTCTGCAAAATATACAGACCTTCCCTTCGTCGGTTAAGTTAAGTGAAAAGGCAGGTCTAACTCCCGACATTACAGAGATTTCCTCCGAAAGCCCTTTTTCGTTTCTTATTCTTTTTAAAAGCCTTCCGTCTTGATAATAATAGCAAATCATAGCCTGTTTTGTTTTTATTATGTAAGTCATTAATTTTACACCTCTCCTCATTAATATAGCCTCCCCTTGAGGGGAGGTGCCTATCGAAGATAGGCGGAGAGGTGGGGCGGTTTGATTTTGTCACAGCACCTCTCTTAAACAATTTGTTTCCATACATTATATGACGCTTATGGAATATTATTCTTTCACCCTTTATTGACACAAACGTTTTTTAAAGCTATAATAAGCTTATGAAACCAATAGGAGGACGGGCTTTTGATTGAGGTTAAAAACATAAACAAAAAATATAAAGCGAAGGTTCTTGAAAACCTCTCCCTTACTGCGGAAAAAGGCGAATGTATAGGCATTTTGGGGGCTAACGGCTGCGGAAAAACCACCCTTTTGGAGATAATGTCGGGCAGCCGAAAGCCCGACAGCGGCGTTATTACCGTTGCGGGGAAAAATGCCCTTAAAAGCAAGGGGCTTTTTTCGGAATATATAGGCTATGTCCCTCAGGAAAATCCGCTGATAGGTGAGTTAAGCGTTAAAGACAACTTACGGCTGTGGTTTAACGGCTCAAAAAAAGAGCTTAATTCTGTCATAAATGAGGGAATTGTCAAACGTCTGGGGCTTGCGGAGCTTAAAGACCGCCGAGCAGACAAGCTTTCCGGCGGTATGAAGCGGCGGCTTTCAATAGCCATTGCTCTCTTGCCTTCTCCCCCTGTTTTAATTTTAGACGAACCCACCACTGCCTTAGACCTGAAGCTTAAGGCGGATATAAGAAGCATTTTAAAGGCATATCTTCAAAGCGGCGGAACCATAATTATGTCTACCCACGATGAGGGCGATTTAAAGCTCTGCACCCGTTTAATGCTTTTAAAGGGCGGAAAGCTTCTTGAGCTTGACAAAAACATAACCCAAGGCGAGCTTTTAAGGCTCTTATAACAACCGAAAGGAAAGAATATGAACGAAAAAGACAATAAAAAGGAAGAAACAAAAGCAAATGACAGCTTAATAAATGAAAATGAGGAAATAACCCCGGCTGACTTTAAATTTGACCTTAAGTCCCCCGAGGACGAAGAGGACAAAATCATAACAAAGGGCAACAGGCTAAAAATTGCCATTTATGCTTTATGCTTTATTGCGGCAGCTGTGGTTATATCCGTTTTTGCCTATAACTACGCCCTTAAAAGCCCCAAAAGCACAATAATTAAGGCATACAGCAACACATTGGAAGAATTTTTGGCAGCCGACAGCAGTGTAATCGACACAGAAGCCCTTAAAACATTTTTAACCACCGTTCCCACTGAAACAGACCTTAAGCTGACCTATAAAAGCTCGGATAAAATCGACGGCTCTATGCCCGTTAAATTAACAGGCTCGGGCTTAGAAGCTGAGGTTCTTTATGACCCTGTCAACAAAGAAACAGGGGGCTCGGTCAGTTTAACCTTCGCCTCAATGCCTATTGAAGCGGCAAAGTTCTATGCGGACGAAACAACTCTTAAGGGCAAGGTTTCCCTTCTTGAAGAGGAATGGGTCAATATGCCCCTTAACAACATTTTTTCAGCCTACAACGCTTCAGCCCTTTCCGACCACTTGGGGGATTTTGAATACGCCGATGACTTCAGCCTTAATCTATTCTCGCTGCCTGAAATTTTAGGCTCGGCTTCGGTTTCGAAGCTTATGAGGGAATATCTTTCTTCCGAAAGAGAGGTTTTCGCAGCCCTTAAAGAAAATATGTCTGCGGCAAAATCATCTCAAGCCTATACCCTTGAAAACGGCAAAACCGCTCAGGGCTATAATGTAATTTTAAAAGGCTCAGACCTTAAAGATTTGTTCAATGACATTGCGGATTTTGGAGAGGGAAACACAGACTATCTTCCTGTTATAAAAACATTTTTGCCTGTTATAAAGGTAATGACGGGAAACTATAACACTACGGCGGACGAGCTTTCGGAAAATTTGACTTCTTCCGCCTATGAAGCCCTGCATACCTTTGCCGACAGCTTAACAGAGGATTATTATACCCTTACGGTTTTTGTCTATAAGAAAAAAATTGCCGGTGCGGAATGGTCGCTGCCTTTAAGCGTCATCAGTGAAGATAAAAGCTGTTCCCTCACTCTTTACTGCCCTACAGGCAGCATATCCGAAAAACAGAGCCTTTCTGTAGATGTTTCCGATTTCTTAAGCTTAAGCTTAAATTCAGAAGATAACCTTAACGAAAAAACACTGTCACTTGAAAGCGGCTTTAGCTATTACAATGCGCCCTACACTGCTTCTTTAAACACAGGCTATAACAAGGGAACATCAGAATACACCGTTTCGGCTAATGTATTAAATAATGAAAACTCCGACGACAGTTATTCTTTCACATCATCGGGAACTCTTTCACAGACAGACACAACCTTTGACCTATCGGCTCAAAACTTAAACATAACAAGCGGAAACAAAAACCTCATAACATTAGACTTTGACACATCTATAACCGAGCTGACCTCCCAAATAGAAAAGCCCTCGGGATCTGAAATTAACCTTTTTACAACAAACAATGAAGAGCTTATGTCTCTCGTCAGCGAAGTAAGGTCAAACTTTCAAAGCCTTTTGGGAATGGCCGCCCTTATGGGCTTAGGCGGTTAAGCTATGTTTTTCCGTCTATTAAGAGCCGAGCTTAAACAGGCTTTAAAAAATGCACCTTATCTTTTGGCTGCCTTTGCGGTTTTGGGGCTTATCTGCGGCGGCTTTGTTCTGACAGGTGCAAAAAGCTTATATTCCAAAAATGAAAGCAAAATCACAATTGCCCTTTACTACCCGGAAGACGAAGCCAGTGACCTTATGATTGCGGCAATAGAAAAAATGGACAGCGCAAAGCAGAACCTTGAAATAAAAAGGGTTGAAGAAAGTGAGGTTCTGCCTATGGTTGAAAACGGAGAAGCCTACGGCGGTGTAATTATTCCCGATGATTTTGTAAAGGATATTATAACGGGCAAGAATACTCCGGCTACTGTGTATCTTCCCCAAAGCAATTCTGTCGACTCCCTTCTTGTGCGGTCATATTTAAGCGCCGGAATAGGTGATCTCGCGGCGGCTCAGGCTGCAATTTATGCCCTTTTGGAGTGCTTCGGCTACGGCAGTGACAAAACCGACCTTATAAACATAAACCTTGTTTATCTGAATGCCGCCTTTACCCGTGAGGATTTTTTTAAGGATATAACAATTTCCGCAGCCGGCAGTCTTTCCACCCTTCAATATTATGCCGTCAGAGGGTTTATAATCTTTCTTATGCTTTTCGGCTCTCTTTTTTCCGGTGTGGGGCTTTCCTCAGAAGGGGCAGTGGGCTCAAGGCTTAAAATTTTCGGAATTTCAGCCTATAAACAGTGGCTTATAAGCCTAATAGTCCTCTTAATTCTCTACGGAGTTATTTCCGCCGTTATAGTTTCGGCAGCCTTTCTCCTGCCTGAAAGCCTAAGCCTTGCTCCGGAAATAAGTCCGGAATTTATAATAAGCCTTTTAAGCGTAATTCTTTTCTGCGGAATTTTTTCAAGCGGTGTTTTAAGCCTTTTCGGTGTTTGGGGTTCTTTGGTTATATTTATATCAACCCTTATTTTTTCACTGCTTTCGGGGGCAATTCTACCCGTAAGCTTCCTGCCGGAAAGAGTTCAGGCGGTCGCCCCTTATATGCCGGTTAAGGCTTTGGCTGAGGCTCTTTCATCCGCTTACGGTTCGGAAATCGGCTCAACAGGCTTAGTTGTGCCCTTAGCGGCATTTTTGCTCATAAGTATAATAATTTTAATCAAAGACAGGTTAAACTGAAATGAAACTATATTATTTTACGATTTTAATGTTTAAGAGATATTTAAAAAGCCCCGGTTTTGCGGCAGTCTTACTGCTGACTGTTTTGGGGCTTTTCGGGCTGCGGTTTTTGGGCTTTGGCGAGGATATAAAAATAAACGCCGCTATTTACAGCGAAAGCGAAATTGACCTTCAAACTTTCGCCGACTATGAGGGCGGTGTTAAATTTACCCTTTTTGAAAGCCTTGAGGAAATGGAAGAAGCCGTAATAAGTAAAAAATGCGAATGCGGATATTTTTTCACAGAAAAGCTTTCTGAAAGCTACAGCGGAGACGGCTTGAAAGGTGCAATAGTTTGCTATAAGTCCCCTTCAACTTCCTTTGACAAGGTGGTAAACGAAATAATTTTTTCCGAGCTTTTCAAGGGCTACGCCGAGGACATAGGCTTAAGCCTTTCCGCCGAAAAGGGCTTCACCGATGAAGCCGCCTTTAAGGAAGCCTACAGCCGCTTTTTAAACGAGGACGCTGTTATTTCTCTTTCTTATGAATATATCGAGGGTTCGGCTTCGGAGGAAGCCAACGTCTCTGCTTTTTCATATTTAAGAGGAATTTTAGGCATTTTTATAATGATAGGCGCACTTTCCGGAGCATTCAGGGCGTATAAAGACCAACGAAACGGCATTTTAAAGACACTGCCGCCGTATAAAAAGGCACTTTTGACCTATTCTTATTTTGTTGTGCCCTCTTTGCTCTGTGCAGCGGCGGTTGGTATCGGGCTTTCATTAAGCGGCTCGTTTTCACCTAAAAAGGAAATTATTGACGCTTTCGTTTTTGCCCTTTCGGCAGCAATGTACGGGGCTTTAATATATGCCCTTTTGCCGGGGTCAAAGTCGCTAAGTGCGGTTTTGGCTTTTCTGCCCCTTGCCTGTCTTATATTCTGCCCTGTTTTTACGGACATTTCGGCAATAATAAGACCGGCTGCCTATATTCAAAGGCTTCTTATTCCCACCTACTATATAAAAAGGGAAGCCCTCACTCCCCTTATAGTCTGCCTTGTACTTTCATACCCGGCTCTCTCTGCAAGATTTTATTTACAAAAGCAGTAGCCGTAAACCCAATTCTAAGCTGATTTTAATTTTTGCATAATGACATTCTTATTTAAATAGTTTATATTAATAGCTGTAAACAGAAAAAACACACACAACTGTTTATATCATAATTTTTTCTCCCTTTCTTAAAATTATAAAAGCAAAAACAGGATATGGTCGCCGCCGTATCCTGTTTTATTTTTCAAAAATGCTTCTGATTTTATTCCCCAAGCCAAGCCTTAAGCTCGTCGTCACTTTGACCGCTTATTCTTAAAGCCGACCGAACCGAAGCGCCGCCGCAGATTTCCTTAACCGTCTCTTCAGACTTTTTCGACCCCGAAGCGGAGCTTGTGCAGAAAACATATACGTCTTTGCCCGAAAAGTCATATTCCGCCGCAAATGAGCGTATTATCCTGGGGCAGCTGCCGTACCAAACGGGAAAGCCCAAAAGTATGCGGTCATAGGCTTCAAAGCCCTTAACATGGGTTGTGACCTTGGGCAGTTCGCCGGTGGCAATCTCCTTGCCCCCAATGGCTATGGCTTTAAAGTAGCTTCCGTAATTCTTCTCGCCCTTAATTTCAAACAAATCTCCGCCGGTCAGGCTTTGAAGCTTCTCAGCCGCATTTTTTGTCTTGCCCGAAAGAGAAAAATATGCTATTAATGTTTTCATATTATTGAACCTCCTCTTTAATCAGCCCTTCAAGCTCATCAATATCCTTTAAAATGCTCTTTATGCCCTTTTCCCAAAATTTTTCGTCTTTAAAATCAATCCCCGCAAGCTTTCCAACATCTTCAACGCTTAAACGCCCTGCGGAGGAAAGAATTATATCATAAAGAGGAATAAATTCCTCACCCATATCCTCATACATTGCGAAAAGGCTTCTTGCAAATAAATCGCCGAAGGCATAGGGGTAGTTATAATAATTAAAGTCCGAATCATAATAATGGGGCTTGCAGAGCCACATATATGGGTGGAGAATATTTTCGTCAAGTCCTCCGGCATAGGCTTTTTTCTGAGCCTTAATCATAAGTTCACAGGTTTCATCAAGGGAAAGACTACCCTTTTTTCTCTCTTCAAAGAAGCTGTCCTCAAAAAGAAAACGTGAATAAATATCGATTATGCTTTGAAGCTCGCCGGAAAGACGGCTTTCCTTAACGGTCAAAAGCTCACTGCCCTTAAGTATTTTTTCACCCCTTGCAAAAGCCAAATTTTCACAGAAGGTTGAAGCCGTCTCAGCCAGCGTCATAGGGTAGTCGGAATTAATAGGGGTTTCCCCTCTCATTGTCTCGTTTTGATAGCCGTGGCCCATTTCGTGAGACAGAGTTATTATATCCTCAAAATTTCCCGAAAAGTTCATCATTATACGGCTTTCTTCAATATCCTTTATATATTCGCAGTAGGCTCCCCCAACCTTACCCTTATGGGGGAAGGGGTCAACCCAGCGGCTTTCAAGCACCTTTTCCGCAAATTTACCCATTTTTTCCGAAAAGCCCGAATATGTTTCTTTAACAAACTCCGACGCTTCTTCAAAAGTGAACTTAAGCTCGCTTTTTCCCACAGGGGCAAACAGGTCATAAAAAGGCAGTTTTTCCTTGCCCAAATAATCAGCCTTAATTCTGTAAAACTTATTAAGCCCGTCAATGTTATCGTCTACAGCCTTAAACATAGCCTTTAAAATGTCAAGGTCAATACCGGCGTCAAAGGCGGACTTTTCAAGAGCCGAAGAATATCCCCTTAAATCAGTCTCGTTTATAACCTCGCCTTTTATGGCATTTAAACAGGCTGTTCCCTCTTCCGCAATTTTTTCATAGGCTTTAAGCTCCGCTTCATAGGCTTTTTTTCTTAAATTCCCGTCGGCATTGTAAGCCATAGACCTTGTTTCCGCAAGAGGTACATTTTTGCCCTCAACGTCGCAGGTAAGCCCCGAGGTCAGGCTCTCCCAAAGCTTCTCCCAAGCCTTTGAGCCGGTTGTCTTAAGCCTTGCCGCAAGCGCCTCTCCCTTTGCTCCCAAGCTGTGAAAAGCCTTGGCCTTTTCCGTCTTTAAAAAATTAAAGTGCTCCGTTATAACCTCATTCTTTTCAAGAGTGTCAAGATCAATTTCTTTTAAATATTCGCCGAAAAGCCCTTCCGAAGAAGCGGAAGAAGCCGATATAGCACAAACCCTGTCGAAAAGCTTTGCCGCCTGTTTGTTTCCCGAATCTACTGATAAAACAAAGTTGAGATAAGCTGAAATTTTATTGTAAAGCAAGGCTTCGTTTACAATCCCTGTATATTCACTTATGACCTCTGCAGGTTCTGCTGAAGGATTAAGCCTTTCTCTGCAAAAAGTATTTATTTCTTCAAGCTTTTCTGAGTACTTTTCAATGTCATTTATGAGTTTTTCATCGTCGGGCGATTTATAAATATTTTCAAGCTTCCACTGAATTTTTTCCATTTGTTCAAAACTTCCTTTCAAGCTTTTGAGTTATTATCTCTCGAAAAGTCTGTTTATAAACTTATATCCCTCGTCAATATAATTTCCGCTTGCCTTGCCCTCTTTTTCGTTATATTTGTGAGTTTCGTTTAAGGGCTTTGTGCTGTCGTAAATCATATAGGGAATAGGCTCGCTTGTGTGTGTACGGCAGGCAATAGGTGTGGGGTGGTCGGGCAAAACAGCCATTCTGAAGTCAAGCCCTGCTTTTTCAAGCTCCGTCTTTACGACTTTAATTACTCTTTGGTCGAGATTTTCTATAGCCTTAATCTTCTTTTCGATACTGCCCTGATGACCCATTTCGTCAGGAGCTTCAACGTGTATGTAAACAAAGTCATAGCCCTCTTTCAAAGCCTCAACAGCCGCAAGAGCCTTTCCCTCATAGTTGGTTTCAAGGCCGCCGTTTGCACCCTCAACCTCAACAACCTTCATTCCTGCGCCTACGGCAATTCCCTTAAGAAGGTCAACTGCAGAAATCATAACACCCTTCTTTCCGGTCTTGTCTTCAAACTTATCAAGAGCCGGCTTTGTGCCTGCACCCCAGAACCAAAGACAGTTGGCTTTGTTAAGTCCCTTTTTGGCTCTTTCAACATTAATCGGGTGGTTGTTCAAAATATCATAGCTTTTCTTCATCATATCTAAGAAAGCCTTTTCCTTAGGCAGATATTCGCCTATTTTTTCGCCTAAATGGTCGTGGGGCTGTGCAAAATCAGTTACCTCGCCTTTATCCCAAATAAGCAAGTGGCGGTAGCTTGTTCCCACATAAAACTTAAACTCGTCTGTTTCAAGCTCAGCCTTAACGGCGTTTAAAAGAACAGCCGCATCCTCAGTAGAGATTTCACCGGAACTGTGGTCAATTATGGTTCTTTCGCCGAAGTCAATTCCCTCTTCCTCGGATATGGTAACAATGTTTGTTCTTATGGCAATATCCGTTGACTTCATATCAACGCCAATTGAAAGAGCCTCCAAGGGGGATCTTCCGCTGTAATATTTTTTTGGGAAGTAGCCTATAACAGACAGATTTGCTGTGTCCGAGCCGGGCTTCATTCCGTCGGGAACGGTTTTCAAAAGCCCTATTTCAGACTTTGCCGCCAAAGCGTCCATTTCCGGAGTAGAAGCATATTCAAGGGGAGTTTTTCCGCCTAAGCTTTCAATTTCCCAGTCCGCCATTCCGTCGCCTAAAACAATAACATACTTCATTTTATATATATCCTCCTGCATTAAGTTTTATCTTTAATTTACATGTCAAAGACTATGCGCGTTTTTGCTGACGCAAAAACACTTATGACCAACTCAAAACTTTTGCCTTTGGCAAAAGCAGGCTAAAGCCTACCCGATTTCTTTCGGGTTTCAGACGTTTATCAACGCCCCATTCAGTAGGGGCTTGTAACCCCTACTGAATGGAAAGTAAGTCCCCACCGCCTGCCGACAATTTGTTTCTTCCAAAAGTTAATTTGTTGAAACAAATTGCCGGTAAGCGGGGGACATCCTTTGTTGGTTATAATGATTAATTCTATCACTTAATTAACTGTCTTTCAAGAGAAAAATTTAATCTAAGCCTGTTAACAAATTTTAAAAGCTTTTTTCAAAATTTTTACATTGACACGTAAATTCAACTGATATATAATATTATATAAGAACAATTTTTAATAAGGAGAGATTTTATGAAGGAAAACAGAAATACAATTCAGAGGGGGCTTGTTTTAAACGCAGTAAAAACTCTAAACTGCCACCCAACTGCCAACGAGGTCTACAGCGAGGTTATAAAAATTGCCCCGAACATAAGCCGTTCTACGGTATATCGAAACCTAAATCTTCTGTCTGAAAACGGTGAAATCATTCACATAAAGCTGCCCGACGGCGCAGACTGCTATGACTGCCGAACGGATAACCACTATCACGCCCACTGCCGCATTTGCGGAAAGGTCACAGACGTGAATATGCCCTATATAACCGACTTGCTTAAAAATATCAGCCCTGACGACGATTTTCACTATGAAAGCCATTCGCTGATTTTTATGGGGGTCTGCGGAGAGTGTTTAAAAGAGGAACCGCTCTGAGCCTCCCCTTGAGGGGAGGTGGCGCACGGAGTGCGACGGAGAGGTGTATTATTCGCTGAAAACCTTAGTTTTCAGCGAGAGAGGAGAACCCGCAGGCTTTATCTTGCTTTGACGTTTTAGGTCAAAGCAAATAAGCAAAGCGAGGTTCGACGAGGGGAACCTTGACGAACCCTTAAGGCTTTCGCTTATATTGCAAAACCGCATTCTTCAAAATCCCCGTAACAGGCACAGCGAAAACCATTCCCCAAAGTCCGAAAAGCTTGCCCCCTGCTGCCAAGGCGATTATTACTGCCGGCGGAGAAAGCTCTACCTTTTCCCCTACGATTTTAGGGGCAATAAGACAGGAATCGAGCTGCTGAAGAGCGATTATGCTCACTGCGGCATAAACCGCCTTTAAGCCGTCTCCCGACAGAAGCGCCGAAAAAACCGCCAGCGTGAAGCCCACTATTGCCCCGAAATAAGGAATAATGTTCGAAAAGCCGGATATAACCCCTATTACCACAGCAAATCTGACCCTTAATATAGTCAAAACCGAAGCTATAAGAAGGCTCATTATAAGAGCGTCTGTCAGCTGACCTCTTATATAGCCTGAAAAAACGGAGTGGGCTTCAAAAGCAGCATTTTTTAAGACCTTATAAGCTTTTTTCGGCAGAAGCCTTTCAAAAAACGCCTTTGCGCCACCTAAAAATCTTTCCTTGTCCAAAAGAAAATAAAAGGCAACCACAAAGCCAAGCAATAAGTTAAGCAAGAAGCTCCCTATACCCGGAGCTTTTTTTTATGCGGCGTTTGTCATTCTCTCGGCGCTGTCCCGAATATAAACCAAAGCCTCATCGGCATATGCCGAAAAATATGAATAAAGCCCTCGTTTCTGAAGAGAACTAATCAAATTATCATACATAGAATTAAGTTCGCCTATGCTGTCGGAAACAAGCTCGTCAAAGGGCACCGCCCTGCCCACAGACCTAAAGGCAAAAAACAACCCCAAAGCGGCAAAGCCTATTATAAGGGCATAAACCGCCGTAACCCCCAATATACGCCTTTTGGTTTTAAGCTTAAGTCTTTTTTCGATTTTTTCCTGAAAATAATCACAGAAGGGGTCAAGAAGATAAGCAATAACAAAAGCAATAACAGGCAGTGAAAACACAGAAAACGCCCTGCCCGAAATTCGGGCAAGGCACATAAAAACATCGTCAATATTTGCAATAATAATTACGGCAATATCCACCGCTTTTTTAAGAGCATAAAAAACAATCAGTGTAAAAACAGCATAAAGGGAAATCTTAAGATACCTTTTATCTATCAAGCTATTCAACTTCCTTTAATATCTCGCAAACCAGCCTGAATGTCCTCTCCGTAGAAGAAATCGACAGTCTTTCATCGGGGCTGTGAATATCCAAAATGTCGGGTCCCATTGAAATCATATCAAGATCAGGCTTTTTGCCGCCTAAAAGTCCGCATTCAAGCCCTGCATGAATAATATCCACAACAGCCTTTTTATTATAAAGTCTTTCATAAACTCCGCATACAAGAGGACGGATATAAGAGCTTTCCTTATATTCCCAAGCGGGATAGTCGCCTCTGAACTCAGCCTTTCCTCCGGCAAGCTCCGCTCCGCAGGCAATAAGGGTTTTCAAATATTCCTTACGGCTTTCAACGGCGCTTCTCAAAGCACACACAAGCTTAAACTCACTGCCCTCTGTTCTCATAGAGCCTATGTTGTTGGATGTTTCGGGCAAGCCCTTAATGCTTCCGCTCATATTTACAATTCCGCAGGGAATAAGTAAAATTGCCCCTAAAACTCTTTCAAGGCTTTCCTTTTCGAAAACCTCTGCGCAGTCTGCCCCTTCCTCAGCCCTTACCTTAATTTTTGGGTCAGTAGCCGAATATTCAGCCCCAAGCTCACCGTTTAAGGCATAAAGAGCCTTGTCAAGCCCTGTTTTATCGTCGCAGAATATATAGGCAAAGCTGTCTCTGGGAATTGCGTTGTCCTTAGAGCCGCCCCAAAGACCGCCCACCTCGATTTCGGTATAAGCCCCTATATGCTTAAGGCTTCTTGCCAAAATTTGATTTGCGTTTGCTCGTTCCTTATTGATGTCAACTCCCGAATGACCGCCCTTAAGCCCTTCAACAATAAGCTTATAGCCTGTCTTGAAAGAAGGCTTTTTGAGGTTCAAAGGTATGGTCACCTCTGCCCTTGCCCCTCCGGCGCAGCCTGCGGTAAAAACTCCCTCAACCTCCGAATCGATATTAAGAAGAAGCTTTCCTCTTAAAAGGTCTGTGTCAAAGGCTCTTGCGCCGAACATTCCCACCTCTTCGTCGGTGGTTATAAGCACCTCCAAAGCCGGGTGGGGAATTGTGTCGGAATCCAAAATTGCCAAAGCCATAGCTACAGCCACACCATCGTCTGCTCCTAAGGTAGTGCCGTTTGCTCTAATATAGTCTCCCTCAAAAATAAGGTCAATAGGGTCTTTCAGAAAATCGTGTTCCACCCCCTGATTTTTTTCACAGACCATATCCATATGCCCCTGAATAATAACCCCCTGTTTGCTTTCATAGCCGGGGGTTGCTTCCTTACGTATAAGCACATTCAGAGCTTCGTCCTGAAAAACCTCAAGACCTCTTTCCTTTGCAAAGCCTACGAGATAGTCGGAAACACCCTTTTCATTTCCCGACCCTCTGGGTATTTTATTCATTTCACCGAAAAAATCTATAACCTTTTTACAAAAAAGTTCATCAGTATTCATTTTGTTCACCTTTCAACACACAACATTATAATTAGTATTCCTAAATTAAATATGTTTATACAGCTCTGAAATAATTTCCGCTGTTTTATCTATACCGAAGGTTGACGTGTTTATAACCATATCGTAATTTTCGGCTTTTCCCCAAACCTCGTCTGTAAAGTGGTTATAGTGGTTGGCTCTCGCCTTGTCATTTTTCTTAATCTGAGAAATGGAAGCGTCTCTGTCAAGCTTATAAACCTCTTTTATTCTTTTAACCCTTGCTTCATAGTCTCCGCAAAGGAAAATATTAAAGGTTTTAACCTTGTCCTTTAAGAAATAGTCCGCACATCTGCCCACAATAACACAGGGGCCGTCCTTGGCTATAGACTCAATAATTTCCTTCTCCACAATATAAATTTTATCCGTAACGGGAAGATCAGAACCGCCGTTGGCATAATACTGCCCTACTGCAAGGCTGTATAAAAGACTGTTTGAAATCTTCTGTTCGTTCTTTTTTATAAAGTCAACGTGATAGCCGCTTTTTTCAGCCGCAAGATTTATAAGCTCTTCATCATAAAAGGGCAGATTGATCCTTTTTGCTACCTGTTCTCCTATTATTCTTCCTCCGCTGCCGTACTGTCTGCTTATGGTAATTACTGTATTATTATCATTCATAAAACAGCCTCCTTTTGATATGTTTTATTCATCATAAAGCGTAAACTTTCCCGTTTGGTTGTGATAATGTCCTCCCAAAACAACAAGTCCGCTCTTTTCTTCAAGCTCCTTTATAACATGGCTTTGCCTGATTTTGTTAATACTGTTGAAAACATTAAGCTTTTCACATTTTTCCGGGTCTCTTTCGTCTCCTACAGCTTTCAAAATTTCGTCCGCAATGTGCTTAACGCAGCCCTCACCGCCGCCGGAAAGAGCCGCTTCAACCGCTCCGCAGACGGTATGACCCACTACTAAAATAAGCCTTACCCCCAAATGCTCAGCGGCATATTCTATACTGCCCAGCTCAAAATCCCCCACTACGTTTCCGGCGGTTCTGACAGTGAAAAGCTCACCTATACCCGTCATAAAAATAAGCTCCGGAATAACTCTGCTGTCGGAACAACTGACCACAACAGCGTAGGGCTTTTGCCCGTCAATATGGGTTAAGTGTCTGATTTCTTCAGACACGTCCCCTCTGCCCTCTGCCGCAAGCATATATTCCGCATTTCCGTCAAGAAGCCTTTGAAGCGCAGAGCCTACGTCTGCCACATCTATATTATGCATAAAACCCCTCCTATCGGTTTCGCAAAAATGCTTACATTTTTGCGAATAGTCTTCAGTCTTAATACCTTCTCTGTAACTGACTATATTTTGTTGTGTATATTATACAACAAAGACGCAAATAAATCAACTGTTATTGGTGAAAAAATCCACCTTCAAACTTGTCACCCTTACGCCCCCAATTTCATAAGCTACACTATGAGAACGGGCAAAGAGTTTAGAAATGCTTATGTTATTTTATAAGGAGGTATAAATATGAGCGCTTTTAATTTTGACGGCTGCGGCTGTTCAGCTTCAGACACACAGGACGAATGCTTAAAGGGCGGACTTAAAGACGAATGTCTCATTGCCTTTAAGGTATATGACTTTTTCAGAATACAGGAATGTTTAACACAGGATGTTTTAGGCTATTCAAGAGCCGCCGAGGATATAACCCTTGGGGAAAACGGAATTTGCTCAGGGGAAATAATAATTCCTCCCTCAGACGCCGCTTCGGTAACAATCGAGGATTTGGAGATTTCAAGCGTAAACGTACTAAATAAGAAGAAAAATGCACTGAGAAACGGCTATTATGACGTTGACCTTCAGTTCATATTCGTCTATAATCTTGTTTTTTCAACCGTTTCCGGCTGCCGCATAGCAGAAGTGCCTGCTACAAACACATTTTCAACAAAGCTGACACTTTTCGGCTCAATCGACACAGACGTAAACCTTTCCACCGACCTGTTCGGGGGCTGCGGCTGTTCAAACACAATCGGTCTTGAAGCCAACCCCTTTATCTGGGTTGAAAGCAAGGCTGTGGCTTTGGCGGCAGACCTGGTTTATCCCAAAGGGGGCAGACGTGAAACAGGCAGCAACGCCATAGCCGTAAAAGCCACAATCGGTCTTTTCGCCATCGTCAAGCTTTTCAGAATAGTCAATCTTTTGGTTGCGTCAAGGGGCTTCTGCATACCCGAAGAAATTGAAAGCATATCATCAGCAGACCCCTGCGATTTCTTCGACAGCTTAGACTTCCCTATGGATTCCTTTGCTCCGCCTCAAAAGCCCGAGTTTGAAGCAGGAATTTCATCAAACATTCCCGCTGAGGTTTCCGCCGACGAAAGCAGCGAAAACAGCCGCAAAAAGTGCTGCTGCAGCTGTGACTGCGACTGCTGAAAATCATAAAGTTCCCGGTTAAGCCTTTTCGGTTTAGCCGGGGGCTTTTTCTCATTAAGAATATTATTTCTTTTAAAAGCATAAAAATAAATAAGCGAATTAACAATAATCGGAGGATACATATGGAAAATTATGACATTTATAATGAAATAAAAGACCGCTGCGGCGGAAATATTTACATAGGGGTAGTAGGCCCTGTCAGAACGGGAAAGTCAACCTTTATAAAATCCTTTATGGATAGGCTCATTTTGCCGAACATAAAAGACCCCGACGAAAAACAGCGCACAAAAGACGAGCTCCCCCAAAGCGGAGACGGAAAAACAATTATGACCACCGAGCCTAAATTTATTCCCGGTGAAGCGGTTAAGGTCACTTTAGACGAAAACACTGAATTTTCAGTCAGAATGATTGACTGCGTAGGCTATATGGCTGAGGGTGCAGCCGGGCACTTGGAAGGAGACAGCCCACGAATGGTGGCAACGCCTTGGTCTGAGGAGAAAATTCCCTTTGAACAGGCTGCCGAAATAGGCACAAAAAAGGTAATTGAGGATCACTCTTCAATAGGTGTTTTGGTAACTACCGACGGAACTGTTACCGACCTTGAACGCTCCGCCTATGTTCCTCCCGAAAAAAGAGCCGCTTCGGAGCTTTCTGCCCTGAACAAGCCCTTTGTTATAATTCTGAACACAAAAAATCCCTCGTCCCCTGAAGCGGTTTCTCTGGCAAAATCTATGGAAAAGGACTATTCTGTACCTGTAATTCCCGTAAACTGCCAAAACCTGAAGGGTTCGGAAATTGAACTTATTCTAAAATCCGTTCTTTATGAGTTTCCAATAAGCGAAATAAGCTTTGACTTTCCCGGGTGGATAGACCCTCTGCCCTTGGAAAACAGCCTTAAATCGGGCTTTGCGGAAACAATTTTAAATACATATAAGGACGCAAAACGCTTAAAGGACATCGAAAAAATGACCCCCGACCTTTCTTCAAACGAAAACATAAAGGGGTGGCGAATTGAAAAGCTTTCCCTTTGCGACGGAAAAGCCGAAATTCTGGTAAATCTTAAAGATAACCTCTTTTACAGCGTTTTAAGCGAAACTACGGGTACGGAAATCACCTCCGACAGGGATCTTATTTCCACAATAAAGGAACTGACACAGGCAAAGGAGCAGTTTGACAAAATCAAAAACGCCTTAACCGAAGCTGACGCAAGGGGCTACGGCACTGTTTCTCCCCTTATTTCCGAAACGGAGCTTGAAGATCCTGTTATGTTTAAACAGGGGCTTGGCTGCGGAATAAGGCTTAAAGCCAAAGCAAACGCCCTGCACATAATCAAAGCCCCCATAGAAACAGAGGTGTCGCCCGTTGTGGGGACAGAAGCCCAGACGAAGGATTTGCTTACCTACTTAAAGGAACAATACAGTCAAGACCCTCAAAGCATTTTAAGCTGTCAGATTTTCGGAAAGCCCCTCTCCGACCTTATAACAGAGGGTCAAAACGCTAAGCTTTCCGGCATACCCGACGAAACAAGACAAAAGCTCTGCCAAACAATTACAAAAATTCAAAATAAGGGCAGTGCAAGACTAATTTGTATACTGCTATAAAAAGTATTTGACAAAACGGCTGAAATATGTTAATGTGTATTTATTAAAAAGAGAAAAAGAACAGCGACGGGTTTTAAGCCGGTGTCAAAGGTCGAAATGCAGAGAGAAGTTATTAGGGAATTGATAATTCTTATCATTTCCCTTAGGTGCAAAACTTCATTCGCGGATGCCGGAAGCTACGTTCCCCGAGTTCTTTGGGCTGCCCACCCTTAAAGGGGCGCAAGAGGCGGAAAAGCTTTTTTATTATTAACTTTTCCGTAAATTAAGGTGGTAACACGGGTATACTCGTCCTTTGGATGTGTATGCCCTTTTTTGGTTATTGCGAAGATTTTCAGGAGGAATGAAAAAAATGGAAAACGTATATGATGTTTTGCTGGAAAGAGGCTTTATTGAAGCTTCAACCCACGAAAAAGAGGTCAGAGAGCTTTTGGGAAAGGAAAAGGTCACTTTTTATATAGGCTTTGACCCTACGGCTGATTCTCTGACAGCCGGTCACTTTTTAACAATTATGGCTATGAGCCATATGCAGAGGGCAGGACACCGCCCCATAGCCCTTGTAGGCGGCGGAACGGTTAAGGTAGGCGACCCCTCGGGCAGATCCGATATGAGAAAAATGCTTACAAACGAGCAGATTAACCACAACTGCGAGGTGTTCAAAAAGCAGCTTTCAAGATTTATCGACTTTTCAGACGGAAAAGCCCTTATGATAAACAACGCCGACTGGCTTGACAACCTTAACTATATCGATTTTATAAGAGAAATAGGCGTTCACTTTTCCGTAAACAGAATGCTGACAGCGGACTGCTACCGTACAAGAATGGAAAAGGGCTTAACCTTCCTTGAATTTAACTATATGCTTATGCAAAGCTATGACTTTCTTGAGCTTAACAGAAAATACGGCTGTAAGATGCAGCTGGGCGGCAGCGACCAGTGGAGCAATATTATCGGCGGCGTTGAGCTTATAAGAAGAGCCGACGGAAATGACGCCTACGGTCTGACCTTTAAGCTTTTGACAAACTCACAGGGCGTAAAAATGGGCAAAACCGTTGCAGGCGCAGTTTGGCTTGACCCCGAAAAGACCTCTCCCTACGATTTTTATCAATACTGGAGAAACATTGACGACGCAGACGTTGAAAAGTGCTTAGGTCTTTTGACATATCTTCCTATGGACGAGGTTAGGAGACTGGGCAGTCTTAAGGACGCCGAAATCAACAAGGCTAAAGAGGTTCTTGCCTTTGAGGTAACAAAAATCGTTCACGGCGAGGAAGAAGCCAAAAAGGCTCAGGAGGCAGCCCGTTCGCTTTTCGGCGGCTCTAAAGACAGCAGCAACACCCCTTCAACAAACATTGACAAAGCCGAAATCGAAAAAGGCATTACCGTAATAGAGGTTTTGGAAAAAACAGGGCTTATTTCCACAAGAAGCGAAGGCAGAAGGCTTATTACACAGGGGGGAGTTAAAATAAACGGAGAAAAGGCGGAAGCCTTCGACCAAATTATAAACGCAGACGATGTTAAGGACGGAGCAATTCTCATTCAAAAGGGCAAAAAGGTATATCACAGCTTAAAGGTAGTTTGATATGGAAAAATATGAAGTAAAAAATATTTACGGCAAAAAGGGCAGTCTCTCTGTCAGAGTTCCCGGGTCAAAAAGCATAACCAACAGGGCGTTATTGACTGCGGCTTTGGCGGAGGGCGAAAGCCTTCTTGACGGAATTTTATTCAGCGACGACACAAGATATTTTATGGGCTGTTTAAAGGCTTTGGGCATAAAGACGGAAATCAGCGAAAGACAATGCACTGCACGCATTTTCGGCTGCGGAGGGAAGCTGCCCGTAAAAACAGCGGAAATTAACGTAGGCAGTGCGGGAACGGCGGCTCGGTTTATAACCGCTCTTTTGGCAGTCTGTGACGGCGAGTTTTTTATAGACTCCTCCGACCAAATGAAAAAAAGACCTATGAAGCCCCTTCTTGACAGCCTGACCTCTTTGGGGGCTGAAATAGAATATAAGGGAGCTGAAGGCTTTTTTCCCTTTGTCATAAAGGGCAAAAACCCGGACATAAGCTCCGTAGAGGTGGATATTGATAAGTCCAGCCAGTTTTTAAGCGCGCTTCTTATAGTGTCTCCCTTATTCAGGAACGGTGCTGACATAGCCGTTAAAGGCACTCACGGAATGAATTATGTAAAAATAACCGCCGATATGATGGCGGATTTCGGAGTTAAGACGGAACGAACCGTTGACGGCGACTTTAAAACAGCGCCGAATCAGCACTATATCGGCAGATATTATGAGGTTGAGGCAGACCTTTCAGCCGCCTGTTATTTCTATGCTATGGCGGCAGTTCTTGGCATATCCGTAACCGTTAAGAACGTGTTCAAAAACACCGTTCAGGGGGATATAGGCTTTATAAAGGTTCTGGAAGAAATGGGCTGTACTGCTGAGGAAACAGAAGGGGGAATTTGCCTTACAGGGCCTAAAGACGGCAGACTTAAGGGTGTTGAAGCGGATTTAAGCGGCTTTTCCGACCAGACTCTGACCCTTGCGGCAATTGCGCCCTATGCTTCTTCCCCCGTCACCATAAAGGGCATTGCCCACATAAGAGGTCAGGAGTGCGACAGAATTAACGCCATAACCCAAAATCTCAATGCTATGGGTGTAAAAACAGAGGAAACAGAGGACGGCGTTAAAATTTATCCCTCTGAGCCTAAGCCCTGTGAAGTCGAAACCTTTAACGACCACAGAGTGGCAATGAGCTTTGCCGTAACAGGCTTAAGAGCCGACGGCATAGTCATTAAAAATCCTTCCTGTTGTAAGAAAACCTTCGAAAACTATTTCGATGTTTTCAACAGTTGTTTAAATGCATTGTCATCAACCTCTATGCCTAATGCCGATACAGTTGAAGCCATAAAAGAATTGGAAAACGGTGAAGGCTTTAGATTTGAGGGTTCAACAGAAGAGCTTTTTTCCTCAATAAATACTGATTGATTTTAATTGTGCTGCAAAAACAACAAAGCGGCTTCAGTTGTATTCATACACACTGAAAGCCGCCTTTTTATTTATGAATTTTCGCTTTCTTCAGCTTCCGCCAAAAGCTCTTTTACCTTTTTCGCCTGTCTCTTTTTGATGTGTGCGCCTACGATTTCAGACACGTCTGAAATGGTCATAAAAGCACTTGCGTCATCATCTCTTATAAGCCTCTTAAGCTCGTGAAGCTCCACTCTTGTTACAACGCAGTAAAGAACAACCTTTTTTCCGCTTATAAGCCCTTCGCCTTCAAGCATAGTAACTGTTCTGCCAAGCTTGTCATAAATTGTGTTGGCAATTCTCTTTCCCTCGTTGGTTATAATCATAACCGCCTTGCCCTGTTCAAATCCGGATTCCACGAAGTCAACAACCTTAGAGGTTATGAAGTAGGTCAGAAGGCTGTACATAGCCCTGTCCATAGTGAAAACCAAGCCTGCGCAGCCGAATATAACAACATTGCAAATAAGCACAAACTGCCCCACGGAAATAGAATATTTTTTGCTTACAAGAAGTGCAAGAGATTCCGTTCCGTCAAGACAGCCGCCGCCTCTTAAAACAGAGCCTACGCCTACCCCCAAAAATACGCCGCCGAAAACAGCCGCCAAAAGGGGGTCGTCGGTTACGCTTTTATCA
>JAJQFU010000116.1 GCA_021200955.1 Clostridiales bacterium | reverse complement strand
TTCAAAAAATTTAGTATAATGGTATGTAGGGAAACGGCGCTTAATATATTAACGGCTTTTTATGCATTTGCCGTTTCCGTGAATAAAAAATTGATTTGGAGTGTATATTTTATGAGAAGTATGACAGGCTACGGCAGGGGGGAGTCTAATCTTAACAACAGAAAGTTTGTGGTGGAAATTCGTTCGGTCAATCACCGATTTAATGATATTTCGGTGAAGCTGCCGAGAATGATGCTTTCCTACGAGGATATAATCAAAAAAACAGTGTCAAAACAGGTTTTCAGAGGCAAAACCGACGTTTTCGTTAATTTTGAATCACAGGCAGCGGAGGACTATAAAATTGCTTTAAACTCCGCCCTTTCAGACAGCTATCACTCTGTTTTAAATGAAATTAAAGCCCGCTACGGTATTGAGGATAAAATTTCTCTTACCCTTCTTTCACGCTTTCCCGACGTCATAACCGTTGAAAAAGCCAATTTAGACGAAAACACAGAGGTTTTAGAGGGCTTAAACGAGGCTCTTTCACAGGCTCTTTACGGCTTTTTGGAAATGAGAACCAGAGAGGGCGAAAACCTTAAGGTCGATATAAAAGAAAAGCTTGAGGGTATGAAGGAAACCTTGGCTGTTATAATCGAAAGAGCACCCTTGGTAGCTGCGGAATATCGTGAAAAGCTCAGAGAACGTCTTTCGGAGCTTGAAGAAATTCAAGCGGACGAAAGCAGAATTTTGACCGAAGCCGCTGTTTTTGCCGATAAGTGCTGCATAGACGAAGAAACCACAAGGCTTTTAATCCACTTAAGCCAAATGTCATCAATTTTGGACGAGGACGGTTCAATCGGCAGAAAGCTGGATTTTTTGGTTCAGGAAATGAACAGAGAGTCAAACACAATCGCTTCAAAGAGCAACGACCTTGTTATTACAAACTGCACTGTTGAGCTTAAAAGTGAAATAGAAAAAATAAGAGAACAGGTTCAAAACATAGAATAAAGGAAATGCTTGTTAATCAGCACTTCCGGAACCGAAGGTGAACATAATGAACAGCTTTATAAACATAGGCTTCGGAAACATTGTTTCCGCTGATAAAATTTTGGCTGTGGTCAGCCCCGAAGCCGCACCCGTAAAGCGTCTTATTCAGGAAAGACGCAAAGAGGGCAAACTAATCGACGCAACCTGCGGAAGAAAAACCCGCGCCGCAATAATCACCGAAAGCAATCACATTATTTTGGCTGCCAATCAGCCCGAAACCATTTACGCCCGTCTGTCGGGCGGCTTAAAGGAGGCGGAATAATTGTATAATAAAGGTATACTGCTTATTATATCGGGGCCTTCCGGAGCAGGCAAGGGCACCGTTGTTAAAGAGCTTTTAAAAGAGGAAGGAAAATATTGCCTTTCAACCTCTGTTACCACCCGAGCCCCCAGACCCGGCGAGGAAGAGGGAGTTTCATATTATTTCAGAACGGAAAAGGAATTTAAAAAGCTTATTGAAAACGGAAGTCTCCTTGAATACGCCATATTTTGCGGAAACTTCTACGGAACACCCACAAAATATGTTGAACAGCAGCTCTCAGAGGGCAAAAACGTAATTTTGGAAATTGAGGTTCAGGGGGCAATTCAGGTTAAAGAAAAATATCCCGACGCCGTACTTATATTTTTAACCCCGGAAACCATTCAGGATCTTCAGGACAGGCTCAGAGGCAGAGCCACGGAAACAGACGAGGTTATAAATATGCGCTTAAGACGTGCAAGAGAAGAGGTCGGGCTTCTTAACAAATATGACTATGTGGTTCTTAACGACCTTGTAAGAAATGCAACGGAACGAATAAACGCAATTGTTGAAACGGAGAAATTCAGAGCCGCAAGAAATTTGGATTTTTCAGAACAATTTTTATCAAAAAAAGGAGTAGATACTAATGCTTAAACCATCATATGCTGAGCTTATGGACATAATGAACAAGGACAACGAAACAGGGGACGCTATTAAGAGCCGTTACACTGTGGTTATTGCCGCTGCAAAGAGAGCAAGGCAGATTATTGAATGCGACAAGCCTATGGTAGACGACCCTGCCCTTTCGGATAAGCCCCTTTCAATAGCCGTTGAAGAGCTTGAACAGGGTAAGATCAAGGTTGTTCCCGAAGGTATGGGCACAGTTATTCAGATTGAAAAAGACACTGAAACTCTTGAAGAAGAAATTAAGAACGAGCTTGAACAGGCTGCCGAAGAAAATGAAAAGAAAGCCGAATTTAAACCCGAAGAGACAGCCGGTGAAGGCTTTGACTTTAACAGCGAAAATATTGAAAGCCTTGACGAATTAGACGAGCTTGACGAGCTGGACGATGAAAACGAGCTTGAAGGCATTGAAGGACTTGACAGCCTTGACGCAAAGGACGCCGATGACGTCAAAGATTTAAAGGAGAACGAATAAAGCGGTGAAATATGCTGAAATAATCGTTCAGATAAATGCCAAAGAGGTGGACAGAATTTTCTTTTACACTGTTCCCAAGGCATTGGAGGATAAAATCAAAACAGGGTCAAGGGTGACTGTTCCTTTCGGAAGGGGCAACAGACCTACGGAGGGGTATGTTACCGCACTTACCGACGAAGTTTCAACAGACAGAACCCTTAAGGAAATCACCTCTATAAAAGACCCCTACCCCGTTTTTTCTAAAGTACAGATTGATCTTGCCAAATGGATGCAGAAAAAATATTACTGTACTTTGACAGACTGCCTTCAGTGCATACTGCCCAAAATAACCAAAGACAAGGTTGAAAGGTATGTAAACTTAGCGGCGGATAATGAAGAGACGGAAAAAATAATCAAAAAAAACAACAGGCAGTCGCAGCTTTTAAAGGAGCTTAGGCAAAACAGCCCCTTATCTTTAAAATATATTAAAGACAGCCTTGAAATAAGTCTGCAAACTGTTAAATCTCTTGAAAAAAAAGGTATTGTGACAATAAGCGAGCTTGAACAAAGCCGAGACCTCTATGACACTAAGAACCCCTCTCCTTCAAGAAGTCACTCCCCTACCCACGACCAGCAGGCTGTTATAAACAGGGTTGTTTCATCGCTAAACGCCCCCGAAAAAAAGCCTTTTCTTTTAAAGGGCGTAACAGGCAGCGGCAAAACCTTGGTTTACACCGAAATTATTGACAAGACGATTTCTATGGGAAAACAGGCTGTTGTTTTAGTGCCGGAGATTTCTCTGACACCTCAAACTGTCAGCCGTTTTATTGAGAGGTTCGGCGAAAAGGTCACAGTTACACACTCTAAAATGACCGAGGGAGAACGGTTTGACCAGTGGAAAAAGGCTAAACGCGGAGACGTCTCCATTATGATAGGGCCTCGTTCCGCTATTTTTGCTCCATTCGAAAATTTGGGCGTAATTATAATTGATGAGGAACATGAAAAGACCTATAAATCCGAGATTACTCCCAAATACGACGCAAGAGAGGTTGCTTTGAAGCTTTCGGAGCTTACCGGTGCGGCTGTTCTTTTCGGCAGCGCAACCCCCTCTATAGAAAGCTTTTATAAGACGGAAACAGGGGAATATGAGCTTTTGGAGCTTAACAGCAGAATTAATATGACCCCTCCCGACATTTTCGCCGTAGATATGAGAGACGAGCTTGCTTTGGGCAACCGTTCGATGTTTTCTCTTAGGCTTCAAAAGGCAATCAGGGAAACTCTGAAGGCAAAAAAGCAGATTATTCTTTTTTTGAACCGTCGTGGGCATTCCACATTTTTAAGCTGCAGAAGCTGCGGCTATGTTATGACCTGTGAAAACTGCTCCGTCAGCTATACATATCATAAACAGGATGAAAAGCTTGTGTGTCACTACTGCGGAAGAGAGGCTTCTGTTCCCGACCGATGTCCGGCTTGCGGCTCACCCTATATAAAATATTTCGGCGCAGGGACGGAAAAGGTTATTACTGAGGTAAACAAGCTTTTTCCCGAAGCCCGGATTTTGAGAATGGACGCCGACACCACCAAAACAAAGGACAGCCACCGTCAAATTTTGGAAGCCTTTGCAGCGGGAAAAGCAGATATTTTAGCCGGAACACAAATGATAGCCAAAGGGCTTGACTTCCCCAATGTTACCCTTGTGGGGGTTATAGCGGCGGATTTGTCTTTAAACTCCTCGGACTTTCGTTCCGCCGAAAACACCTTTCAGCTTATAACCCAGGTTGCAGGCAGAGCCGGAAGAGCCGGAGACAAGGGCAGAGTTTTAATTCAAACCTATATGCCTGAAAATTACTGCATAGAATATGCAAAAAGAGAGGACTATTCGAGCTTTTATAATGAAGAAATAGAGTTCAGGCGTCAAATGGCTTATCCCCCCTTTTCGAATATAGCCGTTGTTCTCTTTACGGGTGAGGACGAAAGAGAGGTCATTCGTAATCTGCATATTTTGGCGGAAATATTTGCCTTTTACGGCAAAAACAAGGACTACTCAAGAATAGGCCCTTCGGCGGCGGCGGTTTCCAAAATCAAAAACAAATTTCGCCACAGGCTCATAATTAAGGGCAGAGACGAAGAAAAGCTTAAAAATTACATTTTCTATTGTCTCGATAAATTTAACGAAAAATATAATCCAAAGGGCATAACCGTCAGTGTTTCGGTGAATCCTACATATATACCATAGGAGGCGCAATATGGCTCTGAGACAAGTCAGAATGAGAGAAGAAGAAATTTTAAGAAAGAAGTGCAAGGACGTTAAGGTTTTCGACGAAAAGCTTTCGCAGCTTCTTGACGATATGGCAGAAACCATGTATTATTACAACGGCGTAGGGCTTGCTGCGCCCCAGGTGGGCATACTTAAAAAATGCGTTGTTATAGACATAGGGGAAGGTCTTGTGGAAATGGTAAACCCCAAAATTTTGGATCATAAGGGTGCCGTTGTAGACAATGAGGGGTGCATATCCGTTCCCGGGCTTGGGGGAAAGGTTGAAAGACCTCAGTATGTAAAGGTTGAATGTATGACGAGAAACGGCGAAAAAATGATAATCGAGGGAGAGGATCTTATGGCGAGATGTCTCTGTCACGAAATCGACCACCTCGACGGAATACTTTATACCGACAAGGTTATAGGCGACCTTTTTGAGGTGGAAAACGACGAGGAGGACTGATTATGAAGGCTGTTTTTTTCGGCACTCCCGACTTTGCAGTGCCTTTTTTAAAGGCACTTGCTGAAAATCATAATGTTTTGGCGGCGGTGACCCAGCCCGACAAGCCCAAAAACAGAGGGAAGAAGCTCATTCCCACGCCTGTTAAACAAGCAGCTCAGAGCTTAAACATAGAGGTGCTTCAGCCTGTTTCCGCTAAGACAGATGAATTTATCGATAAATTAAAAACCTATAATGCAGATGTTTTTGTTGTAGCGGCTTACGGTCAGATTTTGCCTAAAGCCCTGCTTGAAATACCCAAATACGGCTCAATTAATGTTCATGCATCTCTTTTGCCCAAATACAGAGGAGCCGCTCCGGTTCAGCAGGCAATTATGGACGGCGGAAAAACAACGGGCATAACAATAATGTATATGGCTGAAAAGCTTGACGCCGGGGATATGCTTCTCAAGGCGGAAACTCCTATAGGAGAGGACGAAACAGGCGGAGAGCTTGAAGAAAGGCTTTCATATTTTGGGGCTGACGCTCTGATTAAGGCTTTGAGGCTTTTGGAAGAAGGCAAGCTCACCGCCGTAAAGCAGGACGAAGAAAAGCACACCTATGCCCGCAAAATAACTAAGGAAACAGGGCTTATAGATTTTTCAAAACCGTCAGAAGAAATTAAGAACCTTATAAGGGCATTAAACCCCTCCCCTGCCGCTTATACATTTTATAACGGTGAGAAGCTTAAAATTTTTAAGGCGGAAGCTGTTTCGGAAGAACTGTCGGGAGCTTTGGGCGAAATAATTTCAGTTGACAAAAGGGGTATTCTTGTGAAAACAGGCAGCGGAAGCCTTTTAATTAAGGAAATTCAAGCCCCCGGTTCAAAAATTATGCCTGTAAGCGCATATATTTTAGGGCATAAAATAGAAAAGGGAAAAATTTTGGGAGAATAAAAAACTTTCAACGATAAGTTGCGTATATATTGATATATCAAAAATATTTAAGAAAAGGCGGTGTATTATATGTATTACGGAGGATATTATCCTTACGGCGGTTACGGTTACGGCTACGGCTACAGCTTCAGCGGTCTTTATATGGTTGCTATGCTTCTTCTTGTGGCGGCGATAATTCTGTCAATGTATTCTCAGTTTAAGGTTAATTCGACCTTTAAGAAATATTCCGAAATTCCGAGCAGAAGAGGCTACACAGGGGCTGATGTTGCAAGACAGCTTCTTTTTAACGCAGGCATCACCGACGTAGAAGTTGAGCCAATTAAGGGCAGCTTAACCGACCACTATGACCCCAAATCAAAAAAACTGAGACTTTCAGAGCCGGTTTATTCTTCACGCAGTATAGCCGCCTTGGGAGTAGCGGCTCACGAAACAGGCCACGCAATTCAGGATAACGTAGGCTATGTGCCTTTAAAGGTAAGAACGGGAATTTATCCGGCGGTTAATTTTTCAAGCAAGCTGGCTATGCCCCTTATAATTTTGGGCTTAATAATAGGCTCATTTTCAAGATTTTATAACATAGCCCTTTTCGGCACTTTGCTTTATGCTGTAGTTGTTTTGTTCCAGCTTGTAACCCTCCCCGTAGAGTTTAACGCTTCTTCAAGAGCTATGAAAAACCTTAAAAACTATGGCTATTTGGATGAGGACGAGGTTCCCGGTGCAAGAAAGGTTTTGTCGGCGGCGGCTCTCACATATGTAGCTGCAGCAGCGGCATCACTTGCTACGCTTTTGAGATTTTTGGCAATTATTTTGGGAAATAACAGGAGACGTTAACACACAACACCCCTATGAGACTAATCTCTCACAGGGGTGTTTTTATTTCTTCAATATTTCATTCAGGGCTTTTTCCATTTCGTCTAAATTAAGCCCAGAAGCAATATTTTCTCTGTTGTTTGATTTTTCGCTTTTTTCCCTCGGTCTGTAAACCATACTTGCAAGCTTGCATACAAACCGGCTTGCCAAAAAATCACTTCCTTTCGATATAATATGCCTCCAATCTGTAAATGGGCATACCCTCCTCGGAAAACTTTTTTTCATACTCCGTCATTACGTTTCCCTCGAAGCCGCTGTTGTGAAGGTCAAGGCTTATATTTTTTAAAATCCAACCCTTTTCTGAAAAAGCCTGAAGCGAAAACTCAAAAAATTCTCTGTTGTCGGTTTTTAAAAATACCTCGCCCTTTTCGCCGAAAATATTTTCATAGCGTGTCAAAAATTTTTCGTTTGTCAAACGCTTTTTAATCCACTTTTTTCTGTTTGGCCAAGGGTCTGAAAAGTTGAGATAAATTCTCTGAACCTCTCCCCTTTCGAAAACCTCTTCTATTTCCTCTGCGTCTATGCAGGTTATAAACACGTTTTTGCCGCATTCGTTAAGCTTGCACTTTCTCAAGGCTCTCGAAACCACCATAGTGAATTTTTCGACCCCCACAAAGTTTACGTCCGGGTGAAGCTTACTCATTTCGGAAATAAACCTACCCTTTCCGCAGCCTATTTCTACATAAATAGGCTTTTCCTCACCGAATTTTTCGTTCCATTTGCCCTTAAGGGCTTTGGGATCCTCCACCAAAAAAGGGCTTGTTTCAAGCTCTTCTTCAGTCCAGTTTTTCTTACGTATTCTCATATGCTTTCTCCTTAATTATTTATTTTCATTATTCTGTACCCGAAACCGGGCTTCGTCAATACAAAGCTGCGAAAGCCCAAGGCTTCGCTGTCTTTAAAGTCTCTTTCTATATCGGGGAGCCCCAAAACAAAACTATCTTCCCGTTTTGACAAAATCAAATGACCGTATTTATTAAAGCACCTTATAAATGTGGGGTTGTTTTGATATTTATACATTCGGGGGTCTAAAAGACAAAGCTCATTGAGACTGATTTTGCAAAAATCTCCTTCTGAGCCGTCTCTGTCTTTAAGCTTAAAGCTGTCTCTGTCCTCTAAAATGCCCTCTGCGGAAAGACTTCGCCTGTCTCGCTTGGCTTTGCTTTCCTCCGCTTCAAAATCCATTTTCTGCATATATGCAAAGCGTCTCAACTCGTCAATATCCTTGCTGAAGCGGTTTACAACCTCAGTAAAATCAAAGCCTGTGTTATAAGTCTGAGATATATTTTTCTCATTATCTGAGGATTTGGGCTTTTCCTCTTTTTCTTCTTTATCAGGGGAAATTTTCTCCGCTTCTTCAGCTTTCTTTTCGGGTTCTGCTTTAGGCTTTGGAGTGTCCTCAGCTTTAACGGCGGGCTTGGGCTTAGGTCTGTTTACCTCGGCTGTATGAACCTCTCCGAAATCAAAGGGTTTATCGAAAAAGGCGGCTACCACTCTTTCACCCTTGTCGGTCAAAACTGCCAGCGCCGCCGCTTCCTCAAGCTTAAAGCCGCTGCCTAAAATATTATCGGGGTTAAAGTCCCATTTTACTTCTGCAAGAGCGTTTTTTGTATTGACCAAAACCGCCTTTAAGGGCACAAAGCCCCTTCCCTTTCTGCAAATAATATACAGTGAGCAAATGCAGCCGGGCTTAACGCCCCGGGCGAAAATCATAATCTGCCCTCTGCCCCCTTTTACCTCAACAACGGCTCGCCCAAAAACTCCCTTGCCCTGTGAAAGGCTTCCCTCACCGTCCTTGAGATTAAGTATAGCCCTGCTGTAATCTCTTGAAAAAATCACGCAATCACCCAAACATATTTTATAAAAATATATGCCCGAGAAAAAATTTTATCCCATTAATTCAAAAATGCGGTGAAAATCGGAAAGGGTCAGAGCCTCTCCCCTTATTCGCTCGTCATAGCCTGCCTTCTTCAATATTTCCGAAAACTCCTCTTTTGTCAGGTCAAAATCGCTGCTTGAGCCTATGCAGTTTACAAGGGTTTTCCGTCTCATGGAAAAAGCCGCCTTTACAAATTTGAAAAAGCCTTCTCTGTCAGCTGTTTCATAGGGCTTTTTCTCATAGGGCTTAAGGCTTATAACCGCCGAGTCTACATTGGGACGGGGTATAAAGCAGTTTCGGGGGACATTCGCCGCCAAATAACAGTCGGCAAAATATGCCGTAACAACGCTTAATGAGCCGTAGTCCTTAGTTCCGGGCGCCGCCTGCATACGCATAGCCACTTCCTTCTGAATCATAACCACAATACTCGAAACAGGTGCTTCCTTTTCCAAAATATTCATAATTACCGGAGTTGTAATATAATAAGGCAGATTTGAAATAACCTTTAAGGGTCTCCCGTATTTCTCCGAAAGAGCCTTAATATCCACCTTTAAAATATCCTCGTTTATAAGACGTATGTTGTTAAAATCGCTTAAAACCTCCTCTAAAAGAGGAATAAGGGTTCTGTCGATTTCAACAGCTATGACGGTTTTTGCCTTTCTCGCTATAGCCTGTGTCAAAGTGCCTATACCGGGGCCTATTTCCAAAACCACATCGTCGGCTTGAATATCTCCGGCGGCAATGATTTTGTCTAAAACCCTTTGGTCAATCAAAAAATTCTGACCGAAATTCTTTTTAAACGAAAAGCCGTAGCGGTCTATAATTGCTTTGGTTTTTTGATATAATGTTGCTTCTATGTCAATCACTCCTATTTTTACACTGCCTAAAACAAAAGGGCTTGAGATACCGCCCAAGCCCCGAAAAAGCTTAAAAATATTATCAATGAATGTATATGTTGGTTCCGAACCATTTTTCGGAGATTTCGGCGGCTGTGCCGTTTTCGCCAAGCTCCGTCAAAGCCTCTTCAATCTGATCCATAAGGTTTGAATTTCCCTGTTTTGCCGCTACAACATAAACCTCTGAGCCGAAGTTATCGTCAAGCACTCTTAAATCTGCTCCCGAAGTCTCTATATAATACTCTGCCGCAACTCTGTCAGCCACAACAGCGTCAATTGTTCCGCCTGCTTCCAAAGCCGTAAAGGCTTCTATATTTGTGCCGTATGTAACAAGCTCACCTATTTCTGAAGCTATTTCATCAGCTTCTATAGCGTCCTCAGCCGAGGACTCCTTCTGAAGCCCTACAGTCTTGCCCGAAAGATCGGCTTTTGAAGCGATTTCGCTGTCTGCCGGAATAATTATAATTTGAGCATTGTCAAGATAAGGCTCGGAAAGAAGCCTATTTTCATTTCTTTCCTCAGTATATGAAAAACCGTTCCAAATAAGATCAATCATACTTGTATTAAGTTCAACCGCCTTTGTGTCCCAGTCGATAGACTTAAACTCAATTTCCCAGCCCTTAAGCTCTCCTACGGCGTTGGCAAGGTCAATGTCAAAGCCCACAAGCTCACCCGAATCATCTATATAGCCCATAGGGGCAAATGTATCGTCAAGACCTACAACGACCTTTGTTATTTCTTTTCCGTCTGTATTGCCGCCCACACTGCCGCAGCCCGCTGCCGAAAATACCATAACAGAAGCAATGGCAGCTCCCAAAAATCTTTTCATTATATTTCCTCCGTTAAACATGATCAAACCATCATCTGAATATTACTTTAACACAGAGACGGATAAAAATCAATAGAAAAATATCATAAATATCAAAATTTAAGCAATAACGGCGGCTTTACATCAAAATTAAAATGTGCTATTATTAAATAAACAAGCGGAAAATTTTATTGAGTTGCGGAGGGATTAAATGGAAATCAGGGTTTTGAAATATTTTTTAACCGTAGCAAGAGAAGAATACATTACGAAAGCGGCGGAGGCTTTACATATTACTCAGCCCACCCTAAGCCGCCAGCTTAATCAGCTTGAAGACGAGGTGGGAGTTAAGCTTTTCGAAAGAGGAGCAAGAAAGGTAAACTTAACTAACGAGGGCTTGCTTCTGAGGAGAAGAGCGGAGGAAATAATTTCACTTGTGGATAAAACCGAAGCGGAGCTTGCGGAACAGGGAGAACATATTGACGGAAGCATTTCAATCGGCAGCGGGGTTCTTTCCTCCACAAGGCTTTTAGCTGACATAATCAAGGGCTTTTCCGAAATACATCCTCTTGTTAAGTTCGACATTTATACCGCAGGGGCAGACCTTGTAAGGGAAAAAATGAACCGAGGGCTTATTGACATAGGGCTGCTTCTTGAGCCTGTGGAAATAGAAAAATTCGACTTTTTAAGGCTTGACGTAAAGGAAAAATGGGTTGTGCTTATGCCGGAAAATCTTGCCCCTGTCAATAAGAAATTTATAACCGGTGAGGATTTGAAAAAGCTTCCCCTGATTATGCCTTCCAGAGAAAGCGTTAAAAACGAGCTTTTGAACCGCCTTAAAATTAAAGAAGATGAGTTGAATATAGTTTGTAAAAGCGACCTTGCGGACAGCACTCTTTATATGGTTAAAAACGGCTTGGGCTGTCTTGTAACCCTTGACGGCGCACTGCCTTTTTTAGACACGAGACAGCTTATAAAAATCCCTCTGTGTCCTAAGCTTTATTTAACAAGTGTTTTGGCGTGGAAAAGACACCAGCCATTCAGTTTGGCGGCGGCAAGGTTTATTGACTATATAAAAGAATATTTCGGAAGGCAATAATGCTTTTAAGGCATAGCTAACCATAAAAACTAAGTATTTGATTTTAACAGAATATAATTTTATAATAAACATATGAGATGAACTGACTTTTCTCATATGTTTTTTAAATTTTTCGAAAGGGGGCGGCGGCTTGTCTGAAATCGATGACAACGTTAAGCACATAAGAGAATATATGTGCGGAATTAAAGAAAGCGAGGGAGCTGACAGCTCCCAAATAAAGAAGCTTAAGAAATACAGAGCCGATCTGCTTGACGACATTCACACACAGCAGCAGTGCCTTGACTGTATAGATTATATGCTTTACAAAATCAGGAACAAAAACAACTGACATTTATAAAGGAGGATTTTACTATGGTTAAACAAACAGCGGGAAGAGACGCTTTGGGCGAATTTGCGCCTAAATTTGCACAGCTTAACGACGATGTTTTATTCGGCGAGGTATGGTCGAGAGAGGATAAGCTGCCCCTTAAGCTTCGCTCAATCGTTACGGTTTCATCGCTTATAAGCAAGGGAATTGTGGACAGTTCCCTTATTTATCACCTTTCCGAAGCCAAAAAGAACGGAGTCACAAAAACGGAAATGTCTGAAATTTTAACACACATTGCTTTTTATGCCGGCTGGCCCAACGCCTGGGCAGCCTTCAGAATGGCTAAGGACGTTTATGCCGACGAAGAAAAGGAAGAGCACGGCGGCTTTTTCGGTATGGGCGAGCCTAACGACGCATTCGCTCAGTATTTTGTGGGAAACAGTTATTTAAAGCCCCTGACACCCCCTGAAGCAGGAGTATTTTTGGCTAACGTAACCTTTGAACCGGGCTGCCGAAACAACTGGCACATTCACCACGCCACAAAAGGCGGCGGTCAAATTCTCATCTGCGTTGACGGCAAGGGCTGGTATCAGGAAGAGGGAAAGGACGCCGTAAGCCTTGAACCGGGAACGGTTATAAACATTCCTCCCGAGGTTAAACACTGGCACGGAGCACAGGCAGACAGCTGGTTCAGCCACATAGCCGTTGAGGTTCCCGGGGAGAACTGTAAAAACGAGTGGTGCGAGCCTGTCAGCGATGAGGAATACAACAAGCTTTAAAGGAGGATGCCTATGGCAATATTAACGGCATATTTTTCAAGAGCCGGCGAGAACTATTTCGGCGGAGAATATCGCTTTATAAATGTGGGGAATACCGAAAAGGCGGCAAAAATGATTTCGGAAATAACGGGAGCCGATTTATTCAAAATCGAACCGAAAGCTTCCTATTCGCCTACATATTCGGTCTGCATTGAACAGGCGAAAGCCGACCTCAAAAATAATGCAAGACCTGAGCTTGTGTCGCTGCCCAAAAGCATTGACAAATATGATGAAGTATATTTAGGCTATCCCAGCTATTGGCGGAATATGCCTATGGCGGTATATACATTTTTGGAAAGCTTTAACTGGGAGGGCAAAATCATTCATCCCTTCTGCACCCACGAAGGCAGCGGACTTTCGGACACAGTAAAGGAAATTAAGCGTGTCTGCAAAGGAGCTAAGGTTACAGAGGGCTTGGCAATTGTAGGCAGTTATGTAGACTCCGCAAAGCCGTCAATTGAAAAGTGGATTGAAAAAGTGAGAAAAATGAAATAAAAAACAGTGCAGAGAGCAAAAAGGTTCGCCGAATACCGGTGAACCTTTTTTTTGGAGGGCAGGCGGTTAAACGGAAACTGTCAGCTGTTCAATTCTTTTTGAGCCGGACAAAAAGAGGCGGGTATAAACCTCTGTGCATTTGGAGAACCGTCCGAAAAGAATTTCAGCATATTTCTCATCATTGTAGACCTTCCAATAACCGCAGATTTTAAAGTTATTGCCTTTATTCTTTATAAAGCCTATTACGTCTTCAAGGGGATAGCCCAGAAAAATACCTATCTCGTGGGGAAAAGTCAGGTTTTGACTGAAGCGGCGGAAAAGAGTTTCCAAAAGCGCTTCAAATGTAAATGAGACATAGCCTATTTTTCGGAGGAAGTTTCTGACCTCAAAGCCTTCTGTGTCTTTTTCAAGCTTTGTTTTTCTGCACACATAAACAAGAGAAAAATCGGGAGTTGTTTTTAAGATAAAAACGGAAACCCCTTTTTTCGAAAGCTTTCGGTTTAGGTCGTCAACCTGTTTTTCAAGAGTATTTTTATCCTTTCGGCAGCAGAAAAGACTGCCTGTTTTAAGACCTCCCAAAACGGGAGCACAGTTTTTAATAATAGCTTCCTCCATAGGCTTTGCTCCTTATAAGTAAGATTTAGAATGCTGCGAAGTTTTTGCCGAAATCGGCACATTCCGCTTCGCCTGATTCGTCGGGGGTTCCGTTAATAATAAGACCGTTTGAGAAAAGTGCAGCCCCTGCGGCTTTAACTCTTTCCTCCCAGTCTCTCATCCACTGACCGTCGCCCCAGCCGTATGAGCCGAAAAGAGCCACCTTTTTGCCTGCTAAGCTGCCTTCGGCTTCAGTAAAGAAGGGTTCAAACTCCCCTTCCTCCAAAACCTCGTCGCCCATAGCCGGGCAGCCGAAAGCTATTTTTTCATAGGCTGAAACTGTGTCAGGTGAAAATGAGGAAAGGTCGAACACGTCTGCCCCGGCAGCTGCGCCGATTGCATTCGCCATAATTTCAGTATTTCCCGTTCCTGTCCAATATACAACAGCAATTTTTGACATATATAATCTCCTTCCAGTTAGTCTGAGCTAACCATGCTTTAAAAATTTTGGTTAGCCCTCGCTAACCTATTTATTATTATATATGCTCTTTTTAAATTTGTCAATACCCAATTTTAAATTTTTTCAGTCAAAAGCTGCGTATATTTTTCGGAAAAGAGAGTTCTTATTGTCAAAGGCATTAGATAAGCCCTTGTTTTTTTATAAAAATATGATAAAATCAAAATATATAAAATTTTATAATCAAGGAGAAAAATATGAACGCTATAACCCTTAAAGCTCCGGCGAAAATAAATACAGTTTTAGATATAAAGGGGCTTTACCCCAACGGCTACCACATTTTGGATATGATAATGCTGAGCATTGACCTCTGCGATGAACTGAGTTTAACAAAAATTCCCGAAAACAAAATAAAGCTTTACATAAGCGGCTCGGAGATTGCCGCAGACAGCTCAAACCTTGTGTATAAAGCCATAGACACAATGAAAAAGAGATATGCCATAAAAACCGGTGTTAAGGCTGTTCTTAAAAAGAAAATACCCTCTTCCGCAGGCTTAGGCGGCGGCTCGGCAGACTGCGCCGCAGCCATAAAGGGAATGATTAAGCTTTTCGATTTAACAGCGGAAAGCAGTGAAATTTACTCCATAGGCAAAGCCCTGGGGGCTGATGTTCCCTTCTGTCTCTACCAAAGGTGCGCAAGAGCAGAGGGCATAGGCGAGATTTTAACCCCCCTTCCCGACCTTCCGCCATGTTTCATTCTTTTGGCAAAGCCCTCGGAGGGTATGCCCACACTTAAAGCCTTTAAGGAATATGACGGACTTGAAAACAAAACCCACATAGACACCGAAAAAGCTATTGAATGTATGAAAGCCGCCGACCTTAAGGGAATTTGCGATAGTATGGGAAATGTTCTTGAAGCCGTCACAATAAAGAATATTCCCCTTGTGGGGGAAATCAAAGCGGAAATGATAAATCAGGGGGCGTTGGGCGCCCTTATGAGCGGCTCAGGTTCGTCTGTTTTCGGCATATATAAAGACGAAGCAGCCTTAAATAAAGCATACTCCGTCATTAAAGAAAAATTTAATTTATCAGAAATTTTTATGACCCGACCTCTTAAAAGCTCTGAGTGCGGCTCTTTAGATATTTAATATAAATTTCGCCCAAATGGCTCAGGTTCGTGTTTTTGTGGGTCAGATAGCCTAAGGTTATTTTTTCGTCTGCATCAAGGGGTCGGGCTATAATGTCTGCTCCGTTAAGCTCTTCATTTATGACCCCTGTGCAGATTGTATAGCCGTTAAGTCCTATAAGAAGATTAAAAAGGGTCGCCCTGTCGCAGACCCTTATATTTTTTTTATGTTCTATAACGCTTAAAATTTCCTCTGTAAAATAAAAGCTGTTATAGCTGCCCTGTTCATAGGAAAAATAAGGGTAGTCCTCCAAATCCTCAAGGGTCACAATGCTTTTTTCCGCAAGGGGGTGGCTCTTGCTTATAAAAACGTGGGGAGAGGTGGAAAAAAGCTCGTGAAAAATCAGGTCGTTTTCTCTTATAAACTTTTTTATTATCTTCTCATTAAAATTGCTTATGTATAAAACCCCTATTTCGCTTCTTAAAAGCCTTACATCATCAATAATTTCATGGGTTCTGGTTTCCTTAAGAGAAAAGTCGTATTCATCGGCGTTAAACTCTTTAATAAGATCCACATAAGCGTCAACCACAAAGGAATAATGCTGGGAGGAAACCGAAAAATGAAGCTTTCCCGGCTTTCGTCTCAAATATTTCTGCTCCAAAAGCTCAGCCTGTTCGATAACCTGTCTTGCGTAGCCCAAAAATTCCTCACCATCGGCTGAAATGCTTATGCCCTTGTTGTTTCTGTTGAAAATTCTCAAATCTATTTCGCTTTCAAGCTCCTTGACTGCATTTGTCAGGCTGGGCTGGGAAATAAACAGAGACTTGGCTGCCTCGCTGATTGAACCTTTTTGAGCTACCGCAACAACATATTTAAGCTGCTGTAGGGTCATAAAATCACCTTCTTAAAAATAAAAATCATATATTTATATATATTTCAATAAATCGTTAGGTCTTTCAAGCAGAATTTCCGATCCGTTTTCAATCAAAAATTCCTTTGTCTTAAAGCCCCAAAGACAGCTTAAGGTTTTAACCCCGGCATTCTTCCCTGTCTGAATATCCACCTCGGAATCGCCGACATATATAACCTCGTCTTTGTTTACACCAAGTTTTTCGATAATTTCCAAAACCGCCGCAGGGTCGGGCTTTTTAGGTACTCCCCCTCTTTCACCTAAGGCAGTGTCAATAAGCCCCTTAAAGAAAAAGTCCGAAAGCTCCTTAACGGCATTATCCGGCTTATTCGATAAAATTGCCGTATTAAAGCCCCTGTTTTTTAGCTCCTTTAATGTGTCTAAAACTCCTTCATAGGGCTTTGTAAAAACGTGTAAATGAGACATATAATAAGCCGAGAAATCCTTTCGGCATTTTTCAAACAAGGGTTCCCCCTGCTTTGAGCCTGAGCTTTTCTCAATTAAAACTCCGGCGCCGTTTCCCACGTAGCTTTTTATTGTTTCAAGAGGAAGCCTTGAAAGACCGTTGTTTTCAAGGGCGAAATTCACCGCTTCAGCCAAATCACCTATTGTGTCAAGAAGAGTTCCGTCTAAATCAAAAATCACAGTATTCAAAAAATCACCTTTTTCTTTTTTCGTCTTTATAAAAAACATTATATCTGAGCAAATTTGCCTTGTCAACAAAAAATAAATGTAATCATAGTTTTTGTAAGATTGTGAAAATTTATAAAAGATTAAAAAATACAATAATTTTATAATGATTTTTAATCATAAATGTAATATAATAAAATAGACGATACAGGGAAGCCCTGTCAGAGGACTTTCCCTTTAAAAAAAGAGGTAGATAATATGTCAAAAAGAAAAAGCTTTTTTATAGGCTTTGCAACAGCCTGTGTTTTGATTGTTTTGATTTACAACATAAGAACGGGAGTTCAGCTTTTAAGCGGAAACCTTTCGGAAGAAAGAAAGATTAAGGTAATAGAAAATCTCATAGACGAGCATTTTGTAGACGATGTTGACCAAGAAGAGCTGAAGGAATACATATATGCCGGTTATATTGCGGGGTTAGGCGACAAATATTCCACATATATGACAGCGGAGCAGTTTGAAGCCTTTAAGGAAAGCCTAAGCGGTGCATACAGCGGCATAGGCATAACAATAAGCCTTTCTACCAACGGCAAAATGACGGTAACCGAGGTTTACGGCGGTTCTCCGGCTGACAGCGCCGGAATATTAAGCGGCGACACAATTCTTTCGATAAACGGAACTGAAATCACCGATAAAGACAGTTATCTTGAAGCGGTCAAATTTATTAAAGGCAGTACAGAACCCTTTATATTAAAAGGCGAACACCAAAACGGCGAAGCCTATGAGGCGGAAATTGCTGCAGAGGATATAGACATTCCTTCCGTTTGTTACAGCCTTTTTGACGGCAACATTGGTTACATCAGAATTACTGAGTTTGACGGAAACACAGCGGAGCAGTTTGAAGAAGCCCTTGAAGAGCTGGGAGACATAGAGGGTCTTGTTATCGACCTGAGAAACAACCCCGGCGGTTATCTGACGACTGTGAACAAAATCGCCGACAGAATACTTCCCGAAGGCACAATCACCTATATGGAATATAAAGACGGCGAGAAAAAATATTACAAATCAGACGAAAACTGCCTTGACATACCTATCGCCGTTTTGGTAAACGGAAATTCCGCTTCGGCGTCGGAGGTTCTGACAGGAGCAATTAAGGATTACGGCGTGGGCACAATCGTAGGCACAACAACCTACGGCAAGGGCGTGGTTCAGGAAAGCTATACACTTTCCGACGGCAGCTGTGTTAAGCTGACCGTAGCGAAATATTACACCCCAAGCGGTGTCTGTATTAACGGCACAGGCATAGACCCCGACATAGAGGTTTTTGCCCCTGAAAGCTTTAAGCTTTCAAGCGTCACCGACAGCGACGCCGTAACAGACCTTGAAAACGACACACAGCTTAAAAAGGCACTGGAAATATTGAAATAAAGGTAATCATATGAAAACACTAATTATAAACGGCTCAGCCAACAAAAACGGAGAATGCAGAAAGCTTATTGAAATGTTTAACAGGGGGATAAATGCGGAGGTTTTAGACCTTGCCGAGCTTAATATTGCCCCCTGTTCAGACTGCGGAGGATGTAAAAACTGCGGTCAGTGCGTAATTAATGACGATATGGGGAAAATATATCCTCTTGTGGAAGAAGCGGATTTCCTTGTTTTCGCTTCTCCCTTATATTTTTCGTCCCTGACAGGCTTAACACTTAATTTTCTCTCACGGTTTCAAAAATATTATTTGGGCAAAAATAAGGCTTTAAAGCCAAAAAAAGCCCTTTTGCTTATGACCGGGGGCGGCTCCACAAAAACAAAAAATCCTGCCCCCTACCCTTTGCAGCTTGCTTTAAGATACATCAACTGTGAGCTTACAGAAGTTATTTCCTACATAAACTGCGACGAAAAGAGCTTTGTTTTTTCTGAGGAGACAAAAGAAAAGCTTAATGCCTTCAAAGAGAAATATTTCAAAGACATCACTTTTTTATGAAAATTTGATTAAAACTATAGCTTTTTTTATTATTCTAAGGTATACTATAATTCGAAATTATATTTTAACAGTGTCTTAACAAATGATAAACATAAATATTCGGAGGTTTTTTATGAAAAAGCGGTTATTTTTGATATTTACGGCTCTGATTTTGGGCTTTTCCATTATATTTTCGATTTTTGCCTACGGCGGAACAAGCACTGTCCGCATAGGGCTTGAATCCCACTTTAAGGACATTACCTCCGTTTCAATAGGCGCTCAAACCGTTGCTTTGGGCTTCTCATCCTCAAACAGCTTTAACGAAATAGCCTATATAGACCTTTCGGAAGGAGCAGCGGTCACCAAATCAACATCTTATTACATATCCACTAAAACCGCCTATTCAACCTATGAAGAAGCCAAGGCGGCAAGCGCAGCCTTAACAGGTTACAACGCAATGGCGGCATATAAGGGCAGCGGAATTTGGAACGTATACATAGGGCCCTATGAAACATACGAAAGAGCGGTTGCGGCAGTTGAAAACTACCCCAATTCCACCCTCTGCGCCCCATCTTCAACGTCAATGTATTTATCCTCAGACTCAAACAGACTTGTCTATGACTATTCGGGGGCAAACTTCGCCGTAACAGGCGACAGCATAACCAACTTAGGCAGCCTTTCATACCGAGGCTACATAGAATTTTACCCCACAGGGGGGTCGGCTTTCACCTGTGTAAACGTTCTTCCTTTGGAGACTTATCTCTGCGGAGTTGTTCCCTCAGAAATGCCCTCGGGCTGGAATGAGGAAGCTTTAAAGGCTCAGGCTGTAGCCGCAAGAACCTACATCGAAAACCGTATGGCAAGCGGCTCATATGAGACAAACGGCTATTACCTCTGCGACACAGACCACTGTCAGGTTTACAGCGGAACCTCGGCTGAAGCCGCAAGCTCCACCGCCGCAGTTAAAGCCACTGCAGGGCAGGTTATAACCTATGACGGGGCCTTGATTAACGCCGTTTATTCGGCTTGTTCCGGAGGAGTTACCGACGACAACATAAACGTATGGGGTCAGGACACCCCCTATCTTAAAAGCGTAGAAGACATTGAAGGAACTGAAGTTTACGAGTGGAGCAGAACCTTCACCTTTTCGGAGCTTGAAAGCCTTCTTGCGGCAAACGGTGTAAGCTTAGGCGGTCTTGTTTATGTCAGTATCGAAAGAAGCGATAAAAACAGAGTTTATTCTATGACTTTTTCGGGCAACAAAGGCACATACACAATAGAAAAAGAGGACGTCCGCACATTCTTTTCTTCAACGGCAGAGGGTTCTCTTAAAAGCAGAGTTTTCGACATAAGCTTTGAATATAATGAAGGTTCTTCCGACTTTACACTCTATATTGACGGAAAAGGCTGGGGGCACGGCTTGGGAATGAGCCAGTACGGCGCAAACTATATGGCTGCCGCCGGATATACATATGATGAAATTTTGAAGCATTATTATACAGGAGTTGAAGTGGGTTCGTATTAAGTTTTTTGCGAAAAAAGCACTATATTAAAAACAGAAACCGCTCTGTCTGTCAGTCATCTGTGACCGGTTATTTACAACAATCAGCGGTGACAATTTTTTAAGGGTGTGGACAAATAGCTCAGATTGTGGTATAATATAGCTATGAGAAAAACAA
>JAJQFU010000137.1 GCA_021200955.1 Clostridiales bacterium | reverse complement strand
CCGGTAGGTAAAATTTTTCTCTTTTTCTGTCTACTTTATTGACTATGGTTCAAAGTCGTCAATGTTATTCTTGGTGCGCTTATATGCTTCTTGTTCAAATGTCAGTATGTTTTTTGCTTCTTCTTTATTTGCACATTTTCTAATTTCACTTGTACAGCTTTCAACCTTACTTTTTACAAGATTTAAATCGCCTGAGATTGAAGAAAATGAATTATCCAGCACCTTTTTAATATCCTGAATGTCATCGGGTGTGCTGCCGATTTTTTCATCTGTATTCTTATTAACAGAGCTTACTATGTATGCATCAAAAATTTCCTTTACTGAATTTATTGCATCATTGTTGAGATTGTTGTTATTTGCCATTTGTTTATTCTCCCTTCACTATTTTGTTATAATCGTATTCGATGATACTGAGACAAAGAAGAGGCTTTATAATATCATCGCTGTGTTTAAGAACTGATTTTCTCCAGGCTTTGGAAGCATCGTTTATTTTATCTGTTAATTCTGCTTTTTGCCTGAGAAAATGAGTTTCGGCGGTTTCCTTATAAGAAAGCAGTATATCATCACAGTCCGCCTTTTCTCTTTCAAGATCCCTCTTGTCCTCTTCCCGCTTATTCAAATTTTTAAGGCTTTTATTCAGCTCTTCATTACTGTTTCGCTTCGTACTTTCAAGATTTCTGCAGGTTGCACTTAAGACATAATACCTCTCAGAAACAGACCCGTTTTCATCTATAAAGCTGTTGTATGCCGCATTAAGATAATGTTCCAAATTTTCTTCGTAGTATTTGAAAGCTTTTACGGCACATTCATAAGCCTTATCTCTGAAAATATATCTGAAAATAAGCTTTTTCTCAACAGCCTTTAATTTAATTTCAAAAGCAGACGTTAAGCTGCCCGTAATATTTTCACAGACCTTGTTAAGCTCGCTTTCAGACGAGTTTTTTATTATACCCAGTTCTATGTATTTATTGTTGTAAAGTTTTAAATACTTTTTGAGAAAGTCCGACAATCTTTCTGAGAGACTGTTATATATAAAGTTAATCTTATCGTCACGAAACCTTACTTCACTGTCCATACCGAAGATACCTGAAATGTCATCTATAAAACCGTCATAAAACTCTTCATAAGATATTGTGCTTAAATCCCAGTCCTTTCTTATTTTTTCATATCTGTCAAAGCTCGGTTTTAAGCCGTTTAACTCAGCTCTGAATTTTTCGAGTTTTTCTTTGTCCTTATTTAATTTATTTTTGTTATAGGCTATTTCGGAATTAAGCTTTTTTATTTCAGCCTTACAGTTATCAATTTCGGTCTTAATATAATTTTCGGTTTGCTTTTGAAGCTCTTCGATTATATTGCGGAAGGAGTTGCCCTTATGTTCGGCTATATATTTTTTTATATCGTTTATTGTTTTTTCCACAGCCGTACTGAGCTCTCTTCTGTCGGAAATATCCCTTATAAGCTCGCTTGAATTTTTTTGTGGGTTTGTCAGAGCCTCAAGAGACTCGCCTATTTCTATTGGGAATATGTTTATTTTATCCAGCTTAGGGGTTTTGACTTTTTTTTCTTTATTATATTCGTCTATTACATATTCATAAAAAGTAGGTTTGGGTCTCTTGCTTTTTTCGCTTTTAAAATATTTCCTTATGTTTTCCTGACCGTATGCCTTTGTTAAAACAACACAATATCTGTTGGGAAAATCCATCCAATCGGTATTTCCGATTTTAATATTTTCCAGGGATTGAAGCTCATGCCCCTGACAGGCAACAATTCTCACATCGGCAAGATTTACATATTTATTAATTATTGGCGATGGGTTTTCTCTTTCCTTATCGTTTCTGCTGCCGTATCCCGGAAGATCCATAATATTAATATCGGAATATTCGGGAGAAGCGGCGTTGAAATATTTTTTCGGCAGATAAATATATAATATTCCTCCTTTGTACTTTCCGTTCTCCACTTCTTTTCTGACAGATTTAAGTGCGTTTATAAATTCCTGTTCGAAATAATATTTAATGCTGCTGTTAAAAACAACATCATCTTCGGACTGACATATTCCGAATTTGTTCATATCTTCAGACTGTCTGTAAATAATGGCTGTGGAAGTTGAAGATTCGCCCTTAGGCTGACCGGCTCTCAAAATTTTATATACTTCCCCTCTGCATTCGGGCTTAATGTTCATAAGGTGAATAATTAAAGTGGTTTTTCCTATTTGAGACACGCCGTAAATAACTACGTATTTGCTGCTTTTAATATTTATATCGTCATAAATATCGTCGCTGTTGTTTGTAAGGCGGTTTCTCAATTCTATGAGCGTATCTTCCTGCCATTTGTTTCTTTCATTATCAATAAATGTTTGCAGGGCTGAGAGCATCTTTCATGACCTCCTCATAAATATTATCCAAAACTTTGTCTATACGGGCAAGAGTAAGCTTCAAATTTGCATTTTTGACAACTCCCTGATTTAAGTTTAAAGAAGCAATGAGGTTATCTTCTATTCTGTGTTTTACCATTCCCATTGCTTTGTCATATGACAGAAGCATTTGGCTTTCCAAACCGCCGTAAAAGCTGTTTATTGCCGCAACAGCTGCGGAATATTCGGCATACTGCATTTTGTTTAAGTCTCTGTATATGGCTGTTCCGGCTGCTACTGCAAAAACACCGCCTACGAGGGTTGCCGCTATGGGCAGAGAAACGCCTAAGCCGGTTGCCAAAGATGAAATAATGTTAAATACTCCGTCGGGGATAACATCAATTCCGGTAATTCCCAAGCCCGTAAAAATTACCTTTACGGTATCAGAGGAATTTTTTAAATTATTTACAAGCTTATTTCCTTTTATTTCGATGCTGTTTAATTCATCTGTGGAAATATTGACATTTATGCCTTCTGTTTTGTTTGCCTGATAAAGAACAGCGGCTGCATATGATTTGGCGCTTACGTCTGCGATTATTTCCAAAATCGTTTTGGGATTGCTGCACTGAAGGG
>JAJQFU010000082.1 GCA_021200955.1 Clostridiales bacterium | reverse complement strand
GAAGCTGCTGGGGTCCACCTGCATAGCAGGTGGTTTTATTTTTCCTGCCACACAATAAAAAAAGCCCGGTTAATCCGAGCTTTTTTGTTGCTGTTCAATTACAATCAGCTGGCTTTAAGCTCCAGTCTGAGCCTGTCGGCAATAAGCGCAATAAACTCGCTGTTTGTGGGCTTGCCCTTATGACTGTTTATGGTGTAGCCGAAAAGATTGTTTATAGCGTCTACCTTTCCTCTGCTCCAAGCCACTTCAATTGCGTGACGGATAGCCCTTTCAACCCTGCTGGGGGTGGTGTTGCACTTTTTGGCGATTGTGGGGTAAAGCTCCTTTGTAATATAGTTTAAAACGTCGATGTCATTAATTGCCATTAAAATAGCTTCTCTCATATAGTGATAGCCCCTTATGTGAGCCGGAACGCCTATTTCGTGAAGAATATTTGTTACCTTAGTTTCAAGGTCATATTCACTGCTTCTTGCAAGGCAGAGGCTTTTTGAAATAGCTGCCCCGGCAGGCTCCTTAAGCTGGCGTATTCTTGAAATAAGAAGATCCGGGTCAAAGGGCTTTGCAATGTAATAATATGCTCCCAGTTCAAAGGCTCTGCGTGTAATCTGTTCCTTTGTTATGGCGGTTAAAATAATGCATTTTGTCTGACTTTTTTCGGGAGACTCCGCTAACCTTTCCAAAACGCCTATGCCGTCTAATTTAGGCATAATTCCGTCCAAAAGGGCTATGTCGGGCTTTTCCTCTAAAATTCTTTTTACAGCCTCTTCGCCGTCTTTGGCTATAGCCATAATTTCAAGGTCGGGCTGTTTTCCCAAATGTGCGGCAAGTATGTCGCAAAAATCAGTGTTGTCTCCGGCGATTAAAACAGTTTGTGTTTTGTTTGTCATAAATTATCCCTCCATTAAAAATTAAAAAATCATAAGTAATTTTATCTTTCATAATATAGAAGATAAAAATTTGCTGTTTATGCCAATATTTACCAACAATTCGATTATAGCACACAATAATTTAAAATGCAAGGATAATTTTCCAAAAATTGGAAAAATTTTATACTGAGCCTAAAATGCCTTAAGAAATGGGGACTTTCAGTCTTTAGGAAGTCCGCAAAGTGACAGCGAAGCGTTTGAATATCTGCGGTCAAGGCTTATTTCTTCACCGAACCACTCCGGTGGATTAAAAACAAGGGCTTCCTGCATACTTTTAAATTCTACCTCTACATTCATAAAGCCCTGAAGATCTCCGCTGTATATGTCAAGCTCTGCAATAAGCACCTCATCAAGGGGAATAATATAACGCTTCTTTTCTATAATATTGCCCTCTGTTTTTTCCTTCAAATGATTAAACTGCTCTTCCGTTATGGGGTATTCAAACTCCGCTTTTTCAATAACTCCGGCACTTTTGAATGTAAAAAAATATTTATCATCGGCTTTTCTTATTCTCAAGGTCGGGTTTGTGGAAATATAGGCTTGAATAATGCTTTTGCACTTATACGAGCCTAAGTTTTCGGGCAGTGTCTTAACAAGGAATTTTCTCTCTATTTCTTTGTTGTTTACGTTCATTTTTATCACCTCTGAGCCTATTATAACATATATTCACAAATAATAACAGTCTTGTTTTTCTCAGAAACCTCTGTTTTTAAAGCACAGGATATGTTTATATAATTTTCGCTGTTTAAAGAAACAGCCGTATAGGTCGGCTTGAAAAATCTGTTATAGTCCTCTTCCTTTAAATATGCCGAGCCTGAAATAATAACACCGCAGACAGGCAGCTTTCTTTCCCTTTCGGTGTCATTTTCAAATTCTCTGATTATTGTCGTAAGCTCCCTTAAGGCTTCGTCGTCGTTAGAAATTAACAGCCTGTTGTTATAACCCTCAAATTCATAATTATTCGCTTCATAGATAATGACGCCTATAATGTTGGGGTAAAGGGCTTTTATCTCACTGAGTGCGTATATACATTTTCTTTTTTCGTTTTTATAATAGCTGTGAGTAATTTCGCAGTAGTCCGCCGCGGAAAAACGGCTTATAATTACAGGCTTTGAGTAGGCAAAGCTTAAATATTCAAGCTTGTCATAAATCAGGGGCAAGGTGTTTTCGCCGTTTAAGCCGCAGAGCAGGGATATGCCTAAAAGGTCGAATGACTGTTCCGGGGGCAGAAAATCAGTCTCGTTATAAATAAGCTCGGGAGCTATTGCCCACACAATTTTGCTTTTGGGGGCTTTTTCTCTTATAATTTCTGCGGCGTTTTTATAAAATTGTCTGTAGGCGGTGCTGTTAAAAGCCGGGGTTACATAGAGAGGATAAAGCTCAATATATGCGTCTGTGTCGAAATAGCCCAAGCTTTCGGCGATTTCCTCAATGTGAGACAGGTCGAAAAGCTGCTGTCCCTCTTCTATAATTATATAGGGGGTTTTGTCCTCGGCTATACATTTGAGCATAAAATCATAGGGAAGGGGGTCTGTGTTCTTCATAAATACAATTTCGGCGGTGGTTTCAATGCCCTGAAGGCTTTCGGAATATACGGCGGTTAAGGGGGCGGCTTCCTCATCTGTTTTAATGTAAAGGTTCGCCGTGGTTAAGTCAATTTCCGCTTCGGTATTTTCGTCTGTATTAAGATTTATACATAACAAAAAAATCATTATTATACTCAAAATAAAAATAATATAGTTTTTTATAGAAATCACCTCCGATTTTATTTTTGACAGTTTAGGCGATATTTAAACAGGCTCCCCTTGAGGGGAGCTGGCAGCCAATGCTGATTTTTGAAAAAAACAGTGCGGCTGACTGAGAGGTGATATCTCTTGCCGAATTTTAGAAAAATCGAAAGCCTTAAGCATTTTTCCCTTGACAAATCCTTAATTGATTTATAAGATTATATATAGAAGAATTTGGGAAAACTTTCATTTCTGTTTTGCAGATACCACCTACTATAAAAGTCGATTGCTCCATGCTTCGCATTCACGCAATCGACCCGACAATTCGCACTCCGGGCTATCGCCCTACGTTGCTCATACGGGTTAGGTTCTCTAATG
>JAJQFU010000131.1 GCA_021200955.1 Clostridiales bacterium | reverse complement strand
TATACATAATTCTTTTGTTATTTGCTCTGTCTACTTGACAGGGGTGGGTTCAGAATGAATTTTTCGCTTTTTCAATAAAAGTGAAAACCCATATCAAACAGAGGTGTAAATATATGCCTAACGATTATGAAACTATTGAAAGTTTAGCTCGAAAGCTTGAAAGAACACGAATTTTACTTGATTTAAAAGACTGCTCCACCTTAGAAGATTTTCAAGAATTGTTGAAGAAGTATGAAAATCTTTGCAACGATGACAAAAACTAACTAACATTTAACCAAATTAAAAGAGTGTAAACCCTATCAATTCAAAGGGCTTACACTCTTTTTTATTATGCGTTATTTTTTCAAGCCTGAAGCACGTAATCCTGAACGCCTTCGGGAATTTTTCCGTAATCCGATGACATACCTACGATAAAGTCAACAGATTCTTCCTTGCTGATTGCATCAAGTCTCTTAACAAGCTTAACCAAATCTTCGTCGCTGAGGTCGCGGATAATCTTATAAAGACCGTCAACGAAAATCTTCTCGATGTCGCTGTTCTGAGAAAGTATTCCGTAAATGAAGCCGGCAAACTCACGATAATTTACAAGGTCGCAGGCAGATGTTTCAACAAAGCGGATACCTGAATGAATATCGTAGATATGCTTTTTGTTGTCGTCGATGAAAACGATGTTGCCGCTTGCTGTCTTGTGTGCGTCGTTTGCCATATCGATCAGTAATTTTGTTTTACCGTGGCCTTTAGCCGAAATAAGTAATTGAACCATTTTATTTATCCTCCTTCGTTCAGAGCAAATTTTAAATATTTTAAATGACTTTGTATAAAGAAAGTCAAATAAGCTTAAATAAGCTTAATTAATTCTATAATACATATTCTATAACAACTCTAAATTTCCTCTTTTTTTAGTATATAAAAATAAACTAAAACAGTCTGAATAGACCTATAACCTTCCCTAAAATCATAACGTCGTTTACCCTTATGGGAGAATATTTTTCATTCTCCGGCATAAGAACATAGCCCCCTTCTTCCTTGAAGAACCTTTTGCAGGTTGCGTTATCGTCTATAAGAGCAATAACTATGTCGGAATTATCGGCGAAGTTTTGTTTTTGAACCAAAACAAGGTCATTGTTGAAAATGCCTGCGCCTGTCATACTGTCGCCTTTAATTCTCAGCATAAAGCTTCCATCGTCTTTAACATATTCCCTGGGAACGGGAAAATAGCCCTCTATATTTTCGTCGGCGAAAATAGGCTCGCCTGCTGTGACAGTTCCCACAATAGGCACCTTTTTCTCGCTTCTGCCGGAAAAACCGCTTTCGGTAATTTCCAAATATCTGTTTTTGGACTTCTTTCTGCCTATATAGCCCTTTCTTTCAAGGGTTTCAAGGTGAGCGTGAACGGTAGACGTAGAAGCAAGCCCAACGGCGTCACCGATTTCCCTAATTGTGGGGGGAATACTGTTCTGCTCCATATATTTTTTAATATAGTCATAAACCCTCTGCTGTTTCTTAGATAGCTTTTCCATAAAAATCCTTTCCTCCTGAACCTCATAATACCCACGTACAAAAACTATAATATTATAATACAACGAAAACTATAAAAAGTAAAGTCCGAAAGGAAAAATCATTTGACGGAAATTTTACTTAGAAACAGTCTCCTTAAGTGCGGCAATTGTACCGGCAAGGTTTTGAATATCTGAGGGAATAATGATTTTTGTGGCTTTTCCGTCCGCAACCTTTTCAAATGTTTCGAAGCTCTTAAGTGAAAGAACGCTGTCAATGGGGTTAGACTCATTCAGCATCTTTATACCCTCGGCTTTAGCCTCCTGAACAATTCTGATTGCTTCGGCTTCACCTTCCGCAATTTTAATCTTGGCTTCCTTATCAGCTTCCGCAGCCAAAATAGCGGATTCCTTCTTGCCCTCGGCTACCAAAATAGCGCTTCTCTTTTCGCCCTCTGCCTGCAAAATCTTTTCACGGCGTTCACGCTCGGCTTTCATCTGCTTTTCCATAGAATCCTGAATTTCAGCCGGGGGCATAATGTTTTTAAGCTCAACTCTGTTGATTTTAATTCCCCAGGGGTCTGTTGCTTCATCGAGAATAAGTCTCATTTTTGAGTTGATAATGTCTCTTGAGGTAAGTGTCTGGTCAAGCTCCAGCTCGCCTATAATGTTTCTTAATGTGGTGGCTGTAAGGTTTTCGATAGCCCTCATAGGGTTGTCAACGCCGTAGGTGTAAAGCTTGGGGTCTGTAACCTGTAAGTAGATTACAGTGTCAATCTGCATAGTTACATTATCCTTTGTTATAACAGGCTGGGGAGGAAAATCCGCCACAAGTTCCTTCATAACAATTTTTTTTGCGATTTTGTCCACTACGGGAACGGCAATATGAAGACCTACGTCCCAAACCTGATGAAAAGCACCAAGACGCTCAACTACATAGGCGTGAGCCTGGGGTACTATTTTGATGTTAGAAGCAACTAAAGCAATCAAAATAATTAAAATTACAAGTAAAATCATAAAAACTCCCTCCTTTTTAGGTTTAACAGGTTACCGGTTTACTTCCTTTATTTCAGAAACAAAGGCTTTAACACCCTTGATTTCATTAATAACAACCTTTGTGCCTTTGGGGATAGCTTCTCCGTTTGAGCTTCTTGCCGTCCAAATTACGTCGTTAAGCTTTATGCTGCCCTGTTCCTTAAGGTTGTCAATATCCTCCAAAACACAGGTTTCACGCCCTACGAGAGAGTTTACGTTTGTGGGCTTAACGCTTGCCTTAACCTTTTTCTTTAAGGGGACTGCCGCAAAAAGAGACACCCCGGAAACTACGGCGAAAACCCCGATTTGAGCCGAAAGACCGCAGCCGAAGAAGCCTGCGGCTATAGCTCCCAAGCAGCCTAAACAAAACCATATGGAAAAAAGTGACACAGTGGCAATTTCAATAATAAGCAATACAATAAAAATTATCAGCCAATAGATAATATTCATAAATACACCTCTCCGTCGCACTCCGTGCGCCACCTCCCCTCAAGGGGAGGCTTGTCGGCTTCCGTAGATCAATCAAAATTTATACCGCTGTTTTCAAGCTGGGCTGTCATTCTCTTAAGATCCTCAACAGGTCTTACAAGTGCGGCTCTTAAGAAGCCTTCCCCCAAGCTTCCGAAGGTATTCCCCGGCACCATAACAACTCCGGCTCTGCGGAGAAGGTCAAGGCAAAACTCCATAGAAGTAGAATACCCCGAAGGCTTAGGCAGCCACATAAACATAGTCGCCGCAGATTTAGGGGCTTTCCAGCCCAGTCTGTTAAACTCGGTGTATAAAAAGTCACGCCTTGCCTTATAGTCGTTTCTTACTCTTTCAAGGCTGTCCTGAGGCCCGTTTAAGGCGGCAACAGCCGCAGTCTGCACAAGGGGAGAAATTCCGTAGTCTATTTGGGAACGAAAAGCCTTAAAAAGGCTTATAATGTCGGCGTTTCCCAAAGCGAATGAAAGTCTAAGCCCCGTCAGATTATAGCTTTTTGAAAGTGAGTTAAACTCAATGCCTACGTCCATTGCCCCCGGTGTTTCCAAGAAGGAATGACCCGGTTCTGTGTCATAAACAAGTTCAGAGTAGGCGTTGTCGTGAATAACGATTATATCATATTTTTTTGCAAAGGCAACAAGCCTTTCGTAGAAGTCACGTCCTGCAACGGCTGTTGTGGGGTTTGAGGGGTAAGACACAACCATAACGGCTGCTTTTTTCGCCGTTTCCTCAGGTATGGCGTCAAAATCAATCAGAAAATCATTTTCCTTAAGAAGGGGCATTCTCACAATCTCAGCCCCTGCCATTTCGGGTCCGAAGGAAAAAATCTGATAGCCGGGATTGGGCACAAGAACCGCGTCTCCGCTGTTAATCAGAGGAAAGCAAATGTGGGCGATGCCCTCCTGAGAGCCGTTGACGCTTGTTATATTTTCGGCGGTAAGCGTAACGCCGTAGCGTCTTTTATACCAGCTTATGACAGCTTCCACAAGCTCGGGGCTGTCTGAAATTCCATATTTATAGTTATTTCCCTCAAGGGCTGCGGCTGAAACCGCATCTCTTATAAAGCCCTCGGGCTTAAAATCGGGAGTGCCTATTGAAAGATCGAAAATCTCCAAGTCCCCATGTGACATTTTATTTTTTTCGTTTATAAGCTCCATAAAAATGCTGGGCTTAGATGTTCCGAATTTATCAGAAAATTTCATTTTAACATTACTTCCTCAATCTTTTTCTGTAGGTATAAAGCATTATAATAAGAATTATAAAGGATATTGCAACAACGATAGTTGCCCTGTAGTCCTGAATTGCAATAAGTATTGCCACAACGGCACTGACAAAGCTTAAGCCGTAAAGAATAATTACAGCCTGTCTGTGTGTATAGCCGCTGTCAATAAGCCTGTGGTGAAGGTGACCTCTGTCAGCCATCATTATGGGCTTGTGGTGAACCGCACGCCTTATAATTGCAAAGGCAGTGTCCAAAATAGGCAGAGCCATAGCCAAAACCGCTATAACAATAGACAAAATAGCGTATGATTTAAAAACACCTATACAAGAGGAAACACCCAAAACATAGCCCAAAAATGTTGAGCCTGTGTCGCCCATATAAATCTCAGCCGGGCTGAAATTTCGGGGCAGAAAGCCGAGACAGCTGCCTGCCAAAGCCGCAGTCAAAACCACTGCAAGCTCCGTTCCCGAAATTATGCAGAGTATCATAAGACAGGTTGAAGCAATTGCAGTTACCCCCGCAGCAAGACCGTCTACGCCGTCAATCAGGTTTACGGCGTTAATAATTCCCACAATCCAAATTACCGTAAGAATAGGGGAAAAATTCTTAAGATATTCCCACAGGGGGTACATAACGAAGTCAAGCCTTGTTCCGGAAATAACAACAACTATTGCCGCCACAAGCTGAGCGGAAAACTTAGCCTTTGGCCCTAATTCATAGGTGTCGTCAAGCATACCCGTAAAAACAATTATAACGCCGCCGATTATAAACCCCAAAAACTGTCTTTTGGGCAAGTTATATAAAAAGGGTGAAACTATAATAAGCGCCGCAAAAAAGCCGAACACCATAGCAAGACCCCCCATAAGGGGCATAGGCTCTTTGTTAAGCCCTCTTGACTTGGGGTAGTCGATTGCACCCAGCTTTACGGCGACCTTTTTAGCCAGCGGGGCAGTCAAAAGACAAACGCCGAAGGCTATTGAAAACGCTGCAATATACAAAAGCCAGTCACGAGCCATTATAAGACTCCTCTCTAAAGTATTTGCGTATCGATAAAAAAGACACGCAAGTAAACGTTTTACTATATGAAACCTTATTTAGTGCCGAAAAGTCTGTAGCCTACGTCGCCCAAACCGGGAATAACATAGCCCTCTTCATTGACAAATCTGTCAAGAGCCGCAGTATAAATATCTACGTCAGTATGTTCGCTTTGAATTTTCTTAACCGCTTCGGGTGCTGCAATAAGGGTTATAAGGGTAATGTTTGTAATATCCCTTTCCTTTAAGAAATTGATTGCCTGAGTGTCCGTTCCGCCGGTGGCAATACATGGGTCAAGAATGAAAACGTGCAGATTTTCACTGACCTTGGGCAGCTTGCAGTAATATTCAACGGGCATAAGAGTATCAGGGTCGCGGTATATGCCTATATGACCTGCCTTAGCTGTGGGAATAAGCCCCAAAGCACCGTCAGCCATATTTATGCCCGTTCTCAAAATAGGAACAAAGGCAACCCTGAAGTCAAGAACCTTTCCCACAGTCTTTTCGTGAGGTGTTTCAACCTCAATATCTCTAAGAGGAAGATCTCTCGTGGCTTCATACACAATAAGAGACGAAAGCTCACTGACAAGCTCTCTGAACTCCTTGTTGCTTGTTTCCTTGTCTCTTAAGCGTCTTATTTTGCTTTGAATAAGCGGATGATCAACAATAATAAGTTTGCCCATAATATAAACCTCCTTATGTTATAAATTTATCCCAGTTCCGAAAGCATATTAATTCTTCTTATATGTCTTTCCTCATATGAAAACTCTGTGTCGAGCCATGCGTTTGTAATTTCAAGGGCAAGACCTGTTCCCAAAACACGTCCTCCCAAAGCCAAAACATTGCTGTCATTGTGGGAACGTGTGGCCTTAGCTGAAAAAACGTCTCCGCAAAGAGCGCATCTTATGCCCTTATATCTGTTGGCAGCCATACTTACGCCTATGCCTGTTCCGCAAATAAGTATTCCCTTTTCGGCTTCCCCCGAAAGAATACACTCGCAGACCTTTTTTGCATATATGGGGTAATCTGTCGAGCCTTCGTCATAAGTTCCCAAATCCTTGTATTCAAGCTTTCTCTCACGAAGAAGCTTAATTATTTCCTGTTTAAGTAAAAATCCCCCTTGGTCGCAGCCTACAGCTATCATTTTAATCTCTCCTTAAGGCTGTCTATACAGCCGATAATTTCTTCAAGACAGTTTATATAAGTCTGTTCATCGCCTCCGAAGGGGTCGGCAATGTCGCCCCTTTCCCCCAAGGCGTATTCCTTAAGAGTGAAAATTTTTCCCTCAGCGAAGCCCTCCAAGGCTCTTTTGTGAGATGAGGACATTGTGAGAATCAGGTCTGCTTTCTCTATATCCTCTTTTGTTATGCTTTTTGAAAAATGCTCCCTGTGGGGGATGTTAAGCGTTGTCAGGGCAGTCTCAGCGTTTGCGCTCATAGGCATACCGTCATAAGCCATTATACCCCTTGAGCTGAAATTGTGCTTAGGCATAATATAAGAAGCATAGGCTTCAGCCATAGGGCTTCTGCAGGTATTTCCCGTACATACAAAAATAATATTCAAAAAAATCACTCCGCATCGATAATTTTATAGCCTGCCGCTTTTTTAAGCCTGTTCATTACCGCAAGCCCTACCCCTTCTTCGGGAAAGGCTCTTATAAAGGCACAGTCAAGCCCCAAATCGTCACAGCGTCTCAAAACCGCAAAAAGACCGGCTGCCGCTGTTTCGGGCTGTCCCTTTGAGCCAAGCTCCAAAACAGCCGCTCCGCAGCCCTCAAAAAGCCCCATATCGCTGTCTGAAGCTATAATTCCGCATTTTTTCCCTTGATTTAAGGCTTCCGCGGTAAGCTCCTTTATTTTGCTCTCTGCGGCGTTGGTGTCTCCCTTAATAATTGTTATGTCGCAAAGAGGGGAATAGTGTTTATATTTCATTCCCGGAGCAAGGGGACGCAGATCCTGTGAGGGCTTTTTAAGAATAGTTTCGTCTATTTTAAGCTCTCCTATGACATTTTTCAGCATATCCACCGTTATTGAGCCGGGTCTTAAAAGGGTAGGGGTTTCACGGCTCAAGTCAACTATTGTGGATTCAAGCCCCAGTCTTGAGCTGCCGCCGTCGATAATCATATCGATTTTTCCGTTTAAGTCCTTAAGGACGTGACCTGCCGAGGTGGGGCTGGGTCTGCCTGATGTGTTTGCGCTGGGTGCAGCAACAGGCACTCCGCAGGCTCTTATAAACCGCCTTGCCACAACATTTTCCGGGAAACGCACCGCCACAGTGTCAAGTCCCCCCGAAGTTTCGCGGGGTACGATTGGTTTTTTCTTAAAAATCATTGTTAAAGGCCCGGGAAGAAAAGCGTCTATAAGCTTAAGAGCCAAAGGGCTTACATCCTCAGCAACGCCGTAAAGCTCGGGCAGAGAGGAAATATGAACAATCAAAGGATTATCCGAGGGTCTGCCCTTTGCCACATAAATTTTTTTAACGGCGGCTTTGTCGAGGGCGTTTGCCCCCAAGCCGTAGACAGTCTCCGTAGGAAAAGCCACAAGACCGCCCTTTCTTATAATTTCCCCCGCCTTTAAAAATACCTCGTCAAATTCTCTTAATCTTGTTTCATCAACAAATGAATAACGGGTTTTCATAGTTATACGTTAGCTCCGCAGCACTTCTTATATTTCTTTCCGCTTCCGCAGGGACAGGGATCGTTTCTGCCGATTTTCTTTTCCTTAACGATAGTTTTGGAGTGCTTTTGTTCCTTATAGAATATGTCAAGCTGTTCGCGGCTGAAAATATCCTCCCACTGGGGAAGGCTGTAAAGGTGATCTGCCTTATATTCAACCATTTTTTTATAAAGAGCCTCGAAGTCAAAGCTTATATCAACCTCTCTGTCTTCCAAAAGGTCGTTCATATCAACCTTTTCGTGAAGGGCTTCGTTAATTCCGTCAATAAAGCCTGCGAAATAAACAGGTGTCATATTGAATTTTTCGGCTAATTCCTTAACAGTGCCCTTAAGGCTGTTTATTTTGTTGTCAAGAAAATATTCATAAATCTTTGTTTCCAAAGGCATATATTCATTCCAAACCTTGGGGTTAATACCTCCCTTAGGTGTATATGCGATTTGATACCATGTTTCATATAAAGCCATTTTTAAAAACTCCTTCTGAATTTCGGGAAAGCTTTATTTTTCCCGCTTTTTATATTTTATTTGTAATTTAGGATTATATTTAAAAGCCCGTTTATGTTTTCACAGGCTAAGACTCTTGCGTTAATTCCTTTGGGAACCTCTTTTCTGTTTGCTGAGGGTATAACTATGGTTTTAAAGCCCATTTTGGCGCTTTCGCTTATGCGCTTTTCACACATATTGACCCCTCTCAGCTCACCGGTAAGCCCAACCTCGCCTATTATGACAATATCCGGGTTTATAACGGCGTTTTTGCAGCTTGAAGCCACAGCCGCCAAAACAGCGGCGTCAAGAGAGGGCTCCGAAACCCTTATGCCCCCTGTTATGTTGACATAAATATCCATATTGCCCATAGATATGCCCGCTCTTTTTTCAAGAACCGCTAAAAGCATAATTACACGGTTGAAGTCAGTGCCTGCCGCCATTCTTCGAGGCATTCCGAAGCTTGTATATGAAGCCAAAGCCTGAACCTCAAGAAGCATAGGTCTCGTCCCCTCCATACAGCAGGTAACCGCCGAGCCGGAAACGCCGGAGGGTCTGCCGCTTAAAAGATATTCCGAAGGGTTTAAAACCTCTTTAAGCCCTAGGCCCGTCATTTCGAAAATGCCTATTTCGTTTGTAGAACCGAAACGATTTTTAACGCACCGCAGAACTCTGCCCGAAAAGTTTTTATCCCCTTCGAAATATAAAACTGTGTCTACCATATGCTCCAAAACACGAGGTCCTGCAAGCTGACCCTCTTTTGTAACATGCCCCACTATAATAACGGTTATGCCGTTTTGCTTGGCAAGACGCAGAAGCCTGTAGCCGCACTCTCTGACCTGGCTCACAGAACCGGGAGCTGATGTTACCTCGTCGGTATACATTGTCTGAATAGAGTCGATTATAACAAGCTCCGGCATAATGTCTTTAACCGCCGCTTCAATAAGCCCTAAGCTTGTTTCGCTTAAAACATAAAGATTGTCTGTGTCAATTTGAAGCCTGTCCGCTCTGAGCTTAACCTGAGAAGCAGACTCCTCTCCCGAAACATATAAAATTTTTCTGCCCTCTGCGCCTATGGGCTTGCAAAGCTGGGTCAAAAGGGTAGACTTGCCTATGCCCGGGTCGCCGCCTACTAGAGTAAACGAACCGCACACAAGTCCTCCCGAAAGAACTCTGTCAAGCTCCGCAATACCTGTTTTAATTCTGTCGGCGTCAAGGTCTTTAATGTCTCTTAAAATAAGAGGACGCGCCGCCCCTTTGCTTTCGTCGGCAACAGGGCTCTTAAATCTCGATTTGTCGTCGGCGACGGCTTCTTCCACAAATGTGGCAAACTCTCCGCATGAGGGGCATTTGCCCAGCCACTTGCCTGTTTCATATCCGCAAGCCGAACAGACAAATTTAACCTTTGCTTTTGCCATTACTTTTTCTTAAGCTTGATTTCAACGGGGGTAGAGCCTAACTCTGCGGAAAAGCTCAGCTTTCCGGCGAACCTTGCATGAACAGTGCCTATTTTAATTCCATCAACGGAAAGGTCATAGTTTGTGTCGTCCTCAAGCTCCAATGTGAACTGTGTCTGACCCTGACCGGCGGCTCTGAATTTTGTTCTTTTGGGGTCTGACTCAAAATTGAAAATTGCAGCCCCGGGAACTGCCTCTATAACAAGAGAGCCGTTTTTGGAAAATCTGGTAACCAAATTATGTGTTCTTACTTTATAAATATCTCCGCCGAACTCAAAGTTTTCCACCTTGAGCTTTTCAGATCTTTCATAATTTCCAAAGCTCAGTGTATTGTTTTCTTCAAGTCTGATGCCTTCTTCAACTACTGCCATTTGAATTTCCTCCTGAATTGTGTTATAATAAAACAGTCAAGTGGTTTGACCTTATTCAAATCTTCTTATCATAATGATTATAACAAATATTTTGTTTTTTGTATATGAAAATTTTATAAAAATTTTAAATTTTTTAAGAGGGAGACTTTTAAGAAAAATTAACAGGGTATTTTCGGAGGTGATTTTGTGACAAGGCTTGATAAATTTCTTTGCGATGAGGGCTTCGGCACAAGAAAAGAGGTCAAAGCGCTTATAAAATCGGGAAAGGTTAAAGTGAACGGCGAAACGGCAAAGTCCCCCGAGGCTAAAATAGACGATGACACTGTTATTTTAGTAAACGGAGCGGAGGTCAAGGCTCAAAGCAGCATTTATATAATTATGAATAAGCCCAAAGGCGTTGTCTGCGCTTCAAGGGATAAGCTTCACAAAACCGTTTTTGACATACTGCCCGAAGAAATAAAAAGAAAAGACCTTTTTACTGTGGGTCGTCTTGACATAGACACAACGGGGCTTCTTGTTATAACAAATGACGGAGAGCTGTCTCACAGGCTTCTTTCTCCCAAGCACCACGCCGAAAAGGAGTATTATGCAGAAGGAAAGGGGAGACTTAACCCAAACAGCAAAGAAATTTTTGAAGAGGGCTTGCCTTGGGGAGAGGGCAGGCTGAAGCCCGCAAAGCTTGAAGTAATAAGCGATAACGGGGAAGAGGTTAAGGCGGGCTTAATTATAACCGAAGGTAAGTTTCATCAGGTTAAGAGAATGTTTTATACCGTAGGTGTTGAAGTAACCGGGCTTAAAAGAGTTCGCTTCGGAGGGCTTTGCCTTCCGCCTGACCTTAAAGAGGGGGAAGCACGTTATTTAACCTCTGATGAGGAAAAAATTTTAAAAACTTTTTAACATTTTTTTCAAAACCGATTGCAGAAGGATAAAACTTATGTTATAATATGATGGAGTATTAAGAAAAAACAGCAGCAGTTCAGATAAACAACCGGCTAACCGACTGAACTGCTGCTAAAAATCATAAAAGAAAGAAGGTTTTAAAAAATGAGTTATTTCAACTTCGACAAAATACAGTATGAGGGTCAAGGCTCAAAAAATCCCTTTGCTTTCAAGTTTTATGATGCCGACAGAGTTATAGGCGATAAAACTATGAAGGAACATCTTAAATTCGCTATGAGCTGGTGGCACACTCTCTGTGCGGTAATGAGCGACCCCTTCGGCGCAGGAACAATCGACCGCTCCTACGGAAAAACAGACCCTATGGATATTGCCAGGGCAAAGGTTGACGCAGGCTTTGAATTTATGGATAAGCTGGGCATTGAATATTTCTGCTTCCACGATGTGGATATTGCTCCCGAGGGAAAGACTTTTGCCGAAACAAAGGCTAACCTTCAGGAAATCGTTGCTTACATTAAGTCAAAAATGGAAGGCACAAACATAAAGCTTCTTTGGGGCACAGCAAACCTTTTCGGCAACCCCCGTTATATGCACGGCGCAGGCACATCATGCAACGCCGACGTATTTGCTTACGCTGCAAGCCAGATTAAAAACGCTATCGACGCTACAATCGCTTTAGGCGGAAAGGGCTATGTTTTCTGGGGAGGAAGAGAAGGCTATGAAACTCTTCTTAACACAAATATGGCTATTGAGCTTGACAATCTTGCACGTCTTATGAAAATGGCTGTAAGATATGCACGTTCAAAGGGCTATGACGGAGACTTCTATGTTGAGCCTAAGCCCAAGGAACCCACAAAGCATCAGTATGACTTTGACTCATCTACAGTTATCGGCTTCCTCCGCAAGTACGGTCTTGACAGAGACTTCAAGATTAACATAGAGGCTAACCATGCTACTCTTGCAGGTCACACATTTGAGCATGAGCTTCGTGTAGCAAGAATTAACGGCTTCTTCGGCTCAATCGACGCCAACCAGGGCGACGAGCATTTGGGCTGGGATACCGACCAGTTCCCCTGCGACGTTAAAACAGCTACCTGCGCTATGTATGAGGTGATCAAAGCCGGCGGCTTCACAAACGGCGGCATCAACTTCGACGCTAAGGTAAGACGTCCTTCCTTCACATTCGACGACATTGCTTTGGCTTATATCAGCGGTATGGATACCTTCGCTTTAGGTCTTATTAAAGCCTTTGAGGTTATTGAAGACGACCGTATCGACAGCTTTGTAAGAAGCCGCTATGAAAGCTATAAGAGCGGCATAGGCGCTGAAATTATGAACGGAACAGCTACCCTTGAATCTCTTGAAGCCTATACACTTAAAAACGGCGAGCCCAAGGTAACAAGCGGCAAGCAGGAATATCTTGAATCCGTTCTTACACAAATTCTTTACAGATAAATAAAAATTTTTAACAGCAACAAAGGCAGATCCTCAAATTTGAAGGTCTGCCTTTTTAATTCAAATATTTTTAATTATTTTCAGAGAAGTTCTTCAGATATATATTCGTTGATTTCAATTTTATCGAAAATATCTTCTTCCTCTTCTTCCTCTGTGCCCGGCTCTTTAAGACCCAGAACATCTATAATAAGCCCTGCGGGAACATACATCTTTCCGTCAATAATTACCGAGCCTAAGCCCCCTTCGAAATAGATGTTTTCGCCGTTTACAACATAATGGTCGGAGTAGCTTATAAACTGAACCTCTGTGCCGTTATAGCTGATTGTTGCTGTTTTTGTGGAAGCGTCCCACTGAACGTCAAGGTCGATTTCAGCCTTTGCCTGAGCTTCTTCAGGTTCCTCTTCAGGTTCCTCTTCAGTTTCTTCATCGGTTATTTCCTCTGTTTTCTCTTCGGTTTCATCCTTTTCTTCAAAAAGACTGTTTTCAAGTATATCCTCTAAATCTCTTATAGCAATATAATCATTATAGTTTAAATCGAAAATATTAACGGCTTCTGTGGTTGTTTCTGTTTCGGCATCGGCAGCTGAGCCCGAGGAGCCCGAAGTGCCTGAGGTGCTTGAAGAAACAGCCGAGGTTGCGGCTTCGGTGGTTATTTCGGAGATAATTTCACCGTCATCGCCCTCTGTGTTTGTAAGCCCGTCTGTGCCTGCGCTGCTGCTGCCCTTTGTCCAAATATAATAGCCTGAAAGGGTAGCGCTTGAAATAGTGGATTCGTTGTTGTTAATGGTTATTTGAATTGTTCCCTCGCCGTCGGATATGAAGGGAAGTCTTATTTTATAAACAGGTCTTTTTGAAACACCGTTTACGGTATAAAGCGATCCGTCGGCAAATCTTCCCGGCAGATTGATTAAGTCAACCTGAATTTCTCTTGAGCCTACACGTCTGATTTTATAGGGCAGCTCGTTGGTTTTAATCTGTGTCATAACAGTCCAAAAGCCCTCGCCTGCACCCTTCCAGTTATAGCGGTCATATTGATATACTGCGTCAATCTGGGTTTGGCTAACTACCTTTGCGTTTGTAAATGAAATAATGATTGATGACCCGGTGGAAACCTCGTCAAGAGGGGTTATAGTCAGATATTGATCCGACGGTTCAACCTCGTCTCTGATAGTTCTTACTTTATTAAGACTTGCATAAGATGCCGCATAAACAGGCACATTAAAAAGCAAGACCGCAGCCATCAAAAGTGAAATCAGCTTTTTCATTGATTATTCCTCCTTTAAAAATTCTTCTTTTAACTATATGTTAATTATACACCAAAGAGGCAATATTTTTCAACGGTCAAATATTAAAGATTTATTAAAAATTTTTCGCGGCGCTGATTTTTGAAAAAACGGCAAAAAAATATCAGCCTAAAGGGCTGATTTATAAAAAAGGATCTGTTTTAAACAGGGAAGTGCCTGTGTATTTGTCAAAGACTATGTGCTTGTCCATTGAGAACACTTTTATAGTAAAAAAACCCGAGATGCCGCTGCCTGATATTGACGCCTATCAGAAAAGATAGGTGGGTTTCCGCATATCCGCTTCTGACCTCCCCTGCCCAAAGGGAATTAGCTTGGGGCCCGGCATAGGCGGAAGGATATAAGAATCCCTAATTAGTAATGTAGGTTCAATAAAAAAGGCTGGCGAACACCCCAGGAATGTTCGGGTTAATTATTTCTTTACACTAATTATAATATATCCCGAAAGGATTTGCAAGATACATTTTATAAAAAATAAAAATTTGGATAAAAATTTTTTATAAGCGGCTGAAGTTATCCTTTCACCGTTTCACGTTCTATTTTAACAACCTCGCCGGTTTCGGCGGCAATCTCGCAGGAGCAGACAACTCCGCCGTCAAAATATTCCACGTCATATTCATAGCCGCCGTCGTCAAAATCAAGCTCTATTTTAATAAGCACTGCGCTGTCCTTCTGAAGATTAAGGGCTGTCAGCGCCGCAGACTTAGCCTCCTCGGGGGAAATTATGCCTTGGGCTGTTTCATAGCGGCCTACCTGTTCAACAGGCTCAAACTCAACATCTGTTATGCTGTATGTATCGGCGTCTATTTCATAGTCGTATTTTGTGTCAGCCGTTACAAACTCGATTTCATACTCTGTTTTTCCGTCGTCCTTGGATTTTTTGGCTTTAATAAATGTTACATCTTCCGCACTTAAGCCTGTGTGGGCTAAGGCTGCTTCCTTTGCCTGTTCCGTTCCGCTGTCGGCTGTTTGCTGCTTATTTTGGTCTGCCTGAGCGTCAGAACCGCTTTGCGAGCCTTGGCTTGCGGCTTCCTGTGAGGTGTTTGTCTGAGCCTGACCGCCCTTGGGCGTGTGGTGGTGAGCATAATAATCTCTGCCAAGAAGGAAAAGAATTATAAGCACCAACAAAATAATAATTCCGAATGCCGTACGCTTTTTCATAATGAGTACCTCCTTTAAATTATTTTTTATTAAAAAAGGCAAAATCTGTCGTTGTTATAAGCGATAGGTTTTGCCGTTAATTTTGTTAAAAAGTATGCCCGAGACCGGACTCGAACCGGTACGGTATCGCTACCGCAGGATTTTAAGTCCTGTGCGTCTGCCAATTTCGCCACTCGGGCATAAAAAAATGGGAACAATAGGGCTCGAACCTATGACCCTCTGCTTGTAAGGCAGATGCTCTCCCAGCTGAGCTATGCTCCCATATTAGCGACTCGGAAGGGGCTCGAACCCTCGACCTCCGGCGTGACAGGCCGGCGCTCTAACCAACTGAGCTACCGAGCCACATTCAAGTTTAGATTTTTTATATCTGAACTTCAGCGACAAGACATAGTATACTACAGACTTTCAGGTTTGTCAATAGTTTTTTTCAAATTTTTTAAAAAAATTTTTAAAAGCTTCCTGTTATGCTTAAAACCGCCTTTTTTATATATTGCAGCTGTATTGACTATTTGACAAAGCTGCTTCTGCCCGAATAAATCACTGCAAAATAAACAGCCCGAAGGACGGCGTTTTCGGGCTGTTTCTGTATTTTTATATTCAGGATTGTTAAGCTGAAGGTTATTTTTCGTTTTTACTTCTTTATTGCTTCATAAAGAGCTGCGTGTGTAAGACGAAGATAGGGTCCCACATAAAACAGCTCCGCAATGCCGAAGGTTATTTCTCCGAGAACATGCCACAATAAGAAGCTCCAGTCAAGATAAAGGGTATCCCACTTATTGCCTTCCATATATTTTTCGCTTAGTTTTAAAGCTTCTTTTCTTTCAATATCCGGGTTTTCCGCCAGAATATAAGGCACCATCATAAGCTGATAAGACAATATAATTCCGGGAATTATAAAAAGTATTAAGCCGATTAAAATATAAAGGCTGCACATAAACATTGTATTTACGTTTCTCATATAGCTTGTGCGAAAGCCGTAACCAACATCTGAAATCTTACCCTCGGATTTCAAAGCATTTAGCTCAAATCTTACTATTCCCACCTGAAGAGGGTTTATGATAAAAGCTTTAATAATAAAAATCAAAACACCTATCAACACAGAGGCAATAATTATACCAAAACGTGACCCCCCAGAGGATACCGCCGAATTGCAGAGGGCAGTGACAGAATGTCGCCTAAATCAACATGAAGAGAGTTGCTGATTCCGCCGCAAAACAGCATAAAGAAAACTCCGCTTATCAGCACCGCCTTCCTATAATTCGCCTTTAGGGCTTCCGCTGCTCTTTGCTTAAGTTCGCTTATTGACCACATAATTAATTCTCCTTTTTCAAACAGTAAAATATTTGCTGCTGATTATGCAGCTGCCGTTAATCCTTTATTGCTTCATAAAGAGCCGCGTGTGTAAGATGGATATAAGGCGCTGTATAGAAGATATAAACTATACCGCAGGTTATACAGCTGAGAAGCATCCAAGGCAAAAAGCTTAAGTCAAGAATAAAGGATTTCCACTTATTGCCCTTCATCATTTCTCTGCTCATTGCGAAAGCCTGTTTTCTGTCGGCATCGGGGTTATCTGCAAGAATATAAGGCACCATTCTCAGCTGATAGATTAATATAACACCGGGAATTATACAAATTATAAGACCTATAACAATATACAGATAATAAATAAACATTGTCTTTGCGTTTCTCTTATAGCTTACGTCAAAGCCTGAGCCTAAATCTGAAACATTTGCTTTTGTTTTAAGCGCGTTTAATTCAAACTTAGCTATTCCTACCTGAAGAGGATTCAAGAGCAAAGCTTTAATAATTATAAGTGCTATAACAGCCAAAATAATTAACAGCAGAGCAGCGGCGCCTATGCCCATAAGTGTTCCTTCGCTTAAGCCCAGATCCGCACCGGCGCCGGACGAAAGCACTGCACTGCTGCCTATAGAGGCATTGCCTGCAGAGCTTCCGCTGCAAAAATATGTAAATATAATTCCGCATACAAGCACAGCCTTCCAATAATTTCGATTTAAGCCTGCCTTAGCTTTTTCTTTCAGTTCTTTTCTTGTCTACATAATTATTCCTCCTTTTCATTTGATACTAAATGATATAAAACCATGCGTCCTCCTGATCAAGTTCCTCCGTTGTTACCGATTTATCCAAATTCTGATATTTAAGCTCGGGGTTTTTAATGGTTACTCTTGTGTTGGGCTTAACCGATGTGACAATAAATGCGTTGCCGCCGATTGTACTGCCCTCGCCTATAACCGTTTCGCCGCCCAGTATAGACGCTCCCGAATATATGGTAACATTGTCCTCTATTGTGGGGTGTCTCTTTACCCCCTTAAGCCCCTGACCGGCAGAGGTTGAAAGACCGCCCAATGTAACCCCCTGATAAATTTTGACGTGCTCGCCTATAACGGTTGTTTCGCCTATAACTATGCCCGTTCCGTGGTCAATGAAAAAATACTTTCCTATGGTTGCTCCCGGGTGAATGTCAATACCCGTTTTGCTGTGGGCGTGTTCCGTCATAATTCTGGGGATAAGGGGAACCTCCAAAAGGAAAAGCTCGTGGGCAATTCTCGCCACCATTATGGCGTAAACCCCGGGATATGAGTAAATTATTTCGTCCTTGCTGTAGGCAGCCGGGTCGCCGTCATAAGCCGCACATATATCCGTCTCCATATATTCTCTTATCATAGGCAGCTTTTCGAAAAATGCCTTGCTTATATTGTCCACCTTAATGTCAAGCTCCCGGTCCGAAAGAGCATTTTCGTCCTTACAGGTGCATATAAAGGCACGCTTCATCTGCTTTTCGAGATTATACTTAATCTCTTCCAAGGTTTCGCCTATATAATATCTTACAAAATCTCTGCTGAGCTTCTTCTGTTCAAAAAAGCCGGGGAAAACTATTCTCTGCAAAAGCTCAACAATATGCTCAACCACCGCTCTGTTAGGCTGAAGGTTTGTATCTATTTTAGCCGTTACAGGGCAGTTGTTATAGCTTTCCATAAGTCTGTCTATTATGTTTTCCATACACCGATGCCTCCCGAAAAAATTTCCTTATAATATTTCTTTTAGCTTTAATAAATCCTTTAAATAAACCTCTTTAAGTCCTCTGTTATATATAATCGAAGCCGGATGATAAAGAGGGAAAAGGCAAAAGCCGTTTTTGTGAAGCTTCTCCCCATGAACATCCCCTATAACGATATTTTTCTCACCGCTTATTGCTCTTAAGGCAAAATTACCCAAGGTGACAACAATTTCAGGCTTAATTATTTCAAGCTCTCTGAAAAGATAAGGCTTGAAAAACTCAACCTCTGCCCTGTTTGGGGGTCTGTTGGATATTCTGCCTGTTTTTTCGCTTATTTTAAAGGGGCGAAGCTTAACAACGTTCGTTATGTAAATATCCTCTCTGTTTAAGGAGAGAATTTCCAAAAACTCACTTAGGTTCTTTCCTGCTTTGCCTACGAAGGGTCTGCCCTGCTTTTCCTCCTCGCCGCCGGGGGCTTCCCCTATAAGCACAAGTGAAGCATTTAAGTTTCCCTCGCCTGTTACTATTTTTCTTTCGGGAAAAGCCTCTCCCGATTTTTCAGTCATTTCTTCATAAAGCCTTTTCATTTTTCAAAGCCCTCTTTTTATCCCAAAAGCCCAGCGCAGAACCTAAAACAAGCCCTGTTAAAAAGCCGCCAATGTGTCCTGCGTTGTCAATTCCGCTGTATACAAAGCCGAAGCCTATATTGAGTATGGCTATCAGCACAAAAACATAGGCGTCAAGCCCGTCCATTTTTATTTTGTTTATGCCGCTGTAAGTAAGGGCAGCAGCCATAATTCCGAAAATTGCTCCGGACGCTCCGGCTGAAACAGAGCCTTCCGACAACAGAAAGCTTAAGACGGAACAGCCAAGCCCCGACAGAAAATAAATAACCGCAAAGCCCACATATCCGAAATATTTCTCACATCTTACTCCGAAAATATACAGCCCGAACATATTCGCAAACAGGTGAATAACCCCTATATGCAAAAACATATAAGTAAAAAGCCTGTAAAACTCACCGTTTTTAATATATGGAGCGTAAATTGCGCCGTATTTAAGAAGCGTGTCTGTGTTTTCGCTGCCGCCGTCAAGGGTCAGAACCGCAAACATAAGAAGGTTTGCAAGTATGAGAATATAGGTTATAACAGGTTTATTAACTCTTAAAAGGCTCTTTTTGGGAACGACCGCTTTTTCTTCTTTGCCGAATATGCCTTCAACTCCATCAAACCTATCGGGCGAACCCTTTCCGCACCTTAAAGCTTTTTCTTCCTCATTATATGCCCACCGTATTTTAACGCTGTCAGCCATAGGGTCAAAATCATTTTGCGTCAAGAAGATTTCTTCTCTTCCGTCGATTAAAATACCCAAACAGGAGGCTTTAATCCCTTTTCCCCGTCGTTCCAAAGCTTTAAGACATACCTCTTCAAAGCATCTGCCCTCGGGGTCTGCCTCGCCGTCAATCAAAATAACCACATTCAAAACAGCTCCCTTAAATTTACCGAAGCAGAAAGCCGCCTTTTCATCGTTACTCAGCGTACCGGCAAACATAAAACCGTAGCCCGAATTTTTTAAAGCCTCATTTGCCCTGTTAAAAATTTCCTTCATAGCCTTTCATCCTTATAAAATCATACCCCGAAAAACCTGACCGTATAAAGCCCTATAAGAGCCGGAAAGCCCAAAACACCTATTAAGGCTCCGTTTATAATATTAACCCCAACAAAAATTCCTGCCCCTGCAAGAACGGAGTTTAAAAGCTTAACCGCCAAAAGTCCCAGCGCACCCCTGAGCCCGAAAAACACAAGCTTTTTCAATACCCCCGAAAAAACAATGCAAAACGCCAAGGTGCACAGTGCCGCAATCATATATTCAACCGCTCCGAAATCCGCCATAAGAGCCTATCCCCCAAAATCATATAATAAATATTATGACTTTTGGGGTATGTCCTATTCATTTTCAAAATTTAGGCTCGTTAATTCTTCTTCCGCTGCGGCTTACGTTCATTTTCTATAGAAAAAGGACAGACTTATATCTGCCCTTCGTATTCCCTTTTATTCTTATTTATTTACTCTGCCGGTATATTCGCCGGTTCTTGTATCTATTTTAATAATTTCGCCCTGATTGATAAACAAGGGAACATTCACCTGAGCGCCTGTTTCAACAACAGCGGGCTTTGTTGCGCCTGTAGCTGTGTCGCCCTTAAAGCCGGGTTCTGTCTCTGTAATTTCAAGCTCAACAATAAGGGGAGGCTCGATACCTATTACAGTGCCGTTAAATGTGTTGATTTTAACCATTTCGTTTTCTTTAACGAACTTAAGACCGTCGCCTATGTCTGCGCTTGAAACGGAAATCTGGTCGTAAGACTCCATATCCATAAAATAATAAAGGTCGCCGTCGCTGTAAAGATACTGCATTTCCTTACGGTCGATATGAGCCTTGTTCATTTTTTCCGTAGGACGGAAGGTTTTTTCAACCACGCCGCCGCTGACGATATTTTTAAGCTTTGTTCTTACGAAGGCTGCGCCCTTGCCGGGTTTAACATGCTGAAATTCGATAACCTGATAAACGGAACCGTCAATCTCAATAGTAACGCCGTTTTTAAATTCACCTGCTGAAATCATTTTTTAATTCCTCCTAACCGTAGTCCCGAAAAACCGATGTTTTCCAAAATCTTTATGTCCATAATACCAAATAGCACAAAAAAAGTCAATAGGCTAATAAAAACAGGTGTGGACACAATGCGCATATTATGGCTTTACAAAAAATCAAGAACAGAGAAA
>JAJQFU010000031.1 GCA_021200955.1 Clostridiales bacterium | reverse complement strand
AATATTTTTGTTATTTCAAGTGTCTACTCTAAGGGGATTATATCATTTGGTGGTCAAGGATAAATCTTTAAACTTGCTGCCTAACCGACTTACAGCGATTGCTTAGCCTTTAGGCGGGAAAAGGTGAGTATTAGCCGTACTCGCCTTTTCTTTTTTATATTTATATTATACACCATATTTTTTTATATTACAAGCATTTTAAGAAAAATTTTGAGATAAAATTTATCCTGTTTTACGAATTTTTAAGTATCAAAAGCTTTTGAAAAGGGGTTAATGAAGTCTCCGACTGTAAATTGTTTATTTTAACAAGAGATGAAACAGGGGAGTTATGGCTTTTGGCAATATTAAAAAGGGTATCCCCCTCTTTCACTATGTAAAGTGTCATTGATGGGTAAGCCTGCAAAGTCTCCTCACTCATTTCGGTAAAATCAAGGTCTGTCAAAACCTCTTCCCTGTGATTTTCGGCAGCAGTTAAGCACAGGGAAAGAACAGGCTTTATCTCCACCTCTCTGCTGTCTAAGGTGGAAAAGCTCAAATGTTCAAGCTTTAGGTCAACGTCAACAAGGGGATCGGATGCCGGGTTTAACCCCTTCATTTCCACAGACTGTCTGAAGGGAAGAAGCGTCTCATAGCAGTAAACAGGGCGGCTGTCGTCCTTTGCGGTATAAAGTATTTTCGCTTCAACCATACCCTCGGCGGTTATTTTATCTTTAAATAACTCTGTTTTGTCACAGACAGGGCGGCAGAGAATATGGCAGATTTTGAGAATAGGCGGTGCTGAGGGGTCAAGCTCTATAACCTCTTTTACGGGAAACTGGTTTTTGTTTCGGCAGACAAAGGCAGTCAAGGGCAGCTCTGCACTTTCCGAACTTGTTTCCCTGTCGGGTATGTAAGCGTCTGTCAGTGCGTTTAGGGTCTGTTCTGCCAAAATAATATAGGAGGCACGAATATTGAAGGAACAGGAAAGCTTTCTCGCTTCTCCGTTTTCGTCCTCGCTCGGTGTTACAGATGAAGAAACCACCGACAGATTAAGCCGGCAGAGAGGATTTTCACCGCTTCCCTTAATTTCAAAAGCACCGTTTACAGGCAGCTCATACTCCAAAACATCTATTTCCTTTGCCCCCTCCGGCTCATAGAGAATTTTAAGGGCAAGGTCTGCTGAAATAGAAAGCTTATCCTTTGAAAGCTTTGTTTCTGTTTGATTAAGCATAAAACAGGTGTCGAAAATTTCGCCTATTTCGCCGCTGTCTTGCGGCAAGGTTAAGTCCTCCGAAATTTTAAAGGTTTCTTCGCCTAAATCAATGGGGGAAAAGGTTTTTAAGACTTTGCTTATTTTGCTGTCGTCAGGCAGCTCCTTAACGTCCGTCACAATCTCTCTTTCGATTTGGGGAACAGCCTGAAACATAAGTGAAATGCCTATGCGGTAACGGAGCTTTCTGTCATTGACCACAGTGAGAACGGAGTCCGTTACCTCAATATCTCCGCTGAGTATTCTGCACTCTTCGGGAAGATCTGCGGAAACAAAGTCGCTTAAGGGTATGTCCGTTCTTAAGCCTACAGGGCTTTTTTCCTCACCCTTGGGCAGATATATAACTGAAAGAGACAGTCTGCCCTTAAAGCTTATTTTCCCCTTGCCGCTTTCAGCTTCGGTTATTGCTCCCGTGGGGTTATAATAGGCTATTTCAGAAGCGTCGGGCTTGGCATCGGGGACTATAATATTCCCCTCTATTAAAGCAGTGGTTAAAATTTCTTGGGGATATTTATTCATAATTATTTTTTCTTTTATAATTTCCAATTAAAAAATCCTCCTGCGGAATATATTCTTATAAATGTATATTCCGCAAAGAGGATTTTTATACTTATTTGGTTTTTATGGCTTCCAAAATGCCGTCGGCAATCTTATCAAACTCCGCCTTTATAACAGGGTCGGTAATTTCTCCGCCGTTTTCGGATATTGAAGAAAGATTTGCGTCCGTAGGCAGCTCGCCCAAAAGGGGCACTCCTGTTTTTTCCAAAAAGTCAGAGGTTTCCTTTCCGAAAATGTTTATTTTTTCGCCGCAGTGGGGGCAGGTTATATAGATCATATTCTGAACAGTGCCTATAACCTTAATTTTAAGCATATGCGCCATATTTACAGCCTTTGCCACTATCATGGAAACCATATCCTGGGGAAGGCTCACCATAACAGCTCCGGTAATAGGAATTTGCTGCATAACCGTCAGTGTAATATCCCCTGTTCCCGGGGGCATATCTATAACAAGATAGTCAAGGTCGCCCCAAAGAACCTCATTCCAAAACTGAATTACACAGGTGGAAAGAAGAGAGCCTCTCCAAATAACGGGGCTGTCCTCGCTGTCAAGCATAAGGTTAAGGCTGATGACCTTTACGCCCTTGGGAGACACAACAGGCAGAAAGTGCTTTCCGTCTGAAAAAGCCTTTTCGCCCTGAAGCCCCATAAGACGAACCGTACTGGGCCCGGTAATATCTCCGTCAAGAAGTCCTACCTTATAGCCCCTGTCTGCAAGGGTGTTTGCCAAAAGAACGGATATAGTAGACTTGCCTACGCCGCCTTTGCCGCTCATAACGCCTATTACGTTTTTAATTTTGTTTTCGGGAATTTGCTTTACACCGCAGTCCTCGCTGTTTTTGCCGCAGGTACCCTTTGAAGGGCAGCCGTCACAGTTTGCCATAAAAATTCACCTCAAAAATATATTTAATCGTTTAATTCCACATGAACGGGCTTAAGATTCCAAATTTCATCTGCATACTGCTGAATAGTTCTGTCAGATGAGAACTTTCCGCTCTTAGCTACGTTTATAATAGCCATTCTTGCCCATTCGTCCTGATTCTTATATGCATCGTTAATCTTCATCTGAGCATCTTTATAAGCTGCGAAGTCTTTAAGAACAAGATATTCGTCGGCTCTGTTGCCGTTTATGCCGTTTAAGAGTGAGTTGTAGATTTCTCTGAAAAGCTCAGTGTTTTCGTCAAGTGTTCCGTCAATAAGAGCGTTCATAACTCCTCTTACGTCTGAGTCGATGTTGTAAACATCCCAGGGGTTATAGTTGTTCTTAGCGTATGTGTCAATAACCTCGTCAGCTGTTAAGCCGAAAATGAATATGTTGTCGCTGCCGACCTCTTCGTTCATTTCAACGTTAGCACCGTCAAGAGTACCGATTGTTAATGCGCCGTTAAGCATAAACTTCATATTGCCTGTTCCGGAAGCTTCCTTGCTGGCAGTTGAAATCTGCTCTGAAACGTCTGCTGCGGGGATAAGCTTTTCTGCGAGAGAAACTCTGTAGTTCTCAGCGAAAACAACCTTAATCTTTCCGTTAATGGTCGGGTCGTTGTTTACAACGTCTGCAACGGTATTTATAAGCTTGATAATAAGCTTAGCTCTGTAATAGCCCGCTGCCGATTTAGCACCGAAAATAAATGTTCTGGGAACGATGTCAAGGGCGGGATTTCTCTTAAGCTCGTTGTAAAGGCTTATAATATGAAGAACGTTCAAAAGCTGACGCTTATATTCGTGGAGACGCTTAACCTGAATATCGAAAATAGAATTGGGGTCGATGTCTACGCCGTTTGTCTTTTTAAGATAAGCCGCAAGCTTAACCTTGTTGTTCTTCTTGATGTCCATAAACTTCTTGCGGAAAATAGGATCGTCCGCATAGGGAAGAAGCTTTTCAAGCTCCGAAAGGTTCTTATACCAACCGTCGCCTATTGTTTCGGTAATGAGAGCTGCAAGCTCGGGGTTTGCGTGACCGAGCCATCTTCTCTGAGTTATGCCGTTTGTCTTGTTGTTGAACTTTTCGGGATAAATCTCATAGAAGTCCTTAAGCTCCTGATGTTTAAGAATTTCGGTGTGGAGTGCAGCAACGCCGTTTACTGAGTGTGAGCCTACGATAGCTAAATAAGCCATTCTGATCTGACCGTCTGCTACGATAGCCATTTTTCTGATCTTGTTTGCATCGTTTCCGTATTTGTCAATAAGCAAAGCGCAGAAGCGGCGGTTGATTTCCTCAACGATCATATAAATTCTGGGCAGGAGACGTGAGAAAAGGTCAAAGGGCCATTTTTCAAGAGCTTCAGACATTATAGTGTGGTTTGTATAAGCACAGGTCTTTGTGGTAAGTTCCCAAGCCTTGTCCCAGGGGATGTCGTTTTCGTCCACAAGAACACGCATAAGCTCTGCAACTGTAATTGAAGGATGTGTATCGTTAAGCTGGAAAGCCACCTTTTCGGGAAGAAGGTTAAAGTCTGTGTTATGCTCCTTAAAACGGCGGATAGTTCTCTGAACCGTAGCGGAAACAAAGAAATACTGCTGCTTAAGTCTCAGCTCCTTGCCTTCGATGTGGTCGTCGGCAGGGTAAAGAACCTCTGTAAGAACCTTAGCAAGAGTTTCCTCTGCGTTAGCCTTCTGATAGTCGCCGGCATTGTATGAACGAAGGTCGAACTTGTTCATAGCCTCGGCGTCCCAAAGACGGAGAGTGTTTACTGTGTTGTTGTCATAGCCTACAACGGGATAGTCATAGGGAACGGCAAGAATAGACTGATAGTTTTCCTGAACGAACTTAACGGTTCCGTCGTCCTGAGGAATAGCTCTTACAGTACCGCCGAACTTAACCTCAACGGAGTTTTCGGGACGTCTGATTCCCCAGAAGTCGCCGTCCTGAAGCCAGTTATCGGGGTATTCAACCTGATAGCCGTTTTCGATTTTCTGCTCGAAAATACCGTAGTGATAACGGATTCCGCAGCCGTAAGCGGGAAGCTCAAGGGTAGAAAGAGAGTCTAAGAAACAAGCTGCAAGTCTGCCTAAGCCGCCGTTTCCCAAACCGGGGTCTTTCTCTGCGTATTCAAGAAGGTTATAGTCAATGTGTAATTCTTCCAAAACGTCTTTAACCGTTGTCATAAGCTGCATATTGAGAATTGCATTGCCTAAGAAACGGCCCATAAGAAATTCCATTGAAAGATAGTAGACAATTTTGCAGCCCGTTTCGTCATATTTGTCGTGGGTTGCAATCCACTTATCTGTTACATAGTCTCTGATTGTAAAAACAAGAGCCTGATACATTTCGTGAGGGCTTGCCTTTTCAATGGTTTTTCTTGTAAGGGTTTTTACGTTTTCGGTAAGCTGTTTTTTAAATACTTCCTTATTAATTTGCATTTTTTAAATTTCTCCTTTCATTGGTTGTGGCGGAAGCTTAGGGCGGCTTTAAGCCGTTTCTCCCAGCTTTTTGCTTCTGTCAGCCGTTATAAGGTTGTCTATAATTTCATCCAAATCGCCGTTTAAAACCTGATCGAGACGGTGGATGGTAAGACCGCAGCGGTGGTCGGTAACACGGTTTTGAGGGTAGTTGTATGTTCTTATTTTTTCGTTCCTCATACCCGTGCCTACCTGACGGTGACGTTCTTCGTCGATTTCTGCTTGTTTCTTGTCCTGTTCCAATTTATATAGCTTGCTCATCAAAATTTTGAGAGCTTTTTCCTTGTTCATTCTCTGACTTTTTTCGTCCTGACATGATATAACTATGCCTGTGGGGTGGTGGGTCAGACGGACTGCGGAGTCGGTGGTGTTTACACACTGACCGCCGTTGCCGGAGGCTCTGAAAACGTCAAAGTGATAGTCCTTGGGGTCAAGCTTAACGTCTACCTCCTCCGCTTCGGGAAGAACCGCAACGGTAACGGTGGAGGTGTGTATTCTTCCTCCCGATTCCGTCTCCGGTACACGCTGAACCCTGTGAACTCCGCTTTCGAATTTAAGCCTTGAATATGCGCCCTTTCCCTTAACCATAAAGGTGACTTCCTTAAAGCCGCCCATATCTCCGGGGTTAGCCGTCAATATTTCCGATTTAAAGCCCGACCTTTCGCCGTATTTTGAATACATTCTGAAAAGATCTCCTGCGAAAATGTTGGCTTCGTCTCCTCCTGCGCCGCCTCTTATTTCCACAATGACGTTTTTATCGTCGTTGGGGTCTTTGGGCAGAAGAAGTATTTTAAGCTCTTCGGAGGTTTTTTCGATGGACGAAATAGTTTCCGAAAGCTCCTCTTTTAAAAGGGCTTTAAAGTCCTCGTCATTTTTTTCGCCGAGCATTTCCTTAATTTCCTCTTCTGAGGTCAAAAGGTCTTTATATTCTCTGTATTTTAAGGCAATAGGCTCTAAGGTGCTGTGTTCCTTCATTAAGTCACGCCAAAGGGCGTTGTCCGCAATTATGTCGGGGTCGCCTATTTTAAGGGTTAGGTCATTATATTTTTTCTCTATTTCCCCAATGCTTTCAAACATAAGTCAAAACCTTCCTAAACCTTTTTAAACAAAGCCCCAGGACACTCTGTGTCTGCCGCCTAAGTCATTTTTGTGGTTTATGTTTTTATATCCGGCGGCTTTAAAAAGAGCGTCCACAGCTTCTCTTTGGTCATAGCCTGTTTCAAAAGCCAAAAGACCGCCGGGGTTTAAATAAGAGGGGGCTTGTTCGATTATTTTTCTGATATAGTCTAAGCCGTCTTTGCCCCCGTCAAGGGCTGTTGCGGCTTCGTAATTTTTAACATTCTTTTCAAGGGTGGGAATAACCTCTGTGGGAATGTAGGGAGGGTTTGACACTATAAAATCAAACTTTCCATCTATGTTTTCAAACAGGTCGCTTAAAACAAAGTTTATGTCGGCTTTGTGATCCTTTGCGTTCTGCTCCGCAATAAATATAGGGCGGAGAGAAATATCGCTTGCTGTCATTTTTAAGCCTTTGTTTAAGCTTGAAAGGCTTACGGCGATACAGCCGCTGCCTGTTCCCAAATCAAGCCCTGTTTTGCAGCTCTTTTCTTTTATAATTTCGGAAACCGTTTCAACAAGGGTCTCCGTGTCGGGTCTGGGTATAAGTACCATATCCTGAACCTTTATTGTAAGCCCCATAAACTCGCATTTACCCAAAAGATATTGAATAGGGCAGCCCTCTGCGTGCTTCTCTGTCCAATAGTCTATTTTTCTCATTTGGTTTTCATCGGGGCAGTAGTCGTCCTTAGTGTAAAGCTCCGTTCGGCTGAAGCCCAGCTGACGCATTAAAATCAGGGAAGCGTCAAGAGCCGCATCTTCGGCACCGTTCTCTTTAAAAAGAGCCGTCATTTCCCTTAAAAGGTCTTTAACTGTTTTAGATTTAAGGCTTATCATTCGGGTTCATCCTCCAATACGCCTTTTAATGAGGCAATAGCCACTTCAATCATTTCATCGTCAGGCTCTTTTGTGGTTATAAGCTGAACAGCCTTTCCCGGAGCCGAAACAATGTCTACCAAAATATTATCGTTTTTGCCTGCCCACTTAATAACCTCGTAGGAAAGACCGGCTACAAGGGGAACAAAAACTATTCTCGAAAGTATTCTGTAAAGAACCACATCTGTTCTCAAAAACAAGAATACTATCATACTTATTATCATAACCAAAAACAAAAAGCTTGTTCCGCAGCGTTTATGAAGTCTTGTATATTGACGTACGTTTTCAACCGTAAGCTCTTCGCCGTTTTCAAAGCAGTTTATTGTTTTGTGTTCCGCTCCGTGATACTGATAGAGCCGCTTTATATCCTTAATAAGTGAGGTTAAGCCTATATAAAACAGGAATATGGCAATACGCACGAAGCCCTCTATTATGCCCAAAGCCCATGTTCCCAAATTTAAAAAGATGTTTAAGAAGGAGCTTACCAAAACAGGCAGAACCATAAAAAGACCTACTGAGAGGACTATCGAAATGATTACGGAAAGGGTCAAAATAACCGTTGTGAGCTTGTCGCCCAGCTTTTCCGTAAGCCACTTTTCGAATTTGCTCATTTCCTCGTCTTTAAGATCCTCGGTTATGTCCTCAAGCCCTGCCAGCTCCGCAGAGCGTGTAATAACCTTCATTCCCACAACAAGACTTTCCACAAAGGAAATAACCCCTCTTATAAGAGGCAGCCTTAAAATCTTGTTTCGCTTGTCATAAGGCTTTGTTTTTGTCTTTTCAACTTTAATTGTCTTTTTTTCTACGTCACGAACGGCAATAACATATTCCGTCTTGCCCTTCATCATAACACCCTCGACTATAGCCTGACCGCCGATACCCTTTCCGCAGCCGCCGCAGGGCTTTTTAAATTTTGTTTTCATTTCATCACCTTATATATTCTGTAACTTATATTCTTAATGTAATCAGCCGAAACTCTTCATATTATAGTATAACATTTTTTTTAATGTAAATGATAACGAATTTTTTCGTCTTTGTCAAGAATATCTGTGCAAAACCCCCAAAAAATCTGTGTAAAGTCCTTGAAAAAGGTTCTTGCCTTGTATATCACCGAACAATTGCTTCAATTTTAACGGCTTTGCAAAAGCAGGCTTCTGATATCTTCTTTTTTTATTGCTCCCGAAGCCAAAAGCAGAAGAAAATATGCGCCTGTCAGAAAAAGGCACAGAACCAACGCCGACGTTTTCGGGGGCATACCGCCCAAACGATTTGAAAGACCGGCGGTCATAAGCGCGGAAAGCAGAGCGCAAAGCAAGGGCTTTAAAACAAGGCTTAACAAATCAGGCGAAAAAGGGGCTTTTTTAATAAGATGCAAAATATTCAAGCCGCAGGTTATAATCATAGAAAAAAGACTGCCCAAAATACAGCCGCCGATGCCCAGCTTGGGAACAGCAAACCACACAAAGCCGAGACACACCGCCGACCCCGCAAGACCGTTTATAAAAATAGGGGTCTGTTCACCCATTCCGTTTAAAATTCCCGTTGTCATAACATTAAGGTACATAAAGGGGCATAAAAAGCCCAGCATAAACAAAAGCCCTGAAATCGAACCCTCTCCGTAAACAAGAACGCTTATCTGCGAGGGCAGAGCCGTAAAAAGAGCCGCTGCTCCGAAGCCCGTAACGGAGGAAAACAAAATCGATTTTTCTATGGTTCGGCGCACAGACCTCATCTGCCTTTTTGCAAAGCTTTCGGAAATTGCCGGAACTATTGTAATTGAAACCGCAGTCAAAAAGGATGAGGGAAACATAAGAAGGGGCATAGCCATTCCGCTTAATCTGCCGAACTCACTGACAGCGGCGGTTTTAGACAAGCCGAAAGCCATTAGCCTTGAGGGAATTAGCACGTTTTGAAGAGCGGAAAGCAGAGACGAGGTCAGGCGGTTTAGCGTCAGGGGAATAACTGAAATTAAAATCAGCTTCAGAGCCAAAGAAGCCCTAAGGCTTTTTTTATGCTTAAAGCCCTTTAAGCCTGTCAGAAAGCTTATTGCTATGTAAATACAGGAGACAATCTCACCTACCGCCATACCCGTAACAGCTGCGGCACAGGCATATTCTATACCCTTGGGAATAAGCAAGCCTCCTATAAGAAAAATTATTGTCATTCGGCTGACCTGCTCTACAACCTGGCTTGCCGCCGGAGGAAATGAGTTCTGCATTCCGAAAAACCACCCTCTAATGCAGGAGCCCAAAGCCATAAAGGGAAAGCAGAAGCACAAAAGCCGCAGAGAAAGGGCTGTTCTTGCATCCCCCAAAAGCCTTTCCGCAATAAAAAATGAATTTTTGAAAACAATCAGAGAAAGAATGGCAGCAGTCAGCCCCGAAAGCACACAGGAAATTTTAAGAATAACCGAAGAGCTTCTTCCGCAGGCAGTCTCCGAGGCTGAAAGCTTTGAAATAACCGTTGAAAAGCCCGAGGAGGAAATGCTCCACACAAGCATATAGACAGGGGTTATAAGCTGATAAAGCCCCATTCCCTCAGCCCCTATAAGGTCAGCCATACAAACCCGGTAGACGAAGCCCAAAATTCTGGTTATTATGTTGGCAAGGGTCAAAATAAATGCACCCTTAATTATTTTTGACTTTTCCATATAAAAACCCCTTAGGGGGTGTTAATAAAGCTTATGCCCGTTTTTATTTGTAAATACTATATTTTTCTATGCACTCTTGACGTAAACCTTTAAATTGTTTATAATCTAAATGTACTTAGGGGAGGTTTTTATGCAAAAGCTAAGAAAGGAATTTTATTTAAAGGACACTCTCACAGCCGCAAAGGAGCTTTTGGGCAAGAAGCTCGTCTGCGGAAATGCGGAAATTATAATAACCGAAACCGAAGCCTATATAGGCGCAGTTGACAAGGCGTGCCACGCCTACGGCGGCAAAAGGACAAAACGGACTGAAACTCTTTTCTGTGAAGGCGGCGTTTTCTATGTCTATTTGATTTACGGAATGTATTACTGCCTTAACGTCATCACCGAAAAGGCAGACTGCCCCTGCGGCGTTTTAATAAGAGGAGGAAAGCCTTCCGGCGACAGGGACATTTTAAGCCTTAACAGGTTCGGCGAGAAATATGAAAGCCTTACCCCTTACAGAAAAAAGCATCTTCTTGACGGTCCGGGAAAGGTCTGTATGGCGCTTAAAATAGACAAAAGCTTTAACGGAATAAGCTGTCTCTCCGACGAAATTTATATTGCCGAAGGGGAGCAGATAAAAAAAGAAGATATAAAAGCCGCAAAACGCATAGGCATAGACTACGCAGAGGAAGCGGCGGATTTTTTATGGAGATTTTATTATGATTAAGAAAATAGGAATTATGGGCGGTTCATTCGACCCTGTTCATACAGGTCATCTTTTAATAGCCGAAAGGGTCAGCGAAAGTCTGGGGCTTGACAAAGTTTTGTTTATACCTGCCGCAAGACAGCCCTTTAAGGACGAAGGGGCATTTGCGGAATTTAATGACAGGCTTGCGATGGTTTGCTTGGCGATTTCAGACAACGAGTTTTTCGAAGGCTCGGATATAGAGGGGCAAAGAGAGGGAAAAAGCTATTCAATCGACACTGTTAAGGAGCTTTTGAAAATATACCCCGAAGGAACGGAGTTTTATTTTATCGTAGGGGCAGATTCCCTTGCAGAGCTTGACAAGTGGAAAAAGGCTGACAAGCTTTTTAAGCTTTGTTCCTTTGCGGCGGTAGGCAGACCGGGCTTTAAAGAGAAAAAGGTTGCTGAAAGAATAAAATTTCTTGAGGATAATTTCGGAGCGGACATAAAATACATTGAAAGCCCCAGACTTAACATTTCCTCAACGGACATTAGAGAAAAAATAAAATCGGGAAGTTCCGTCAAATATATGACCCCGGACTGTGTTGTAAAATATATAGAAGAAAAGGGGCTTTACGGCTGCAAAAAAGAGCCTTTTCCCGAAGGAAAAGCCATTAAAAGGCGGCTCAGAACGGAGCTTAAGGAAAGCCGCTATATTCACACATTAGGAGTAGCGGAAACAAGTGCGGAGCTTGCCAAAATTTTCGGCGAGGACGAAAAAAAGGCTTATATTGCCGGGCTGCTTCACGACTGTGCCAAAAATTTCGACAGGGAAAAAACCTTTGCACTGTGTGAAAAATACGGTGTTGAGCTTGACGAAGTTTTGAAAAGCCAGCCGGATTTAATTCACCCCTTTTTAGGTTCAGCCGTTGCAAAATATGAATACGGCATTGAGGATAGTGACATTTTAAATGCAATAAAATATCACACGACGGGAAGAGCCGATATGAGCAGTCTCGAAATAATTGTTTATTTGGCGGATATGATTGAACCCAACAGAACCCCTTATGAAGGGCTTGACAAAATCAGGAAATTGGCTTATTATGATTTAAAATCGGCGATTGCCGAAGCGTTAAATCAGACAATTTATTTTAACAGAGGAAAAAAGGACAGGGCTATTCATCCCCTGTCTTTGGAAGCATATGAATTTTATAAGAAAACAAAACAGGAGGAACAAATTTGAGTAAGGAAAAGATTTTCGAAGGTGTAAAGGCAGCCGCAGCGGCTCTTGACGACAAGCTTGCTAAGGATATTGTGGTTTTGAATATAGGCGAACTGACCCCAATTGCCGATTATTTCATTATTGCAAGTGCTAAGAACCCCAATCAGATGAAGGCTATGGCAGACAGTGTTGAAGAGGCTATGTATAAAGCCGGAATTGCCAAAATAGGCACAGAAGGCTCAGGCAACAAAAACTGGATTTTATTGGACTTTAATGATATTGTGGTTCATATTTTCGATGAAGAAAGCAGAGATTTTTATAATCTTGAAAGAATTTGGGCAGACGCCGAGAGAGTAGAGCTTTAAAATGATAAAGCTTTGTATCAAGGGTTCGCAGATAAAAACCTTTATGAATGAATTTTTGAAAGGAACCGCCTTTGACTTCTACGGGGTGAAGCATATGGAGGTTTTTTCTGCTGCAAAATTTGAAACAGACGGAAAAATTAACCCCGACTTTCTGCCCGAAAAGCAGGAAAGAGACTATTGCCTTTGGTCGGAGCTTAAGCCCTACGCATTTGCCCTTGTTAAAGGGAAAATTAAGCCGAAGGTTTTCAGAACGGTTTTGGCTCTTCCTGAGGATAAGCTCGCTTTAATTCACGAAAACGCAGCTTCTCTTCACCTGACAATAAGCTTTGAAAATGACAGCGTAACCTTTTTAACAGGCAGCTCGCAAAAAAAATTCACATTGGATAAAGAGGTTGACAGAGTCTGGGACGGTTATATTAAAAAGTTTTTGTTAAAGCTGGGCTATGACTGCGAAGCTTCTGAATTGTGAAATTTTTATTAAATCTGTCTTAGAATTAAACTTTGAAAAAAATTATTCGTATGTTTTTTCAGATACATAAAAAATAATTATTGGATTTTAAAGAAAGAAGTGATTATTTATGGAAAAGGGAAGTCTTTCCATTAACAGTGAAAATTTATTGCCTATTATTAAAAAATGGCTTTATTCCGACACGGATATTTTTTTAAGAGAGCTTGTTTCAAACGGCTGCGACGCCGTAAACAAGCTTAAAAAGCTGGTGACTATGGGCGAAGCCGAGGACAAGGGCGCCTATAAAATTACCGTAAGTCTGGATAAGGAAAATAAAACAATCACCGTTTCAGACAACGGCATCGGTATGACAGCCGATGAAATAAAAGAATATATAAATCAAATTGCTTTTTCGGGAGCAAACTCATTTATCGAAAAATATAAAGACCAAATCGGCGGAGAAAACGACATTATAGGTCATTTCGGCTTGGGCTTTTATTCCGCTTTTATGGTTGCGGAAAGAGTTGAAATCGACAGCCTTTCATATGTCGAGGGTGCAAAGCCCGCCCACTGGAGCTGTGACGGCGGCATAGAGTTTGAGCTTGACGAGGGCGTCAGAACCGAAAGAGGTACTGACATCATCCTTCACATAAGCGAAGAAAGCAAGGAGTTTTTAAACCCCTATAAGCTTAAAGAAATTTTGACTAAATACTGCTATTTTATGCCTGTTGAAATCTATTTTGAGGATTTAGACGAACAGAGAAAGGAAGCCGCAGAAGCCGCAACGGAAGAAATTAAGGAAGGCTCAGAGGGAGTAACAGAGGCTGAGGAGAAAAAGCACGAGCCCGTAAACGATGTAAGCCCTCTTTGGCTTAAAAACCCGGGCGACTGTACAGACGAGGAATATAAGAGCTTCTATCACAAGGTTTTCACAGACTTTAACGACCCTCTGTTTTGGATTCATCTGAATATGGATTATCCCTTTAAGATTAAGGGCATTCTGTACTTCCCCAAGCTTAAGAGAGAGCTTGACGCAATCGAGGGTCAGGTTAAGCTTTATAACAACCAGGTGTTTATTGCGGATAATATTAAAGAGGTTATTCCCGAGTTTCTGCTTCTTCTTAAGGGCACAATCGACTGCCCCGACCTGCCTCTTAACGTCAGCAGAAGCTTCCTTCAGAATGACGGCTATGTCGGCAAAATTTCAAAATACATCGTTAAAAAGGTTGCCGACAAGCTTAATTCGCTTTTCAAGAAGGACAGAGAAGCCTACGAAACCAACTGGGAGGATATTAACACCTTCATTAAATACGGCTGTTTGAGAGACAAGGACTTCTACGAAAAGGTTAAGGGCTCGCTGATTTACCGCTCAATTAACGGCGGCTATAAAACCCTTAATGAATATCTCGAAGCAAACGAAGCCAAAACCGAAAAGAAGGTATTTTATGTCAGCGACGAAAAACAGCAGGCTCAGTATGTAAGTATGTTTAAGGAAAACGACCTTGAAGCTGTTGTTTTGGATAATCAGATTGACGTGCCTTATGTAAATTATATGGAAATGTATAACGAGGGCGTTCAGTTCTTGAGAATAGACTCCGACGTAAACGAGGTCTTGAAGTCGGGAGACGCCGACAAGGACACAGCCGACAAGCTTGAAAAGCTTTTTAAGGACGTTTTGGGCAAGGAAAGCCTGACAGTTAAGGTTGAAAAGCTTAAGGCAGACAATGTTTCCGCTATGATCGAGCTTTCTGAGCAGTCCCGCAGAATGATGGAAATGTCTAAGCTTTACGGCTTTGGCGGCGATATGCCTATGGCAGAAACCCTTATTTTGAACGCCGACAACAACGTTATAAAGCTGCTTCTTGGCTTAGACGAAAACGATAAGGAAAATATAGAGCTTGTGGTTAAACAGGTTTATGACTTGGCTGCTATGAGCCACAGACCCCTTTCCGCTGAGGAACTGACCGACTTTTTAGACAGAAGCAATAAGGTTTTGGCTCTGGCTTGTGAAAAATCCGAAAAATAATTATAAAAAATACAGCCCATATTTTCTCGCTGAAGAAAAATGGGCTGTATTTTTGCTTTATATAACCAAATCTATGATTTTGGATAATCTCAGTTTCTGTCAAAGGGAGCCGGCACGCCGGTTACTCAATGGATTAATTTATAGGCGTATAAACAGGCGCTTCATAATTTACACCGTCGGGGGTAACTGTTAAAATCTGATTTTCCTTCTTAACGTCCTCCTGACCTAAAACCCACAAAAACCAAAGCATCTTAGCCGCCTTTGCTCTTGTGACCTCTGCCTTAGGCTCTATTTCCATTCCGTTTATCATTACACCTCGTGTAATACCCTTTTCGCTTCTCATAAGCCCTAAATTATAGACAGTTTCAAAGGCTTCCGCATATTCGGGGTCAATATCGTCCTTATCGGTTATAACGCCCCAGCCTGCAAGGGGATAATACTGAGCTTCTTCCCCTGTTAAGTTAGGGTCATAGTTGGGGTCGTCGGGGGTAACGGTGGTTCCGTTATAGTCTGTCATATAGGCGGGCTTATTGAAGTCTCCGTCCTCATCATAGCCGAATCTAAGCTCATAGCCCTTAAGCACAACAGCCGCCATTTTTTCTCTTGTCAAAACCTCTGTGCCGTAAAAGCTTTCAAAATCCTTTACATCAAGACACCAAACAGCGCAAAGTGAAGATATAAAATCATTTGCTGTTATGCCTTTAAGGGGTTCGAAGTTGTTGCCGTTTGTCTTTTCCATAACTCCCAGCTGAAGAAGCTTTTCTATTTGGTTTCTGTAATAAGCCGGGTCGTTTTCGGGGGTTCCGTCGCCGTTATAAGCAAAGGTTACGTCGTCCGTCCATTCGGGGAAAACAGCCGACCAGTCTCCGCTTTCACAGGCAGCCGCCGTATCCTCATCAAAATATGAGAAAAGAGCCGACATTGTTTCATTGTCATTTCTTTGGCTGTAAATATCCTCGCAGATTATCTTACACCAAACCTTAGCCAAAGCTTCCTTATAGTGTGTTCCGTCGATTTTTTTATCCGGGTGACCGTTTGCATAAGAGCCTGAGTTTGTTTTGCCGGGAGACTCTCCTGCTTCGATGCCCATATAAATAGCATTGGCTGTATTTGCGCCGATTTCTTCTACATAAGCCTTTGAGCCTTCATAAAGGTCAACAACCTGAACCGCACTGTTGTTTTCAGCCGCTTTCTTCATAAGCGAAGGTGAGTCGGGGCTGAAGCCGCTCTTTTTCCACTCGCCGTTTGAGGTTCTTGTCATAGGGGTAACCAAAATCGGCGTAATCCCTCTTGAAAGCATTGCCGGAATATAAATATCGTTAAGCCATCTCTCATAATAAGCTGTGGTTGAGCCTCTGCCAAATCTTGCTTCGGGGCCGTTTGAGTCGCCGGTGGACTCGTCATTGTGAGCGGAATGAAGCATAATATAGTCGCCGGGTTTGGCAGTCAGAAGAATGTCGTTAAATCTGCCTTCATTAAACATATTCTTCATAGACCTGCCGCCCATAGAATAGTTTATAACCCTGACCTTGTTTTTGTCGAACATTGAGCCTATAATCTGCCCCCAGCCGCTCATTCCCGCTTCTTCGAAGGTATAAGTCTTTTGAGTAGAGTCGCCCAAAACGAAAACTGTGGGTATAGTGGTTGAAGAAACTGTATTATTTTCAATTTTTTCTATGCTGATTGATTTAATGCCTACGCTTTGGGGCTTTTTTGCGGTTCCCATTTCCGTAGGCTCTACCTCTACTTTAATATAGGGCTCGCCTGTAACAAATTCAAATTCCCATGTGCTGTCGCCTGTCCATTTTGCCTTGTGCTGCGCCGCTACAATGCCTGCTGAGTCCCATGCGGCAGTTGAGGTAAGCCTCGTCGCCTGCATACCGGAAAGAGCCACATATGTATTTTTGCTTGCCTTCCCCTTAGAAACCTCACCTGTACCGAATTTGCTGTCGGAAACCTCAACCTTAACCTTGTAGCCTCCGGCTTCCCCAACGTCAACTCTGAAAACCAAACCGCCGTAGTTATAGTTTGAGCTGTTTAAGTCTGAAAGATACTTGCCTGTTCCGTTTTCAGTTACTCTGAAGCCCTCTGTTTCGCTCCATGTGATTTTTGAGGTGTCAAGGCTCCTTGCAGGCATAGCCCCTGTTTCATCTACAAAGCCGTAGCCCGTCTCCTTTGAATAAAGGGGAATCTTTCCGTCGTTCAAATTAACCGCCTCAGCCGCTTCTTCCTTAACAAAGTTAAAGGAATAGCTTTCTTTAGCCGTCACATTGCTTTCTTCCGCAAATGTATTAACCGAAAATGCACCCAAAAGCATTGAGGCAGCCGTTAATAAACAAATTTTGCCCTTCATAAAAATATCTCCTTTCCTAAAATTTTAAAAAACTGTAAGCTTTGACATAAGTATAGCATATTGCAAAAGCAAAATCAAACCTTTTTGCGGTTTGAACAGTTAATTTTAGGAATGGCGAATGGCTGCTGCAAATAATTAGCGTTAGGTTATAAAGGTTTAAGATATAGAGAAATTAATTCCAAATAAACTGCCGCAGTCAAAGCTTTGATGAGATCAAACAGCTTGACGGCGGCAATTATGATTTTAGATACAGATTTAAAAATTATTCATAGCGCAGTGCTTCAATAGGGTCTAAGAGAGCTGCTTTTCGTGCCGGATATACGCCGAAAATTATGCCTATGGCGCTTGATATGGCGACAGCCAAAATTACGGAGCTTACGGAAACCACGCTTGACATACCCAAAATATGCCCGGCTATAAGCCCGGCCGCCCAGCCGAAGGCTATTCCCAAAAGACCTCCTAAGGAAGTCAAAATTATGGCTTCAATTACAAACTGAAGCATAATATCTGAGTTTTTAGCCCCGATTGACTTTCTTATGCCTATTTCTCTTGTTCTTTCCGTTACGGTTACCATCATTATGTTCATAACCCCTATACCCCCTACAATAAGAGATATGGCGGCGACGCCGCTTATTAAAAGGGTGACTGTTCCCGTTACCTCGTTCATAGCTTCAAGCTGAGCTGTTGTAGACTCGCAGTTATACATTTCCGATGTGTTGTGTTCCTCGTCAAGAATAGCTATAATTCTTTCTGAAAGCTCGTCTGTGTTGTCGGGGTATTCAGCCGTCAGAGTTATATTAGTGAGATTTTTTTGGTTAAAAAGTCTCTGGGCTGTGGATATGGGTATAACTATGCTTTCGGGGTATTCGTCCGCATACTGTGAAGACGCAGCCTCGCTTTCGTCCTTAACTATGCCTATTACTGTGTATTTTTGAGAACCCTTCCATGATTTAAGGCTTATTTTTTCGCCTATTACGGCGTTTGAACAGTAGCCGAAAACCTTGTTGGCGGTGGTGTTTGTTATTACCGCAACCTTGCTTTTTTCGTCAATCTGCGTTTGGCTTATGTAGCTGCCGTAAAGAAGAGTAGGGGACATTATGTCATAATAGTCTGCCCCCACACCTGTTATTGAAGCTGTATTTGTCTCTTTGGGGTCAAGAAGCTTCACATAACAATTACTGGATGAATATGTGGGAGACATATACTTAACCCCTTCTGTGTCCTTCAAAAGCTCATAATCGTCTAAAGTCAGGGCATTTGAAGAAAACATTTGACGGGGGGAATTGTTTCTTAAGGAGATTGTCATTCTGCCCACGCCCAAGCTGTCAAATTGCTCTTCGATTTCAGCCTGTGAGCCGTTGCCTATTGAAAAAATCGCAATAACTGAGGCTATGCCTATGATTATGCCCAGCATAGTCAAAAATGTTCTCATTTTGTTTGAAAGCACGTTTTTAAACGCCGATTTTATGTTTTCGCCTATGGGCATTATACATTCACATCCTTAAACTCTTCTTCAACAGGGCGGTCGCTGATTGTGCGTCCGTCCTTAAAGGTTACAATCCGCTTTGTGTGAGCCGCTACGTCGGGCTCATGAGTAACCATTACTATTGTTGACCCTTCTTCATTGAGCCTTTTAAATATATCTATAATTTCAAATGTAGACTTTGAGTCCAAATTTCCCGTAGGCTCGTCGGCTAAAATTATGGCAGGGTTGTTGACCAATGCCCTGGCAATAGCCACTCTTTGCCGCTGACCCCCTGACATTTCGTTGGGCTTGTGCTTAATTCTGTCGCTTAAGCCCACAATGTTGAGAGCCTCTTTTGCCCTTTTGTGCCTTTCGGCAGCAGGCGCACCGGCATAAAGCATAGGCAGCTCCACATTTTCAAGAGCCGTAAGCTTCGGCAGAAGATTAAATGACTGAAAAACAAAGCCTATTTTTTTATTTCTTATTTCGGAAAGCATTTTGTCGGGAGTTTTTGAAATATCTATGCCGTCCAAAATATACGTTCCCTCTGTGGGCTTATCGAGACAGCCTAAAATATTCATCATTGTGGACTTTCCAGAGCCGGAGGAACCCATTATGGAAACGAACTCGCCTTTATCGACCCATAGGTCCACCTCCCTGAGCGCCACCACCTCCAAAGCCCCCTGACGGTAACATTTGGTTAGACCCGTTATTTCTATCATTCTGCCTCATACCTCCCATATCTCCGTTTTGTTCTGCGGAAGGAGCACTGTCTCCGCTGTCATTCTCCGCCGTCATTTCGCTGTAAAGAGCCATAACCTCTTCAACGGTCATACCCTCTTCCGTTCCTTCCGGGGCGGAAACAAGTATTCTGTCCCCTTCGTTAAGTCCCGATATAACTTCTATATATGCGTCGCTTGCTTCCCCTGTTTCTATAACGGTTTTTTCAAGATTGTTCTGCTGACTTATTTTGTAAACCCATGAGGTGCCGTCCTCGTCCTTATTAACTGCGGAGGAGCTTATCATAAGCAGGTCGGAGGACTCCTTTGTTGTAATTTCAAGGTCAAGGCTGTAGCCCGGTTTTAAAATTCCGTCGGGATTGTCTACGGATATTTCTATGGGAACAGTTGTCTCAGTACCCATATTGGTTGTTGTGTCGTCTGCGCTGGGTGAAATCTTGGTTATTGTGCCTGTGTAAACCTTGTCCTCCAAGCCGTCGGAGGTCATTGTTACCTTTTGACCCAAAGCCAAAAGAGGAGCGTCATATTCTTCAATGTTTGCACTGACTATAAGATTGTTGAAATCCGCAACATAGAGAATAACAGTGTTTTCCTCGGTGTATGTTCCCTCGTCTACACAAACCTCCGTTACCTTTCCCGAAACAGAAGCATATGTATAATAAACAAGCTCGTCTAAGTCCTTTTCATAGTCCGAAAGGCTGTCCTTTAAGGCTTCGAGGTTAAGCTTTTGCTGTTCATATGAAATTTTGGAGCTTTCGGAGGCAAGGGGATTTTGCCCGTCATATAAAGCCGATTTTGCTTCGCTTAATGAATTTTCAGCGGAAAGAACCTTTAAGCGTGCGTTTTCCTGTTCGTCCAAAAGATCCTGATATGAATCATTTGCTTCTGTCAGAGTGTCGTTTGCCTTTTTAAGTGTATATTCATAATCGTCAAGCTCTGTTTGAGAAACGCCGCCCACTTCGGAAAGCACCAAAGCATTGTCATAGTCCTTTTGGGCGTTGTCAACGTCCTTTTGGGCATTGTCGATAGCCGTCTGCTGCTGAGACAGCTTTGTTGTGTATGAATTGTAGGTGACCTTGGCTTCTTCAAGGCTTATTTCAGCCGTTGTTACTGCGTTTTCAAGCTTTTCAAGGTCGCTGCCCTCTGCAGCAAGAGACAGGTTTTTAAGGCTCAGCTCGCTGCTTTCTATGTCACGCTTTAAGTCTCTGATTTGGTTTTCCAAATCCTCCTTTGTGTCGTCTACGTCATATTCCACAAGAAGCTCGCCGACTGTTACCTCGTCGCCCTCTTCAACCAAAATAGACTTAATCTTGTTTGTTTCGCCTTCGGCATAAACCTCTATTTCATCCTCTAAAAGAACTGTGCCCGAGGCTGTGACTGTTTCGCTTAAGTCCATTGTGGATACATTTTCGAAAAGACCCATTTGCCGCATGTCGCCCATACCGCCGCCTCTGTTTGAAGCAATTTTACGGTAGCCTATTAAGCCTGCAATAAGGGCAATAATTATAATTATTATAACTATTCTCAAAATTTTGTTTTTGGGTATAAGCTTTGACGCCAAACCTTTAATTTTTTTCAAAATGTTTTTCAAAAGAGTTCACTCCCGCCCGATAAGATTTAAAAATTTTAAAGCTTAAAGAAATCCCGAAAAGACGAATTTCTTTAAGCTTAATTTAAGCAGAATGAAATTAATAAAAAATCACAGACAAATTAACAATAAATTAGTATTATATTAAAG
>JAJQFU010000005.1 GCA_021200955.1 Clostridiales bacterium | reverse complement strand
TATACATAATTCTTTTGTTATTTGCTCTGTCTACTTGACAGGGGTGGGTTCACAACCACAATGGTCAGGAGACCTTTTTCATGTCGCTTACGCTCTGATTTCAGTCCCGTCTTTAAATTTGACTGTGATGTCATCATTGGCTGCAATAGTCATGTAATCGACCATTGAGAACCAATCTTCATCTCGGAATTCCGTAAGCAAATCCCGTTTCTGTAGCTGCTCCAGATACATCTCGATTTGCTGGTGCCGTGTCTGCAGCTAGGTGATGAGGCTTGAGACCTCGGTGTGTCGGGTTTTTGCCTTATCGAAGCGTTCTACAAGGGAATCGTAGTGTTGCTGGTATTCTGCCTAGTCGAGAGCAACGTGTGCATTCTCACGGATGCAGTCCTCGATAAGCTCCATTACCACATGTTGAGCAGATATTAGGTCGAATTTTGCGGCAGCCATATGCAAAGCAGCACTCGCTGCCATTGCTCAACACATCTTATGTTCTTACATGTTCAAATGATTTCCGTGCCACGTTGGAGAACATTGTAAAAGGCTTAAACAAAGCCGGATTCAGCCGTAGGGATTATCGGGTAGGCGAAAATACAGAAGCTTATGCACCCTCTGAGCCTAAGCATGAATATGTACAAGAGGAACTTCCGATACAGCTGGAGTCACAGAACTATGAGGTGCAGAACGATATTTTTGATGACATTGTGCCGGAGGAAGTGAAAGCAGCACTTGAAACATCTAATATATCTGAAAATTCGGCGGCGGCAGTAATGGAACAGGAAGCCGCAGAAGCGGCGCAGGCTTATGAATCGGTAATTGCCGATGATGCGAATGCGGGATTTACGGGAGGCGAACTGGGTGATATGCTGAAACAGAATAAGATCCAACCGCAATTCAGAGAAGAAGCAAAAAATCTCCGTATCCCTCAGTTTTTTATGAAATCCGTGCCTGATTTATTTGGGGATGATGAGCTTTTGGAGCCGGAACATCTTTCGGAGGGATTTTCTTTGAGCGGGCAGGATGCACAGATCAGTTTTGAGTTAGCAACAGGAGAAATGTACCATGTTGATATACAAGAAGAAGGTGAAGCTGTTCCAAAATACAAGCGTGCAAGCAAGAGCGAAAGTGAATATATCCGTGAGTATCTTGCCAAGCTGCCTCAGGATAAGAAAATCCAGCAGTGTACAGATATGATTTGTAATCAGATTAACAAGAATAATCGTTATGCTTCATCTGAAATAAACGATTATGTGCACCGCATTATTCAGAATATGACAGAGGATGAATTGGCGGCGATGGAGACGGCCATACCTGTTTACGCCGGAAAAATCCGGCAGAAAATCGAATCTCATGAAAATATTTATAGGGAACGGCAATTTTATAAATTGCTGGACAGCGGAAAAGTAATCTGTAAGGAATCTTATGCTTTTCCAAGCGTTATTACACCGGCTCAGACCACGGATGCCATACCGTATTCTTTGTATGAAGCGGAACGGGATGACATGAACATTTTTGAGCATAGTCTGATTGACATGGTTGTCTGTTTGGATAATATCAAGTGGTGGCATAGAATCATCGAAAGAAAAGGATTCCGTCTGAATGCGTTTATAAACCATTATCCGGATTTTATGGTTATGACGAAATCCGGCAAACTGGTGCTGATTGAAGCCAAAGGTGATTATCTTGATGGTGACAACAGTAAGACAAAGCTAAAACTTGGTCGTCAATGGCAGTCACAGGTGGGTAGGATGTACCGCTGTTTCATGGTGTTCAAAGAAAAAAATTTAGGCATGGATGGGGCATACATGCTGGATGAATTTTTGATGTTATGAAGAAACTGTAATGTTTTGAAAACTTATGCTTGATATTTATAATATTTACATCCGCGTGGATAGTAAATACGGTGGCAAATAACTGTATGAGTTGTTGAAAACAAAGGAAATTTAAGTAATGTCATTATTGATAAAATAAATGGTACATTATATTGGCAGATATAAACTTACCGTTATAAGCGGTTACTTTATCAATATGTATATCTGAGCAATTGCGGCAGGGAGCAGGAATATTCGATGGAACTATTGCTGTTGTGGGCTCATTTGGTCTTATGGGCAAGAAAAATACAATAAATCAGTCTGCTAAACTGCTTACTTTCGTTAGAGAGATTTTTTTTAATGATGTACAAGATGTGGAATTTTCCAAAAGTGTCTATGGACAATACCTTCAAAATATTACCGACATCGAAAAAGGTCTTGTTGAACTTAGGCAAAAAAAGATGAAGCAAAGGGTAAGAAAAGCAATTTCTGAAACAATAAAAAAGGCTGATGAATCTGTGGAAGTAATTAAGATTGTCCGAAAGAGTATGCTCAAATATAACAGCTCTTTTGCCGAAGACTTGCAAGTAAGACAGTGATTTTTGAAAACTGCAAAATAAAGGACTTTCGCTAATTTGACCAAAATTAAGTTGGATAGTGGAAGTCCTTATTATTTACTAAAACATAACAAAATTGTTATAGAAAGATTTTTTAGACTGAAAAATTGTTTACAGTTACTCGCAGTATATATGTAAAAATATTTATGATAAATGCTATATAATTTTCATAATATAGTAAAAAAACGGGTGATTTAAAATGATAAATAAAATCAGAAAGTTTGTGGAGAACGTTGGTAAAAACTCGGTAATTACGTATGTTGTGGTTTTGAGTGTGATTTGCCTTATAGGGTTATTGGGGATAAGACCGTTTATGCTGTCGAGAACAGCGGAGGTATCAGCGGCGAAGAAGGCTTTGCCGATTTATTGTGTGGACAGGGATGACAACAGGGTTGCCATATCGTTTGATGCGGCTTGGGGAGCGTATAGATTAGGAAGGAATTTTACACACTGTGTGTAATAGCCTAAAAGACGCATAAATCAGCGTAAAACTGAGGTTTTGTAATTTTGCTGATTTCGGTATATATTCCGCTCCAAGTGAGCCACTTGCATGGAGATTTAGAGCCACGCTGACGGAAATAGAGAGCCATGTTGACGGAAGGTGAGCCAAATGTATAAATTTATCCTATAATGAAGATGGCGCACGATTTGTGTGACTATTCATATAGAAGGTCGATAATTATGGTGGATTATCGAAAAATTTTAAGGCTTAACAGTCTTAAGTACACGCAGCGACAAATCGCTGCAAGCGTGCACAGTTCACGCAATACGATCAGTGAAGTTATTAGGCTTGCTGAGAAAAGAAATTTATGTTGACCTTTGGATGACCGGTTAACTAACGAAAAGGTGTATGCGCTGCTTTACCCTGACAAGCCCGAAGCAGACAATCCCAGAAAGGAGCCTGACTATAGCTATATTCACAGGGAATTAGCCAAGCCCTAGGTAAACCTGACTTTATTATGGACAGAGTATTGCTCTGAATGTTATTCGGCTAATCTTAAGCCATATATGCATACTCAGTTTTGTGATAAATATCGTAAATGGGCACGTCTAACAAAAGCCACAATGCGCATTACTCACAAACCGGGAGATGCCATGCAGGTGGATTGGGCAGGAACAACGATTCCATACTATGATAGAGTTACCGGTGAAGCTTATAATGCTTATTTATTTGCGGCGGTTTTGCCGTGCAGCTGCTATACTTATGTGGAAGCCTGTGATGATATGAAAACTACTAATTGTTTGTTATGTCATGTTTATGCTTATGAATACTTTGGAGGCGTTACCAGACTTTTAATACCGGACAATCTCAAGACCGATGTTGTAAAAAACACCAGATATGAGACAATTCTCATCAAAAAGCTATTCAGAAATAATTTCTTCGAAATTATCCGCCTACGGCGTCCCGACATCTTTCGGGTTCTTGCAGAAATGGCTGAATACTATGAAACAGCAATCGTTCCGGCAAGGGTCAGGGCTCCGCAGGATAAAAGTCTTGCTGAAGGAACTGTGAGGTTTGCTACCACATGGATTATTGCGGCACTCAGGAATCAAAAGTTCTTCTCAATAGATGAAGTGAATGCGGCTGTAAAAGAAAAGCTTGGTGAGCTTAACAAAACTCCTTTTAAGAAAAGGGAGGGATGCCGACTTTCTGCTTATAAAGATGAAGAACAAGCATTTATGAAGCCGCTTCCCTTAACACCTTTTGAACCTGCAGTCTGGTCCTCTGCAAAGGTTCCCCTTGATTATCTAATAAGTGACGGAAAAAATAAATACTCTGTACCATTTGATTTAATCGGAGAACAGGTTGATATTCGCCTGACAAAGACAGCTGTAGAGGTTTTCTTCCATGGTTCCCGTGTTGCTTCTCATCCAAGATTGGCTGTTATCCGTCGTGAACCGATGATTTAGCCGGAGCATATGCCCCGAGAACATCGAAAGTATCTTTCCTATAATGCAGACGACTTTACTGTTTAATAGGAACTAATACCGCAAAAGTTGTAGATGCCTTTTTATCAAGCGGCCGTGAGCCAGAACAGGGATATAAAGCTTGTGCAAGTCTTACAAACTCGGCGACCGTTACGGACATAGCCGGTTGGAAAGTGCATGTACTAAAATTTGGGAGCTTACCGCAGCTCCGTCTATTAGAATTCTCAGTTCCATGTTAAAGAACGGTCAGGATAAAATAGAAACAGATTCCAAAAATGACAGCATTTTGCCAAAAGGTCATGGCATCACACGCGGAGCTGCATACTTTGCGAAAGGAGATGACCGCTCATGATAAATATGAGTACACTTGAACTTCTCAAAGCACTGAAGCTCACTGCTATGGCAAATGAACTTCGGCGTCAGTTCGCTGATCCGGCTACATATGCAGCTCTCAGTTTCGAAGAACGTTTGGCACTCCTTACGGATGCCGAATGGGGCAAACGTCAGGCAAACAAACTTGCCCGTTATATCAAGAATGCAAACTTTGTGGCTCCGAATGCAAGCATTGAAGGTATCGAATACCACGAAGACCGCAAGCTTAATAAGTCGGAAATCTTACGGTTTGCGGCTTGTCAGTACATTATGGATGGTCATCACATCATATTAAAAGGTGCTTCCGGAAATGGAAAAACTTATATTGCATGTGCGTTGGGAAATGCTGCCTGCAGAAAGTTCTTTACAGTGAAATATATTTGCCGGAACTGCTTGATGAATTGAATGTTGCCAAGGGCTGCGGCGATCTCAAGAAAACAATAAAAGCCTACCAAAAGGCAGACCTTCTTATTCTTGACGAGTGGCTCATCCGCTCTCTGACTGCACAGGAATCCTATGATATTCTTGAAATCGCAGAAGCCAGTGTTCTTCCAAATCAACTATATTCTGCACTCAATATGAACCAAAAGAATGGTATGGGCGAATTACTCCCGGCGAAGACACCGGCAGTCCGATTGCCGAAGCAATCATGGATCGAATTATTCATAATTCATACGATGTGATGATTGACGGTAAAGTATCCATGCGTGAACGCCATGGCTTAAAAGCATCCCGGAAGGGAGGCCAACATGAATAATTTTTGCGCCTTCAGCAAGAACCACCATTGTATCAAATAGAATGATCTTCAATTAACCCGTCTTGAACTTGAAGAAGCCGACAGTCTCTGTCACAGCTGCTATGCAGAAATCGAGTCACTTCAAAGACGAATAAATATTTTAGAAAAACTTCTGAGAGATAATGATATTTCGTTCCCAAATCAAAATAATGACTGACAATACTCTCGGTTGTCTTTATAACAAACAGGCCTATGCCTGAAAATCAACATAATATTTATATTGGCTCAGTCTCCGTGAGGGTGGCTCTCATCCTCCGTCAGACTGGCTCAGTTTGACCGTGCAAGTGGCTCACTTGGAGCGGAATATACATTCGGCTGATTTAGTATTGAATGTTAAATTAGTCAAGATATGTAGCAAATTTAAAATGACTTGGAAGGGATTGGCTTCAAAAAAGAGAGGTTTACACAATCCTTGGGATAGACCCTAAAAAACTGTTGTCTTTGCATTGCTAAGTTCCTGACAAATGATCTTGTTAAAAAGGTCATCTATGATTTTGATGTTTGTAAGATGCCTGTCTGTGACCGTAAACTTACATTGGTTCAATAGATTAGATTTTAGATATATTTAAAGATAGATTTGAAACCTAAGATCTTGATACCCCTGATCTCAAACTTCTGCGGTTTATCCGCATGGAAAATATTCGGTAATGGAAAAACAGCGGATTTTTTGCACCGCTGTTCCCTAACACTTTACATTGCATATCCTATATCAGGTCACTCCTAAGAGTTGTTCTGTTTGGCTGTAATATTAGTATTATAAAAAAACTTGGTTATTAAAGCCATTTAAACAGATAATTCTCACTTCCTCATATTTAGCTGATAAAACCTTATTAAGAATAGTCTTTTGATCTTCATCCTTATTGACTTTTATGCTTAAATGTCAAGTCAATTTTATCAATTTAATCATAAAGAGCAAAAGCAGTAAATATTGGCCCGCTGCAAGCTTTTCAACAATTTGCTATACTGTTTTATCACAATTTTCCATGTCCAATATTTTATCAATTTCCTTAATAAAGTATTTTGTGTTTCCAACAGCAATGCTTTTTTCCTGTTTTTCATAATCTGATTTAAGCGTCTCGAGTTCATTTTTAAGTTTATTCAGAGAGCTTTCAGTAAGCTGAATATTCATATCCTGTTTCTTTCCAAAACCACTCCAAATTCTTGAGAACAAGAGAATGAGAAAATTTTTTTTATTATTTTCGGCATCCTTATAAGCATTAAATGTTGCTTTTTCCATTTCAAGCGTGAATCCATTATAACTTTTATTGTTTAATTTCTCAAATGCTTGGTCGAGATGGTTGTTCATCAAATCTATATATAGCCTGCTGTTTTTTTCATATATTAGCCTGTCCTGATTCCAGAAATCTTCTATAAATTGATAGGTTGACCATTCTTTTTCAGTAAAACATTTTTTACTATTGGGGGCTATCATTCTACTGCATCGATTATCATTGTTATTTGAAATAATCATTTTTTCAAACCGCAGCTCAATACCTTTTTTTACTTTTTCCCAGTCAATATTTGGTATATCTGCCTGGTATTTTCTGGCATACATGCTGTTTTCTATAAGGATAACATATTCGTCCAAAGTTAATTTCCCATCATATGCCATTTTAATAAGCTCCGGAAATACTCGAATAACTTCATCTTCAATCTCAGGCAAAAAATGTGTTTTTAAAATATCAATTGGTGTAATTGCCTTTTCCCTATCCAGTGCTTTTTTCAATTCTTCCTCAATCATAGTTTGATTCCATTCACCTTGTTCAATCCATTGTATTATTCCATCTACTATATAATAGGAATTAAATATCCCAGGATATAATTTTTCCACTTTGCAATTAGGAAAAAGTTTTCCATATCTGGGTTCATCTGAAATTTTCCCTGCTTTATATGTCATCATATAGCAAGTAAATGTAAGTAACCAATTATCATAATTATTAAATCCAACTTTTTTTAGAACATTGTACACACGCTCAAAATCTTGAATGGCATATTTAAAACTTCGTATGTTGTGAGGTCTTTGCTCCAATAATTCTCGCAATTCTTTTTCTTGCATTTCATATACATTTGTTTTATCTCCAAGCTTATAGTTGTCCAATTTAAATTTAGCAATGGTTGCATCATCATCAAAATCACTGGATAAAATTTTTGTAAGTGCCTCTTTATTGTTGTTGAGCAAACAATAGTATTCTGTTCCGTCAGCAAACTCTTTGCAGCAATTAGCAACAATTTCTTCGTTATTTGGATTAAAGTGAATAGTTCGCTGGACAATTTTTTCCTTAATAATATTATAAGAAAGGATAGTGCTGCTTTTTGGGGTTTCACCGCTGTCATTGTCACTGTTTGAAGTTTTTCTGATTTTTTCCTCATTAGCAACAATAATAACATGAAAACGTTGATTCTCGCAGTAGTCATTTATGCAGCCTAAAATATCCAAGCTTGAAATATTGGAGCGCTCTAAATCATCAAATACCAAGATAACCTCTTTGCCTCGCATTGCATTGCTGATAGGCATAAAATTAACAAAATCCATAAAAGATGAAACCGTCTCTCCTTTTGCCTGCCAGTCCTCTGGTAAAACTTCCTTTATCGCCCAAAAAAAATTCTTATATGTCTTTGCAAATTTTGAAAAAACCTTTCCGTCGGATTGTCCTATCTCTCCCAATTTATCAATCCATTGTTTTCTTACTTCCTGTTTTATAGCTTCTAACGTATCTAACCCAAACAAACTAATACACAGAACAATACAGGTATTCTTTACTGCCGGAATCAGTTTATTTTTGATCAAATATGTTTTTCTGCATCCCCATTCCCTAGATAGCATCAAAGCACCAGCCGGATTGCATATTTCGCAATAATTTTTTAATTCTTTAATAGTATTCATATTTACTCCAATCTGTCGCCGATTTTATTTTGCAAATTCAAATACGTTAGTTTGTTCTGTCTGCATATGTACAGTTCAGTTAATCGCCTATATATTATTCCGTCTACTTTGCAAATATAGGCTATAAATATTATTTCGACACAAAAGATATTATTCTTTTTTTTTAATTGAATAAAAGCAATATTTTGTGCTTAGAATCTAGTTGCAATATTTGCAAGCATCCAAAATACGGTTGTGTCTGCGTAGTGGGGTCATATCCCACACTGATGTTTCTTAATGTTTTCGCATAGATTGAGAGTTGGAAACAAGTAATGCAGGGTAGTTTAAATAAGAGCAGTCATCATATGTTAAGGATAATATATGAATAAAATCTCTGTCTATCAAAACCTGAGAATAGCACATTAATAAAAAGCATAATATTTTCATAATATAGTAAAAAATGGGTGGATCAGAATGGCAAATAAAATCAGAAAATTCGTTTGGAGTATTGGTAAAAATTCAGTAGTTATGTATGCTGCGGTTTTGGGGATGGTTTGCCTTGTAGGTTTATTGGGAATAAGACCGCTTATGCTGTCGAAAGCGGCGGAGGTTGCGGCGGCGAAGAAGGCTTTGCCGATTTATTGCGTTGACAGGGATGACAACAAGATTGCCATATCGTTCGATGCGGCTTGGGGAGCGTATAGATTAAGAAGGAATTTTACACACTGTGTGTAATAGCTTGAAACCCGCATAAATCAGCGAAAAACTAAGGTTTTGATCTTTTACGGATTTCGGCTGATTTAATATTGTGTGTTAAATTAGCCGAGAATAGCGAGGCTTAGAGTTGGTTTAAAATGATCTGAAAGGGTTTTGCAATGACTCTACTGCTGTTTTCGGTAATTAAAAATTGTTTCCTTTAACTATGGCATTGCCCATTTTCTAAACTGAACGGCACGCTTATTATTTACTTTAAATCTTATGACAATAATCATCTGTAAATTATAATAGTCAATATTTCGAGAAATCTATCTGCAACCTTTTTTTAAATATATAAGGCTTTTTATAATGAAAAATTAAATTGATATAATTGTTGTTGACAATATACGCTGATTGGCGTATATTATTAATATAAGGATATTAACCGGAAGGACGGGATTTTTGTGACGGCATTAATGAGAATAAGAAAGAATAAGGGTTTAGAACGGAAAGAGTTGGCTCAAATGACAGGTATAAGCTTTCGCACAATTCAAGATTATGAGCAGGGACATAAAAAAATAAGCAGTGCGGGGGCGGCTTCATTATATAAACTCAGTCTTGCTCTCGGATGCAGCATGGAGGATTTAATAGAGGACAGTATGACTGCGGTTAATACAAAGGCAAAGTCCGGCTTATACAACAATCTAAGTTTAACGGAAATTGAAGAAATCGAAAAGGAAATTATTTTTTCAGAAGAATATAAGGTGAATGCCAAATGGAAATTTATAGATAATGCATGTTATATTGAATTTGTTTATAACGGAAAAATCGTTTTGCTGCCTTTTAATGCTGTTTTTTCTGCCGAAATGACAGTGTGGTTAAAGGAAGCGGCGATATTAAAGATAGAAGAATATATAGAAGATGTTGAGTTTGAAGAAAAATACGGAGTGGGGGTTTAATAAATGGACAGTAATGTATTTTGTCTTATGCACAAGGATGATGTTGCTGCTGTTCTGTCAATAGATTCCATAAGCGGTAATATTGTTAAAATTGCAAAGAAATGTGCTCCGGAGCTGCTGCCCTTAGGCGGTCAAAAATCTCCTGAAGAATTGAAAAAATGGTGGGCAAGAAGGGCTGTTCCTATAGCACAGGGAAACATAAAAAAGCTTCTTATGTCTGCCGATATACCGACAACTCAGAATTTGCTTGTTAGAAATTTAGGCTTAAGTCTTACTGATCATTATTGGATTAAACCCATAGACAGCGGCCTGACTTGGAAGGATGTAAATCTTTATGAAAATGACTTCAAGGACAAGATTGCAGAATTGAACTTTTGTAATACAATTGCGGATTTAGATGAAGCGACATCATTTTATTCCGGTTCGTCTTTGCAGGGCGAATTAGAGAAAAGGTGGATAATCGGCGGTGACGGAAGAAGATTTCTTGTAAAAGGAAATTACGGAAACAGCAGTCAGCAAAGCGGAAATGAAGTTATAGCCACACTGCTTCACAGCAAACAAAAAAGGTTCCCCTATACGGAATATAAATTTTGTACCATATCTTCGGAATACGGCAGTAAAATCGGCTGTATAAGCCAAAATTTCACGGATGTTAATACAGAATTTATACCTGCATATGAAGTTATAAACTCAGTTAAAAAGAAAAATGATGTTTCGGATTATGAGCATTTTATAAATGTCTGCGAACAAAACGGCTTAGACAGCGGATATGTAAGAAGCTTTCTGGAATATCAAATTTTAACCGATTTTATTATAACAAACACGGACAGGCACTATAACAATTTCGGCATCCTCAGAAATTCGGAAAATTTGAAATTTGTCGATGCTGCACCGATATTTGATTCCGGAAACAGTATGTTTTGGAATAACCCTAAAATGCCGCTGTATAACGATTTAACAAATATAAAGGTTTCCGGTTTCAGAGGCATTGAAAAGGATATGCTGGGTTATATTACGTCTTATGAAAATGCTGACTTAAACCTTTTGCCGTCAAATACGGAAATTGAGAAAATATTGCAGTATGTAAATATGGCGGAAGAAGATATTTCGGCAATTGTTTTAGGATATAATAAAAAAATTGAGATGTTATCCAAATATAAGCAGGAAGTCCAATAGAGGTTGTCATAAGTGGTCAAAAAGAGGACACCTTTTCGATGTCCTCGGAAGAGTTTTGATTAATTATATATTACTGAAATTCGATATAGATATAGCGAGTTAAATATGCAGATTTTTTGCGTATTTATATGTGATTATGTCTCTTGGCTTGGTTTGTGTGTAGGCATCTTCTTTGTGCATAAAGCTTACTATTTCATTTGTTGACATGCTGCCTAATTTATCTATTACCTTATCTAATATCTGTTTTTCTTCAGGTGTTAAGTTCGGGTAGGTTTCGTTATTTGTTTTGCAAAAATGATATACTGTTCCGTCATTTAAGCTTATTTCTTCATAGGAAATACCTTTAAGATCTATAATCAGATTGTGGGCTATGGGTACAGCTCCCATAGGCAGGGCTTCGTATACAAGCCCGGTAATTGCCTTTCCTCTTTGTTTATAAGCTAACGCGTCTCCGTACCACAACATCTTCATAAGCTTTACCTTAAAAAGAGATTTTACAAGCGGAGAATTGGAAAAATATCTTATTACGTCAACTACCTTGTCTAAAGATAAGTGTGTATTTCCGTTAAGGATTTTGTTGTTGTAAAAAGGAGCATACTTTGCAATGATAGTTTTTCTTAAATATTGATCACCGTCTTGTTCATACAGCGAAACGGCTGTGTTTAGATATTTATTATATGCTTCTGTCGAAAAACTGCCCTTTGCTTTTGATAATAAATCAATAAACCACTCAGGGTCTTTGTCCAGTTTTCTTAAAATGGAGTCATGGGCATTATCCTGAACTTGGTGGCTTTCATAACGTGTTACGGTTTTCTTGCCCCATCCAAGCAACACACAAAGATCATTTTGAGTTATACCGTATTTGCTCCGTATACTGCGAATTTCTTTTGAAGTAAGAAGGTCCATTTTTTCACGGTAAGCATCTTTCATAGCTATATCATTGGCAGCTGTCATTTCTTCATCTGCATAAAATTCGTCTGCCTTGTCACAATAATAGTATTTCGCGGTATAATTAACGGGGACATCTTTGAATATATTATACTCGTCCTCTAAAACTGTTTTTACGTTATGGTTTTCCATGCAGCAAATACAAAGTTTATTTTCAGAAAATATTTCTTTCATACTCAACACCCCTTAAATGTTTTTATACGGAAACGTGGAATCACTGAACGGTCTCTTTGAAGAAGGTATCATTTGATACCTTTATAATATACTAATACACGCAAATTTTCAATAGCGTATATAAATTTTTTTATAATTTACTTGTGATATAGTTGTTTATTATTGCGCTTTATATACTAAAATATTAATACTCAACGTGAGAAATCAAACGGAAAAATTGTTTTAAAAGGATTAAAATTGGATTGTAATTATTCCGATAAGGTGGTATACTGTATTTATATTTTAATGTATTCAGAATGGGAGGTGCGGAAGATGGAATACTTAACTGTAACACAAGCTGCGGAAAAATGGGGGATTTCTACACGCAGGGTTCGAATGCTCTGTTCTGACGGAGAAATTGACGGAGTTATCCGCAAGGGCAGATTATATATGATTCCGGAGGGAACAGAAAAACCCTTTGATAAACGCAAACTGCCAAATAAAAGAAAAAGTGGAGAGTTTTCGGATATATTGACGGCAATAGATGTAAAGAAAGTAAAGCTTGATAGTATGCGTCCCCTTACGGCAGGGGAGACACAGCGTCTGCGTGATGAGTTTATGATTGATTTCACATATAACTCGAATGCCATTGAGGGAAATACACTTACATTGAAGGAAACCGCTATGGTTCTTGAAGGCATGACAATAGACCGCAAGCCGCTGAAGGATCACCTTGAAGCAGTGGGGCATCGAGATGCCTTTCTTTATATAGAAGAAATTGCACAGAACAAAGTGAAGCTTAAGGAGAGGGAAATTAAGCTAATCCATTCATTGGTGCTGATGAACAAGCCTGAAGATAAAGGAGTTTACCGCCGTATTCCCGTTAAAATAGCAGGTGCATATACTGAACCTGTGCAGCCGCATCTTATTGAACCTAAAATGATGGAGCTGCTTTCCGAAAACGAAAAACGAAAAAAGACAATGCACCCCATTGAACGCATAGCACGTTTTCATCTTGAGTTTGAAGGGATACATCCTTTTATCGACGGCAACGGCAGAACCGGACGTTTGGTTTTAAATCTTGAACTGATACGAAACGGCTATCCGGCAGTCAATGTGAAATTTGCCGATCGCAGACGTTATTATGAGGCTTTCGAGGCTTTTAACAAAGAGGGCAAGGCTGACAATATGATACTGCTTATTGCGGAGTATGTAAACGAGCAGCTTGAAAGGTATTTAGAGATTGCTAAGGGGTAAATATTTTTGATTCATTTTTCTTCATTTTCAGTCTATTGATAAAGCGGAAAAAGGGGTTTATAATAGTATAAAGGGGTTAAGAAAATTTCGAAAAAAATTAAAGAGGAGGGAACGGCTTTGCTTTTAAAATATACGGTGAAAAATTTTAAATCAATAGGAAATTCCATTGAATTCAGTATGATACCTACGGCGGACAGCAGCGACAAAAGGTTTTTGACGACTTTGCATACGGAATTGGGGGATATTGATGTGCTTAGGAGAGGGGCATTTTTCGGACCCAATGCGGCAGGAAAGTCTACGTTTATGAAGTCAATTCAGTTTGCAAAAAATTATATTACGGAGCCTCAAAGAAGCGGCAAAAATATAATTTTTTCTCAGTTCAGAGGGGATATTAAGGAATTAAACAAAACTACCTCTTTCCAGTTTTTGTTTTATGTGAACGGTTATATATATGAATACGGGTTTGCGCTGACGGCAAGACGGGTTTCCGAGGAGTGGCTAATGGTTTTAGAGGATATGGAAAGCGGTGCTTTCACACCTGTGTTTACAAGAGCCACGGATGAAGAGGGGGTTACGGAGGTTGAAATTGACGAGAGTTACAAATTCAATGATGAAAATGAAAGGCTTCTTGCAGGCATTTTAATTTCAAGTATGAAGAAGGAGCAGAAAAACCAGCTCTTTTTGTATAAGCTTAAGGAAAACGGAGTGACTGTTGCCAAAGATGCGGTTAATTGGTTTGAGGATATAGAAATTGTTTTTCCGGATTCAAAGGTAAGGTATCTTCCCAATGATGTGAGAAATGATGAGGATTTCAGGAGCTTTTTATCTGAAGCCTTGGAGCAGCTCGATACAGGTATATTTGATATAAGTGCTTCGGACGAAAAAATTGATTTTCAGGAATTTGCACAAAATGTGTCTCTGCCTTTGCCCGACGAATTGATTTACGGAGTTGAGAACAACAAAAATGGCTTATTCAATCTTGGAGGAAAGTATTATATATTTTTTGACGATAAGGATCACACGTCGCTGGTTCAGCTGAAATTTACTCATATGCTGAATAATAAGGGCACTGATTTCAGCTTTGACGATGAGTCCGACGGAACGAAGAGACTGTTGGATTTGCTTCCTATTTTGTACAATATGAAATATAAGGATACAGCCATATATTTTGTGGACGAGATTGACAGAAGCCTTCACACAAAGCTGTCAAAATATCTGACAAAGACATTTTTGGAGGAATCAAAGGAATCTCATAGCCAAATTATATTTACAACACACGATGTAAATCTTATTAACCTTGCGGATTTTTCAAAAGAGGAAATATGGTTCATAGAAAAAGACATAACAGGGGAAACAAGGCTCAGACCTTTTTCCGACTTTGAAACGGACCCCAGACAGGACATAATTAAAGGATATTTAAGCGGACGCTTCGGAGCTGTTCCGGTGATCAGAGGGGAAGAGTGATAAAGCTATGCCCACATTATCAAACAGAACAGCTTCGACCTTAACAAGGACACGCCGCCCCAGATCCGATAAAATTATAGTTATCGCCTGTGAGGGGCAGGTGACGGAGGAGGAATATTTCAGACTTATTCAGTCCCTTTTGGGCGGTATAAAAAGCAAGGTCATAATCAAATCCATTAATGAAAATATTTTGTCGGTGGATTCCGACCGAAGAACCTTTGAGCAGAAAAGTCAGCTTGGGCAGAATAAACCATGGCAGCTTGTAAAGCGGCTTGATGAGTTTAAAATCGAAGAAGAGTCTACATATGAGTTTACAAAACACCCCAATGACGAGTTTTGGATTGTTGCGGACATAGATGAAAATACGGCAAATTGGGACAATAACAGTAAGCTTGAGTTTGCCCTTGATGTCTGCGACAGAAAGAATTACCATTATGCAATAAGTAATCCCTTTTTTGAAGCATGGCTTCTTCTTCACCATGACGATTTCAACAGTGAGGATTATAAGTATGCTGTAACCGATAAACACAGATACGAGAAAACAGACCATTTCAGGCATAGGCTTAAATCGGTGGGAGCACCTCTTTCAAATCGAAAACATATTCTCATAAAGCACTACAGCAGAGGAAAAGTCCAAAAAGCCATAAAAAGGGCAAGGCATTTATTTGAAACGGAGGTAAGGCGGAATCCGCATAAGCAGCTCAGGTATCCCCATAACTTGGGCAGCACTGTCTATAAATTGCTTGAAAATATAATAGATATTTCAGATGAAAAAGTCTGAAATAAATCAGGACAGTGCCTTTTTTAATACGATTATGAAAGAGAGACTTTTGGCTGCATGAAATATTATGATAAACAGCGTATTTGCAAATACTAAAACTTCGTCTGTTATATGTCCTGATAATAAAATCAGAATATAACAGACGATTTTTTAGTGGGTTTATGCTTTTTCGATTATACAGGAGTGATTTTTTCGGCTTTCGCCTTTTGCGTCTTTGTCGTAGTTGATGCCTACAAGCAGGAGATTTCCGAAATAGTCTTTGAGTTTGCCGCTGTAGCGGTTTTCTTTGATTTGTTTAATGGCAGTGTCGGCAGACTTGTTGTATTTCAGTTCTACAAGCAGAGCCGGCTTGTCTATGTTTTTACGGGGAATAAAGGCTATATCGGCAAAGCCTTTTCCGGCCGGAAGTTCACGGATGATTTCATAATAATTGCGTGCGGTATAATATGCAAGGGTGACAGCACAGCTTAATGAGTTTTCATCATTATATTTCAGAACGGAAAAATTTGAATCGTGGATTTCTTCAAGAGCCGTTTCCACTGCTGCAGTGTCGCCTTGAATGGTTGCCATTAAGAGATCTTCAGATTCTGAGAGTGCTTTTTCTATTTCTTTCCATGCTTCACCTTCAACTGCTTCCTGAAATGCACCGGCTATTTCAGAGTTTGGAATATAGACCTTATTTGCGTTTACGTCAAATGCCAAATAGCCCAAGTGGATTAAAAGGGTAAGCACGTCATCCTTGCTTTTGAAAGATGTCATATCGTTTTGGAATCTTTCTGTTTTTACCTTTATTTTTTCGCCGCCGAGCATAGCTATAATTGCATCTTTTAAGCCGTCAAAATTCATACTGATGTAATCTCTTAAGGATTCATATGTTTCAGATGATGTCCAGTAGCTTTTAAATCTTTTATAAGTGACAGCATTTATAACGGAGTTTGGATTGTATACAGATTTAATATCCGCAAAGGAATAGCCGTCATACCATTTTTTCATTTCATTAAAGTCTATATTGTAGTTTTGACAGAGGGTTTGTACTTCCTGTTCTGTGAAGCCTACATATTCGGATAAAACAAGTGGGTCAACCATTGTATATTCCTTGAAATCAGTAAGGGCTGACTGTGTGCCGTATTTTTTTATAGGCAGAATACCTGTCATATAAGCACCGGCAATGGCTGCTTTCATAGAGGGACCGCTTTTAAATAAGCCTCTCAAAAGCTGAACGTATTCCAGCTGAAGCTGCCTGTTGTCTTTTGCCTCTCTGAAAAGTGCATCCCACTCATCTATTATAATGAAAAATTTCTCATTTGTTTTTTGATAAACATTCAATACAGCACTTGGCAGAGAGGTTTCTTTCTCATTAACAATATTTGGAAATGCCTTCTTTAAATCCTTAATTACACATATTTGCAGTTCATCCACAAAATTTTCCTTATTTACGATTAAAGAGGTAAACCATGTAATATCCAAATAAACCACATTATATTTATTCATATGTGTTTTATAAGACGGTGATTCGGAAATTTTGAGGTTTTTGAAAAGCTCTTCGGAATTACAGCCCTTATCATAGTATGCCGACAGCATCATAGCGGCGAAGGATTTTCCGAAACGTCTGGGGCGGCTGAAACAGGTTAGGTTAAAAGGGGCAGAAATTGTATTGTTTATATATTCGATTAAGCCTGTTTTGTCAACATATATGCCATTTAATATCTGCCTGAAGGCTTCATTTCCGGGGTTTAAATAAATTCCCATTTTCTCACGCTCCTTTATATGTTTTTAGGTTGTGTCGCATTAATGTTATCTTTGGAGAGGGTAAGGGACTTCTGAATATTGTCGGTGGGATAGACTATTTTATAAAAGTCTGTTAAGGTTAGATGAATAATATTCATCATCATTTCCACAAAACAAGCAGAGTCGGCTTTACGGTCGGCTTCAGCAAGTGCGTCATAGTATTCCTGTTGATTTTTGCGAATAAGATCTTCAATAGGAAGCCACGCAAACAACTTGTTCCATTTACTTAAAAGCAGTGTGTGCCACATTCTGCCCATTCTGCCGTTGCCGTCTGAAAACGGGTGTATAAACTCAAATTCATAGTGGAAAACACAGCTCTTTATCAGAATATGAAGGTTGGATTGCCTATACCATTCAAAAAGATTTGAAATGAGCTCCGGAACATAGTTTGCGGGAGGGGCGGCATGAATTAGCTTTTGACCGTCGAAAATACCTACACCGCCGCTTCGGAAACAGCCGCTTTCCTTAACAAGTCCGTCCATCATAAGTTTGTGAGCTTTCAGCAAATCATCTATGCTGAGAGGGGCTAAAGACAGCATAAGCTCATAGGCTTCATAGGAATTTTGCACCTCTCTGATTTCCTTCGGCGGTCCTAAAACTCTTTTTCTGTCAATAATTGCCGTTACCTGCTCCTCCGACAAAGTGTTTTGCTCTATGGCGAGGGAAGAATGTATTGTTTTTATGCGGTTTTCACGTCTGAGCTTGGGGTTTAAGGCTTCTTTGTGAAGTACGCTTATCTTCCCCACAAGCTCGTTGATTTCGGCAAGTGTATTTATTATATTTTCATTTGCTGTAAACGGGGGCTTATATTCCATAACGGCTCTCTCCTCGGTGTTTGTTAAGGAAGCGATGATTAGTTCGCCGAAGCAGATTTGCTGATGATTTTTTCGAGGGCAAGGAAAGCATTCGCAGGCATAGTCGGAGCCTATGTCAAGAATGCTTGACGCTGCAATCGGAAAAAGCATCAGTAAAGATGCGATGAGCTAATTAATCAGCGATTCCTTATATCCATTATACCATAATTTGGTTTGCTGTGCAAATACTATACAAAAAATAAAGCATAATAATAGGAAATAAAATCCCACAGAGTAATTACTCCATGGGATTCTTAAATTTAAACTGTATTTCTATTTCCTTTTCGTCACCCTTTTCCGATATGTAGATTTTACCTACAAGGTTTACAAGAACCTCTCGTGTTACTTCCTTAATATCCTTATATTCAAGGAGAGTATTAAGCCAATTATTGAAATCGTCGATTCTTTTGGTTTCGTTTTTTAGCTTTTCCTCAAGCTCCTTTATGCCGGCTTGAATTTTTGAAATCTCGGCTTTGTTTTCGGTGTCGAAAAGCTTGAAATCCTCCGAGGTTATTATGCCTTCCGCAAGGTGGTTAAGCATATTTTTTCTTTTGCTTTTGCAGTCGTCAAGCTTCTTATCCATAGAATCCAAACGTTTGTTTTCCTTTTGGGTCATTTTTTGAAAGCCCTTTTCCTTTATGTATTCGCAGGCTTCCGCATCAAGGGCATATTTAACAGCGTTTTTTACCTCAGCCAAGACAATGCTGTCAAGCTCATCTTCACGAATAGAGTGAATTGTGCAAAGTTCTTTGCCCAGTGCCGAATAGGTGCTGCATTTAAAGGTTATGTAGCGGCTGCCGTCCTTACGGGGCTTTGACAGAAATTTGTTCATTCGTCTGCCGCATTCCCGACAGAAAAACAGCCCTGTGTATTTAGACAGATTCTCATCAAGGTTAAGCTGCCGCCGCTTGACGGAAAGCATTTTCTGAACCTCTTCAAATTCCTCTTTGGGAATTATAGGCTCGTGAGTATTCTCGATTATGCACCAGTTATTTTTGTCAACATTTATCTTCTTGTGAATGTTGTAAGCCTTAATTTCGCTTTTGTGCTGAACCATATCCCCGGCATAGATCCTGTTGCTCAGTATCTTGTGAATTGTGCTGTATGTCCAGTAGTTTGTAGATTTCAGCTTGTTTGAATTTATAAAATTCATATGAAGAACCTGCTGCTTGTATATGGTGGGGTTGGGTATGCCGTCGGCGTTTAAGGCTCTGGCAATGGAAACCTTGCCCTTGCCTTCCCTGTACATACTGAAAATCCGACTTACAACCTGTGCCGCTTCTTCATCTATAACAAGCTTGTTTTTGTTTTCCTTGCTCTTGACATAGCCGTAACAGGCATGGGAACCTATAAAGTCCCCATGCTCCATTTTAGCCCTCTGTGCGGCTCTGACCTTTTTGGAAATATCCGCACAGTAATAGTCATTCAGCAGCAGCTTCACAGATGTTGACAGCCCATCGCTTTTGGACGGATTCAGGCTGTCATAATCATCTGTAAGCGCTATAAATCTTACATTATGCAAAATAAATTCCTTGCGGATAAGGTTGAGTGTTTCAACCTGTTCTCTTCCGATTCTCGATAGATCCTTTACAATTATGCAGTTGATTTTCTTGTCATAAACCGCCTGCATCATACGGTTGAAGGCGGCCCGATCGTAAGTCATACCGGTAATACCGTCGTCAATGTATATGTCGTAAAGCTCAAATTCGTCGCTGTGCTTCTTTATGTAGCCTTCTAACAGCAGCTTTTGATTTTCAATGCTGTCCGACTGAATGTTGTGCTTCCCGGCTTCAATATCTTCCCGGGATAATCGGCAGTAGAGCCCGGTGGTATACTTCAAAACAAGCCGCCTCCTTTCGTGATTTTTGTGTTATCCCAGCATATTTGCTGCCTTAGCTTTAACCGCTGCAAGCATACAGTCCGTAAAAGGTCTCTGTCCGTAAGTAGTCTTAACCCTAATATAAATTCTCTTTTTCATGAAAACACCTCCATAATAATCATAGGTAAATTGCTTGTACATAATTCGAATTTGTTAATTGGTTATTTTCAGCTGTTTATATGCAATAAATTATTGAAATTGATGTAATACTTATGATATACTATTTACAGATGAAAGATATATGTGTGAATAACAGTTCATTTAAAGACAGATAGCAGAAAGGGTAACTATATATGTCAAAAAGAAAGCAGAGCGAAACAATAACGGAAAATCTTTTTCGCAATTTTTATGGTTCAACAAAATTTATTGAAAAGTCTGCAATTCCAAATGTTTATGGGTTTAAGTCAAAAAACGGAACCAATTATAAGGGTTATCCGGATTTCTTTTTTGATGATGAAGACTTTTGTATAGTTGTTGAAGCAAAGGCAGTTGATCATACGGCTGCACAGGAAGAAGTACAACATTATATACTTAATAAT
>JAJQFU010000083.1:10555-21121 GCA_021200955.1 Clostridiales bacterium | reverse complement strand
GTTAATATATGATTAAAATTTTTTAAGGAGGTTTTAAGATGAAAAGATTTACGGCAATCATTCTTTCTCTGGGGCTGATTGGCTGCCGCAGCGGCTTTGTTTTCGGGTCGGAAGAATTAGATTCTCCCGAAGCGGCGGAAGCCGTTGATTTAAGCAATGATGGATTGGCGTTCAATTCGGCAGCGTGGCAGTATAACTCAGGCAGCGATGTCTACTACCAAACAGGGGTTGTCTACTGTACAGACCCCTATGATACTTCATATGAGTCTTTCGGAATTTACGTTCCGGGGGCTTATATGAATATGACGGCAAACTCAGACGGAACATATACCTTTACGGGCTTTACGGATACAGCTGTAGGGGGCTATACCGCTGAAACTGCACCTATAGTTATTCCCGTAAACACAGCAGGCTATGCGGCGCAGGCAGCTCCCACAGGGTTCTCTTCAGGGGTAACAACTTACACTGACGAGGGCATTATTTATCTCTATGCCGGTTGTCGGGGACGCGACACAACAAACGGCGGTGCCCCTTGGGGCGTTTCCGACCTTAAGGCGGCAATCCGCTATTACAGATACAATGAGGACGTTCTGCCGGGAAACACCGACTGTATTTTCACCTTCGGTCACAGCGGCGGCGGCGCTCAAAGCTCCCTTGTGGGGGCAAGCGGCGACAGCGAGCTTTACTACCCCTATCTTTATTCCATAGGTGCGGCAGGGGTAGAATATGACGCTTCAAGCGATACATATTCAAGCACAATAAGCGACGCAACATTCGGGGCAATGTGTTGGTGTCCCATAACGGCTCTTGACTATGCCGACTGCGCCTATGAGTGGCTTATGGGTCAGTATTCCTCTTCGGGAACAAGGGCTGAGGGAACGTGGACAAAGTTTCTTTCAGACGACCTTTCGGAAAAATTTGCGGAATATATAAACAGTATTACACTTGAGGATGAGGACGGAAACATTCTTTCGCTGACTGATGAGGACGAGGACGGAATATACATAACAGGCAGCTATTATGACTATGTTTTAGGTCAGATAGAATATTCCCTTAATGACTTTATAGATTCCTACACTGATTCAAGCGGAAGCTTCAGCTACAGCTCATCAGGCGGCTCTGAAAGCGGACCGGGCGGCTCAGAGGGCGGACCGGGCGGCGGTTCAGATGAGGGTTTTGGGGGAGACAGCTCAGGGGAAGGCCCGGGCGGTTCGGACGGTGCTCCCGGTTCTGAAATGACGGCGTTTTCTGTTGATATGGCTTCTGTTTCAGACGATGCTCTTTTGGAATACCTGCTTTCAATAGACGAAAATTTCGACACAGACGACGCTTGGATAACCTATGACGCAGACACAGACTGGTTCAACGTAAGAAGCGTTGAGGACTTTATTCTTTACGGAAGCAAATCCGCTTCAAAGGACGTAGGAGCTTTTGATGACCTTAACAAAAGTCAGGCTGAAAACTATGTTTTCGGAAGCGGCTCAAATGAAGCGGCTCATTTCGACTCTGTTATGGCTGAATTAATTGCTTCAAACTATTCTGAATATGCGGAAGCAGACAGCTCCGTTTCGGCTTCAGATGTTTCGGCTTATGCTTCATCTTATCAAAGCGATTATAACAGCTATACCTCCGACGCCCTTTTGGGCTACGGCTCTCAGTACCGCCAAAATATGTATAACCCTATGTATTATTTGTGTCAGGATTATGAGGGCTACGGCTCTTCAGATCCGGCAGACCACTGGAGAATAAAAACGGGAATTATTCAAAGCGACACATCTTTGACGGTCGAGATGAATCTTTATCTTGCCATTTTAGAGGATATAAATGACGGCGTTTTGGAAGATGTTGACTTTTCAATGTTTTGGGAACAGGGTCATACAACGGCTGAGTGTGCCGAAGCGGACAGCGACGAATGCTTCATAGAATGGGTAAAGGACTGTATGGACGTTTCCGCATCAGACAGCGGAAGCGGCGACAGCGATAATGCAAGCGAAGCAACAACGGCTGAAACAACAGAAACCACTACCGACAGCATTTCCGAAACTACAACAGAAGTAGCTTCGGAAGGCACTACAGGAACAGCCCCGGATGAGGGCGGCTCTGCTCCGGACGAGGGCGGCTCTGCTCCGGACGATATGAACAGCGGCAGCGGCACGGTTGGCGACATTGACGGCAGCAGCGAAATAACGGCGAATGATGTTTCCTGTCTTTTAGCCTATGTTATAAACGGCGAAACAGCAAATTCGGAATGGAATGTAGAAAGCGAAATTGCGGACGTAAACGATGACGGAAGCATAGACGCTTCCGACGCAGCGGAAATTATGCTTAAGGTTTTAGACTGCACATATGAGTTTGCTCAAAAGGGCTATTCGGATATTCCCTCCGGGGGCGGCTCATCGGGCGGCGGCTCATTTGAAGATCAGTCTGAAACAACAACGGAAGGCACTCAGGGAGACACCCCCGGGGGAACACCTCCCGACGGCGAGGGCGGCGGTTCCGACAGCGACACAGAGGTTGACCAGGGCTCATCGGCATATACAATAACAGAGGACGGAACTTACAGCGGCGCAACCTATACATCAACAGGAGACGATGAAAACGCCTTAAGAATTGACGGAGCGACAGTTACACTTGAAAACATAACCGTAGACAAAATTTCGGGCAGCTCCTCAGACAGCGAAGCAGGTGACTTCTACGGCATAAATGCGGCGCTTTTAGCCACAAACGGAGCGGTTGTTACAATCAAAAATGCAGAGGTTTCTTCTTCGGCGCAAAACGGCAACGGCATATTCAGCTACGGCGAGGGCACAATTGTTTATATTTACGACACAACAATTACCACCACAGCGGATAACTCCGGCGGTATTCAGACCACAGGCGGCGGCACAACCTACGCCTATGACCTGACTGTAGAAACAAACGGCAGTTCCTCGGCGGCTATACGTTCGGACAGAGGGGGCGGAACAGTGGTCGTTGAGGGCGGAACATACACTACTAACGGCTATAACTCCCCGGGAGTTTATTCAACGGCGGATATAACCGTAACGGATGCCGAAATTACGGCGAACAATTCCGAAGCCCTTGTTATAGAGGGTGAAAACTCGATTACACTTACAAACTGCACTGTTTACGGAAATATGAGCAATACACAGGGTTCAAGCTCAAGCGAAAACGTTCACAGCATTATGATTTATCAGTCTATGTCAGGCGACGCAGAGGTGGGAACATCATATTTTACTGCAAAGGACAGCACTGTTACAAGCAATAACGGCGATGTAATTTACACAACAAACACTCACTGCATAATTTATCTTGAAAACGTGACCTTCATAAACAACGAAACAGAAGGCTACTTCCTCGTTGTTTCCGGAAACGGCTTCCCCTGGGGAACAGAGGGCGAAAACGGCGCACAGGCGGAGGTTACGGCAGTGGGACAGACCATAGACGGCGACATTTCCGTTGACACAATTTCAACCCTTAGCCTTGACTTAACGGAAGGCTCGGTTTTGACGGGAGCAATTAACATTGTGGAAAACGTCCAAAAGGGAACAGCTGTTTCAGACAACGCTGTTATAACAATTGATTCAAGCTCAGTTTGGAATTTGACGGGAAATTGTGTTATTTCGAGCCTTGAAAACAACGGAACTATCAATTTTAACGGCTATACAATAACCCTTGCGGACGGAACAGTGTTATCTGAGTAACAAAAAAAAAAATTTATAATTTACCTCAATACAAAAGACCGGGCCTTTTCCTCCGTAAAGATCGGTCTTTCCTCTGCCTTGTTAATTATGGTCTTTTACCCTTATGTTAATTTCCGTTTCGCCTTCTTTTTTAACTATGTCAAAGGCTGTTTCTACTCCCGATTCGTTCATAATATCTACTGCCCTTTTTATGGTGTTTGTAAAAAGCCTTATATCCTTAAAATATTTTCTGACAGAGGGCTTTAAAAACTCGTCGCTTGCCGCTGCATCCGGGTCTTCCTTAAGCCTGTTTATAAACCTTGCGGCACTTTTTACGTCCATTTTAAGCTTAATTATCCCTTCGGCGGCTTTAAGCCGCAGGCTGTCGTCTTCAAGCTCCGCTATGAGATAGGCATATTCCTCTGCGCTTTTAAGAGAAACAAGCTCTGACTTGACCTCGTCGCCCAAATCAGCCAAACGGAGCTTTTTGGCTACATATTCAGGCTCAAGCCCCACAATTCTGCAAATATCGTCAAGGGTATAGCCGAAAAGAGACATAAGCCTTTTATACCCTTCCGCCTCTTCAAAGGGTGACAGCCGCTCTCTCTGAATGTTTTCCAAAAGGCATATGGCGGCGGCGTCCTTGTCTCTGACATTTATTACCACTGAGGGTATAACCTCAAGCCCTGCCATTTTTGCGGCTTTAAGGCGGCGTTCTCCGGCGGCAAGCTCAAAGTGGCCTTCACCCATAAACCTGACGGAAATAGGCTGTAAAACCCCGTAACGCTTTATTGACTTGGCTAAGCCCATAAGCTTAAGGGTGTCGAAATTACGTCGGGGCTGAAAGGGCGCAAGCCCCACCATTTCTATAGGTATGTAAACAATCTGGTCTGTAATATTGCAGCAGCAGTTAAGCATAAAAAATCCCCCTGTTGGTTTTTGAAATATCTCTGATAAGATTACGATATTATTTTACCATAATTTACCACAAAAGCAATAGGCTTTTCAAAGCAAAATCGGACAGGGGGTTTCTTCTTTATTCAGTTTTATTTATTATTCTTCCAAATATTTCTCGCCGAAAAACAGGTCATATTGAAGAAGCTTATATTTTTCAACGTTTTCGTCATTATAGTCAATGCCGAAGTCTCTGTTGAGAATGGGGGCGGTTTCTGCGGCTTCCGAAATAAAGTCAAAATAAGAGGAATGACTTATTTCAGCCTCGTCTATTATATAAGAAGCCAAATAAGAGGGGGAAATATACCCTTCGGGGATGTCACCAATATCCTTATAATTCGAATAAACCATTATAGGTGTTGAATATTTCTGATACAAGTCGCTTAAATAATCTATTTTCGAAAAGCCGCCCAAAGGGGGCAGGTGGTCACCGAAGCAGATTACAACGGTGGGACGCTCTCTTTTCGAAACATATTCGCATATTTCATCAACCATTTTGGCTGCATCCTCAGCACAGCGGCTGTACTGCAAAATTTCCTTTATATTTGAGCCGCTTAATCCCTCTCCCACTGCGTCAAACTCTATTTCCTCAGACTTATATTTATTATAATAAGGGCAGTGAGACTCGAACGTCACCGCAAAAATAAACTCAGGGCTTTCGGCTTCCTCCAAAATCTCGAAAATTTTGTCTCTGACCTTAAAATCCTTCGTCATTTTGTCCTCGGTCATTTCCTTTTCTTCAACGTCAAAATCCTCTATGGTCAGAAATCTCTGAAAGCCCAGCTCGTTATAAGCCTTGTCTCTGCTGTAGCAGTCCGCCTCTGAGGGGTGAACGGCAGTTGTTTCGTAGCCGTTTTTGTTAAACTCTCTGACGATTGAGGGAACTTCCCTGTCTCCGCTCTTCATATAAATGTTGTAGGGGACAATTCCCTCGGGGAGAAAGGCTGAAGAAAAGCCTGTCAGGGCTTCAAACTCGGTGGAAGCTGTTCCTCCGCCGTATTTGGGCGAAATCATATAGCCCTTGTTATATTTTCTGCCGTATTTGGTTACGTCCTCGGTGAGACCGAAGCCCTCAACAGAGCCTATGTCAAAATAGCTTTCCATCATAACCACAACAATGTCGGGCTGAATATCGGTTACAGTGTTGTTTGACAGAGATTGAAACTCAGCCTTAAGGGCTGTCATAGCTTCTTCGCCGTAGCCCTCTGGCTCTTGGGGATTCATATCAAACATATCTCTGAAGTTAATGTAGTTGAAAACCGTAAAGCCCTCTGTTTCAAGCCTTGTTTTTGTGTCGGCGTCCTTTGCTTCATCGTTTATAAAAAAGTTTGACAAAACAATTAAAGCAAGAAAAATTATTGTAAGACCCAAACGGGGCTTAGGTATAATTCCCCTTAGAATTGCCCTTCTGAACTTTATGATCAGAAAGACCAAAACCGCCGTTACAAACACGCCTAAGGATATGTGCCATGGCTGTATAAACCTAACCCCTATAATCAGAAGCTCCTCCATAAGGGCAAAATCAGCCGGTCTTAAGACGGTATTGTGAAAAACAAGCTTTATAATGTTTCCTATAACCAAAACAAGGGTTAAAATAAAGAGGGCAAAGCCCCCGAGACCCTCGCCCAAAGCAAGAACAACAAATGTGCTTAACAAAAAGGCAAGTCCGATGTTTAAAACAAGGGTCTCGGAAGGCAAAACATAGCTGCCCTCAAAAAGTATTTTTGAAATAAGCCCGTTCATTAAAAAAACAAGCAGTAAAGAATAACAAAAGCAAACAACAAAGGTTTTTAAGTTTCTCATTTAAAGGTCATCTCGCTTAAAGATCTTAAGTTTTCAGCCGCTTCTCTTATATTTTCCTTTCCGAAAAGAGCTGAAACAACAGCCGCTCCCCAAACACCGCTTTCGGAGAGCAAGCCCATATTTTCGGCGGTTATTCCCCCTATTGCCACAACGGGAATTTTAACAGCCGAGGTTATTTCGCCGTAGAGCCTTTTGTCTATGCCTACGGCGTCTTTTTTTGTGCTTGAGCCGAAGGCTGCGCCTACTCCCAAATAGTCAGCCCCCATAGCCTCCGCCGCCAAAGCCTGCTGAACTGTCTTTGCGGAAACGCCTATTATGGCGTTATCCCCCAAAATCTTTCTTGCGTAGGCACAGGTTTCATCCTTCTGACCTAAGTGAACCCCGTCAGCCCCTGACTTCAGGCAAACATCTATATTGTCGTTTATTATAAGAGGTACGCCGTATTTTCGGGTTACGGCTTTGATTTTTATAGCTTCCTCTGTGAACTCGTCCTCACTGAGGGATTTCTCCCTCAGCTGAACGATTCCGGCACCGCCTAAAATAGCCTGTTCAACGTCTTTTTCAAGGCTTCTGCCGTTTAAAAGTTCTCTGTCAGTAACCGCATATAAATATAAATTTTTTCTTTCAAGCTTCATGGTGATTACTCCGTAACTGTAACAGTCACTGTTTTAACACATTCGCCGTTCTGAGTAAAGGCTGTAACTGTAGCTGTTCCCACGCCTCTTGCTCTCAGCTTTCCTCTTGAAACAGTAACAACGCTGTCATCGTCTGTTGACCAAAGAACAACATCGTTTGTTGTTGAAGGTGAATATGTTGCCGTAACGGTATAGCTGTCATTAAGGACAAGGCTTAAGCTTTCATCGCTTAATGTAAGCTCTGTTATGGGAACGATTTCGGGGTATTCAACTACCGATGACTGATTTGTGCCAGTTGTGTTTTCAAGATATGTTCCTCTGATCATACCGTCAATAATTGTTTTGAAAAGAGGTGTGCAGGTCTTTCTGTCATAGAAGTTATAAATGCCTGTCTGATAGGGGTCGCCGTCGTTATAGCTTTGATCCCAAACTACGGGAACGCAGTGAAGAGCCTGCATAGCCTTGTGAACTATTTCGGAATAATAAGCTCTTGCCACGTCGTTATAGCCTGTGTCAGTACCGCTTTGAACATATGTTCTTGTGCCGTATTCACCTAAAATCATTGGTATCTTGTGGGCGTTGTAAGCCTTGCTTACTGCACTGACAAGCTCATAAACCTCGCTGTATGTCCATGTTGTGTTGGAGGTATGCTTATAGCTGTGCATAGCAAACATAAGGCGGTTAGATGAATTATAGCTGTCTGTAGGCAGACTGAAGCCCGACTGTGTTCCGCCGTTTGCATAGTGTGAAACTACCGCAAGCCAGCGGTTTGTGTTGTTTGAGCCTGTTGAACGTACAACATTTACGAAAATCTGATTTAAGTTTACGATTATAGGCGTGTCATATTCAATAGCTGCGTCTGAGTTTTTGTTGTCGCCTGTCATACAGCTTATTTCGTTCATAGACTCGAAAATAAGGTGTTCGTCATAGTCTTTAAAATATTCGGCAATGTTTCTCCAAACACATTCGAATTTTTCATAAACAGGGTCAATATCATCAAGAGATACATTGAGCCAGCCGTCAAGGTCTGCGCCGTCGTGGTGAATATTGATTATTGCATACATATCCTGAGAAACGGCGTAGTCAACTATTTCTTTAACTCTGGCGATCCACTCTTCGTCTATGGCATATCCGTTTTCATCGTCAATCATAGTTCCCCAGGTTACGGGAATTCTGACTGTGTTAAAGCCTGCGTCATGAAGGGTCTTAAAATATTCCTTTGTGGTCACAACCTCCTGCCATGCTGTTTCGCTTGGTGTCAGATAAATATGACCGTCCAAAGTGTTGCCTAAGTTAATGCCGGCCGCCATTTCGTCAACTGTTGTGTCGCCGTCAAGAGTTCTGAAAACAGAGGGGCTCTTAGCTGTGGTTGTATCGTTAAAGAGCATAGAAGCCTTTGTTTTCTCAAGACTTGCTCTTGCGGTCTTGCATTCGCTGCTAGTGGAAGCATCATCGTCATAAACTGCCTGTGCGCTTGCAAGGGATGTTTCGAAGGTTTCCCATGAAGCTGCCTGATATTTTGAAGAATCCATACCGGCGGCGTAGTCAAGGGTAAGCTTCAAAAGCTCTCTGCCGTCTGTTTCCTCTTCCTCTTCTTCGCTGTCGTAGGAGCTGCTCTCAACTGTGGGAACAGTGAAGTCTTTGGGGTAAACAGCGCCGTTGCTGAATTTAATGCCTAAAAATTCATAGTCTGTGTCGGCAGTGTCAATTCTTATTTTGATTGTAACATAATTTACATAGTCGTCGTCCCAGACAGAGCCGTCCTGCATTGACTTGTTAAACTGAACGTCAGGGAAGGCGTAGCAGCCTGTGCCTGCATTGCCTACAAGGTTATCCTGAATAGCGTTGCCTGTTTTGCCTGTGGTTACGGCACTGCCTACGAGATATTTGCTTGATGACTTGCCTGCGCCGTCGGGAGCTAAAGCCGCAGAAGCATTAAGCTGTGAATAGCTGCCGCCCTCTGTTATTTTAACATAGATAGTGGCCTTTGTTGAGCCGCTCCATGCTACCCCCGCTGAGTTTAGATCCTCTTCTGTTATAATTGTTTTAACGTAAGCTTCGAATGTGTCGCCTTCGTCATCGTCTCCGCTGCTTTCCAGTGTAAGCCCTATTACGTCAACAAGGGTAATTTCGGGTTCAGCCTGTACGAATGAAATGTTTATGCCGTTAAGGCTCTTGCCTGTTGAAAGGCTTGCCTTTACGTCATCAGCGTTTACATAGGCTGTATATGTACCGGCTGTCTCGTCGTAAATACTGTCTGCTATGGTTACGAAATTGTTTTCCCAGCCGCCCCACGATGTGTCAAAGGGTTGGAGTGTAAATGCCTGAACACTATCGTCCGCTGAACCGCTGACAGTGTAGACAACCTTGAAATAATCGAATGTCAAAGCTGATGAATAATATGTTTCTATATATCCGCTGTATTCGCTTGTTGTTACGTGGCTTGAGCTTGTGGAAATGAGATTATTGCCGCTTGACTGCAAAATACTCTTTTCCGTTCCTGTAGGTACGTCTGTTTCGCCGCCTTCATCACCTTCATCGTCTCCGCCGCCGCTTTCTCCGCCGCTTTCGCCGTTATATGCCGCAAAGTCCGCCGAAGCGTCTAAAACTCTCTTAAGAATAAGAGCTGCATCAGCCGCTGTGGGGGCTGCTTCGCTGTCTCCCGTAGAAACATTTGTTACATAGGGGTCAAGCTGCCACTCGGAGTTAGAGCCTGAAGGGTCAATGACATACTGAAGAAGCACTGCGGCGTCGTTTGCCGTAAGCTCACCGCTTCCGTCCACATCTCCCTGAATTACATCTGCACCGTAAGCCAGGCAGTTAAGTCCCGAAAGGGCAATAACCGCCGAAAGGAACAAGCCTAAGGCACGTTTAAAAAAACCGTTCATATTATAACCTCCCTTAAAAATTAAAATTTCTACCTTTGATTGTAACATCTTTCTTTAAAAATGTAAATAATTTCTTGCAAAGTTCTTTTAATTATGATAGAATATAGGGCAGAATGTTCGGACGGCAAACCATTCGCCCGAAAACAGGCAATAATACCTGTAGTATCTTAAGAAAATAAAAATATATTAGGGAGGAAACACTAATGAAACGCAAAAATGGTTTAACTCTTTTCATACTGGGGCTGCTTGCGGTTTTACTTGCCGTAATAAGCGTTTTCGGCAACTCCGTATGGGATCACCTCGGTTATCAAAACATCAATCTGGGTCTTGACCTCAGAGGCGGTGTATATGTTGTATATGAATCGGTAGACTATACCCCCAGCGACGCAGAAATGAGCTCGGCTGTTTCTATGATTCAGCAGAGACTTGACAGCAACAACTGGACAGAAGCCGAGGTTTCTTCGGAAGGCACTGACAGAATCCGTGTGGAAATTCCCGGTGTTGAAGACGCCGAAACAGCTATAAACGAAATCGGTCAGACAGCCCACCTTTATTTTACAGACGAAGAGGGCAATGTTCTTGTAGACGGCTCTAACGTAACAG
>JAJQFU010000083.1:0-10545 GCA_021200955.1 Clostridiales bacterium | reverse complement strand
ACGCCTATAAGTCAACCTCAAGCCAAAACGGCGTAAGCCAGGTTGTTGTAGCTTTGGAATTTGACTCCGTAGGTAAACAAGCCTTTGCGGAAGCTACTCAGAACAATATCGGCAACAGAATTTATATTCTTCTTGACGACCAGATTATAAGCGCGCCTACAGTAAACACAGCTATTCTTGACGGCAGTGCTATCATCACAGGCGACTTTACAAACGAAGAGGCTCAGAAGCTTGCAAACCTTATTAAGTCAGGTTCACTTCCCTTTGACTTAAGAGTTATCGAGTCAAACTCAATCGGCGCAAGACTGGGTGCATCATCACTTTCAACAAGCCTTTTTGCAGGTCTTATAGGAATTATTCTTGTATTCCTTTTTATTCTTTTGGTTTACAGAGGCTTGGGCTTCCTTGCAGACTGGGCTCTTATTATCTATATCGGTCTTGACGTTTTGATTTTAAGCCTGTTTAATGTAACCCTGACCCTTCCCGGTATCGCAGGTATCATACTTTCAATAGGTATGGCGGTCGACGGCAACGTTATTATTTTCGAACGTATTAAAGAAGAAATAGCAGCAGGCAGAAGCACCGGAACAGCCATTAAAAACGGCTTTAACTCCGCTCTTTCCGCTATCGTAGACGGCAACGTAACAACCATTATTGCCGGTGTTATTCTCTACATCTTGGGTACAGGTACTATAAGAGGCTTCGCTCAGACACTTATTATAGGTCTTGTACTTTCAATGTTTACTTCTCTTGTTATTACAAGACTTTTGGTAAACGCTTTCCACAAGCTTGGCGTTACAAGCCCTGCATTTTATGCAGCTAAGGTTGGTCAGACAGAAACAAAGGTTCTCAACATTGTTGAAAAGAGAACTGTTTGGATCGGTATCTCCGCAGTTGTTGTTGTAATCGGTATTGTTGCTATGATAGTAGGCGCAGCAGGCGGAAACGGCGCATTCAACTATGACATTCAGTTTACGGGCGGTACTTCAATCGAAGTAAATATAGGCGAAGATTTCGACCAGGACGCTCTTGAAGAGCTTGTAGCAAGTGCAGTAACTGACGACACACCTGTTATTCAGAAGGTAACCTCCGAAAACAAGGCTATAATCAAGCTTAAGTCAGTTATTGACGATATAACAGTTCAGGACGCTCTTGAAGAATCGGCAGTTTCAGACGAAGCGGTTGAAGCTGAAGAAGCAGCTGATACAGAAGAAGCAGACGCAGAGGTTTCAAGCGTAGTTTCAGAAGCCGAAGCAGACGCAGAAGCCACAGCAGAGGATGAGGAAGCAGAAGCTGTTGAAGCCGAAGAAGCAGAAGAGGCTGAAAACACAGATGCAGAAGCAGCTGACACAGAAGAAGCCGAAGATGCTGAAGCAGCTGAAGCAGCCGAGGACGAAAACGTAATCGACATCAGCCCCGACCAGCTTATTGACAACGGCGACGGCACATACTCAATCTCTCCCGAAGCTTTTGAAGGAATGACAGACGAGGACGGAAACGCTATCGTTGTTGAAACAGAGGATGCAACAGAAGCCACAACAGAGCACGTTCACACAGTGGCTACAGGCGAAGGCTATTCAGGAAATATTGCCAGCGTAATCGCAGCAGTTGCTCAGGAATATGACCTTGAAGACGCCGACTTCTCAGTAACTCAGATTTCGGCTACAATCAGCTCAGAAATGACAAAGAATGCGGTTCTTGCAGTATTCCTTTCATGTATAGCTATGCTTATATATGTTTCACTCCGTTTCAAGGATATAAGAACAGGTTCTTCTTCAATCATCGCTCTTATTCACGACGCACTTATCGTTCTTACCTGCTATGCTGTTTTAAGAATACCTCTTTCAAACAGCTTTATAGCAGCTATCCTTACGGTTTTGGGTTATTCGATTAACGCATCAATCGTTATTTTCGACAGAATAAGAGAAAACAAGAACAGCCACAGAAAGTGGTCGACAGAACAGCTTGTAAACACTTCCGTAAGCCAGTGTATGAAGCGTTCAATCTATACTTCTCTTACAACTCTTTTCACAATCGGCGCTCTCTATGTTTTGGGTGTTCAGTCCATTAAGGAATTTGCTCTTCCCATAGTAGTGGGTATTGTGGCAGGTACATGGAGCTCGGTTCTTATTTCCGGCAGTGTTTGGTACCTTCTTGAAAAGATTAAGTTTAATAAGAAATAATTAAGCCATAAGCACTAAAAAGGGCTGTTCCGAATTTTCGGAGCAGCCTTTTTACGTAAGTATTAAAGTTTAATTATTCAAAGGGATTTTCTGTTTTATAAAGCACTCCGGCAGGCTTGTTTGTGCCTATATCCGTTACGCCCAAATATTTAAACAGGTTAAAGAGGGCTTTGCCGTGATGACCGAAGGCAACCGCGCCGTGGTGGGGGAAGTTCTTTTCAATCAAAACGTGGCGGTAAAATCTGCCCATTTCGTTAATAGCGAAAACGCCTATGCCGCCGAATGAGCGTGTGGCAACAGGCAGAACCTCGCCGTTTGCTATATAAGCGCGAAGCTTTCCGTCGGAGGTGGACTGTAAACGGAAGAATGTTACGTCCCCGGGGATAATATCTCCCTCAAGAGTTCCGTTTGTAACCTCAACGGGAAGGGTTCTTGCCATAATCATCTGGTTCTTCATTTCACAGGAGCGAAGCTTAGCCGAAGCTGTGTTTCCGCAGTGGAAGCCCATAAACAGGTCTGTGTGCTTATAGTTAAACTTGCCCTTAATGTCGTTTTCATACATATCCTTGGGAACAGAGTTGTTTATGTCAAGAAGTGTAACGATGTCTCCGCTTATAAGAGTGCCTATGTATTCGCTTAATGCTCCGTAAATATCAACCTCGCATGAAACGGGAATACCCCTTGCGGTAAGTCTTGAGTTTACATAACAGGGCACAAAGCCGAACTGTGTCTGAAAAGCGGGCCAGCATTTTCCCGCGATGGCAACATAGCTTCTTGACTCTCTGTGAGCCTCGATCCAGTCTAAAAGTGTAATTTCATACTGAGCAAGCTTAGGAAGTATTTCGGGAATTTTGTTTCCCACACCAAGCTCCTTTTCCATATCTGCGCAGACCTCGGGAATTCTGGGGTCGTCTGCGTGATTGTTAAAGCTTTCGAAAAGGTCAAGCTCAGAGTTTTCTTCTATTTCCACTCCCAAATTATAAAGCTGCTTAATAGGTGCATTGCATGCAAGGAAGTTTTGAGGACGGGGCCCGAAGCTTATAATCTTAAGGTTTTTAAGCCCTATAACAGCCCTTGCAACAGGTATAAACTCAGCTATCATTTCTGCGCATTCCTCGGCAGTGCCTACGGGATATTCGGGAATATATGCATTCAAGTTTCTGAGGGCTAAATTGTAGGATGCATTTAACATTCCGCAGTAGGCGTCTCCTCTGCCCTGAACAAGGTTGTCCCCTGTTTCCTCAGCTGCGGCAACATACATAACGGGGCCGTCGAAATACTTGCAGAGAAGGGTTTCAGCCGTTTCGGGGCCGAAATTGCCCAAATAAACCACAAGGGCGTTGCAGCCTGCGGCATTAATCTCCGCAAGAGCCTTTTTCATATCAAGCTCGTCCTGAACACAAACGGAGCATTCGTAAATTTCTCCGTATTTTTCATAAGCTTCTTTTACTTTTTTTCTTCTGCCTACCGACAGCTCCATAGGGAAGCAGTCACGGCTTACCGACACAAGGGCAGGCTTAACAACCGGTGCATTAATCATAAAAAAATTCCTCCTTATATTTATATTTATTAAGCTGTTATGAAAGAGAAGCTTTATATTTCTCTGTTTCCTCCTGAACATAGTCCTCACAGGAGCGCATAGCGGAAATTGTTTTTTCCATTAAGTCAGAAAGCTCCCACCCCAAAAGCTCCGCGCCTTTTTTAATAACCTCTCTTGAACAGCCTGCGGCAAAGCTTGCCGATTTAAACTTCTTTTTAAGTGATTTAACCTCCATATCCTTAACGCTTTTTGACGGACGCATAAGAGCGGAAGCCCAAATAAGCCCCGTCAGCTCGTCCGCCGCATAAAGAACCTTTTCCATTTGGTGTTCCGGCTTTATATCAACTGTTATTCCCCAGCCATGAGAGCAGACTGTGTGAATCAAATCCTCACCCACGCCCCCTTCACGAAGAAGCTCGGGAGCCTTAAGACAGTGTTCCTCAGGGTAAAGCTCAAAGTCTATGTCGTGAAGCAGACCGGCAATTCCCCAGTATTCGGCGTCCTCGCCGTAACCCAGCTCATTTGCATACCACTTCATAACCCCTTCAACGGTTAATGCATGCTGAATATGAAAAGGGTCTTTGTTATATTTTTTAAGAAGCTCAAAAGCCGCTTCTCTTGATATATGTTCTTTCACCTAAAAAACCTCCCTGAAAATCTTCTTCCCTATATTATACTTTTTGCCCTGTTATAAGTCAACTGAAAAATTTATAAAAGAAAAGCCCCCGGCTTGAACCGAGGGCAAAATTTATTAATATTTGCTTCTTAACTGTTTTGCGGCGGCAACGAGATTTTTAAGACTGGGAACGGTTTCCTCAGTGCCTCTTGTTTTAAGACCGCAGTCGGGGTTAACCCAAAGCTTTGAAACCTCTGTTTTTTCGGTCATTTTGTTAAGAGCCGAAACAATTTCTTCCACCGAGGGAACTCTGGGGGAGTGAATGTCATAAACTCCGGGGCCTACCTCTGTTCTGAAATTGTTTTCCTTAAGAGAATCCAAAATCTGAAGGTCTGAACGGGACGCTTCAAAGGTAATTACGTCTGCGTCCATATTGTCGATTGCCTTAATAATGTCTGTAAACTCACTGTAGCACATATGTGTGTGAATTTGCGTTTCGGGCTTAACACCGCTGTGAACCAGACGGAAAGCGGGAATTGCCCAGTCGAGATAATCGCTTTCCCAGTCGGTTTTTCTCAAAGGCAGCTTTTCTCTGAGAGCCGCTTCGTCAACCTGAATTATTTTAATTCCGTTTGCTTCAAGGTCTAAAACCTCGTCGCGAATGGCAAGGGCTATTTGATAAGCACATTCCTTAAGTGAAATGTCCTCACGGGGGAAGCTCCAGTTAAGTATAGTAACGGGACCTGTAAGCATACCCTTCATAAGGTGATCGGTTTGACTCTGAGCGAAAACAGACCATTCAACGGTTATGGGCGCTTCTCTTGAAACGTCGCCCCAAACGATAGGGGGCTTAACACAGCGTGTTCCGTAGGACTGAACCCAAGCCTTTTCCGTAAAGAGGAAGCCCTTGAGCTTTTCGCCGAAATATTCAACCATATCGTTTCTTTCATATTCGCCGTGAACCAAAACGTCAAGCCCTATTTCTTCCTGTAATTTAATGCATTCCGCAATTTTTTCCTTGTTGAAGTTTTTATATTCCTCTTCGGTTATATTGCCCTTTCTGCGTGCTGTTCTGTTTGCTCTGACGTCTGCTGTCTGAGGGAATGAGCCTATAGTTGTGGTGGGGAACAGGGGCAGATTAAATCTTTCCTTCTGAATTTTTTCTCTTTCCGCAAAGGCAGGCTGACGGGTAAAGTCGCTGTCTTTAATAGCGGCAACTCTTTCTTTAACCGCTGTATCAAGGGCTTTTCTGTCGTCTGCGAAAACGGCGGCATTAGCCTTAAATTCCGCTGTAGCTTCGTAGTTTTCAGCGGAAAGAACTGTTTTAAGCTCTCCTAATTCTTTAAGCTTTTCTTCTGCAAATGCAAAGTGGCGTGTATATTCCTCGGTCAGCTTTGTTTCGTTCTTTAATGTGTAGGGAACATGAAGCAGTGAACAGGATGTGTTCAAAACAACCTCTGCCCCGAGGCTTTCAAGCTCTTTAACTGTTTTAACTGTCTTTGAATAGTCGTTTTTCCAAATGTTCTTTCCGTTTACAACTCCGGCAAAAAGAAGTTTGTCTTTGGGGAAGCCGTTCTTTTTAACAAGGTTTAAGCTTTCCTTTCCTTCTATAAAGTCAAGACCTATTCCGTCAAAATCGAGGGCGCATACTTCATTGTAGCAGTCTCTTATGTCGCCGAAGTAAGTCTGAAGAATAATCTTAACACCCTTTTTGGAAGCAAGAACTGTTTTATAAATTTCTTCGAAAAGCGAAATTTCTTCTTTAGTCAAATCCTTAACAAGACAGGGTTCCGAAATGCTTATATATTCAGCCCCCAAATCCGCAAGCTTTTCTATAATTTCACAGTAAATCTTAGCTGCGTCCGCTGCAAAGTCCTTTTCGGTTTTCTTTCCCAAATATCTTGAAAGCTTTAAAAGTGTAAATGCCCCTATTAAAGCAGGCACTGTCTTAATGCCCAAGTTTTTGGCTTCAGTAAATTCGTCAAAAGGCTTTGTATCGTTAAGCTTAAGTTCTGTTTCGTCGTCGATTTCGGGAACAATATAGTGATAGTTTGTGTTAAACCACTTTTTCATAGCCAAAGCCTTAACGTTTCCGGCTTCTCCCTGATAGCCTCTTGCCATAGCAAAGTAAGTGTCAAGGGGTGAAACATTAAGCTCTCTGTATCTTTCGGGAATTATGTTTAAAAGCACAGCCGAGTCAAGAAGGTTATCATAAAACGAAAAATCGTTTGAGGGTATAAAGTCGATTCCGGCAGCAGCCTGTGCATTTAAGTTTGCGGCTCTGATGTAAGCGGCGGTTTCCTGAAGCTCATCGGCGGAAACGGCTCCTTTAAAATATTTTTCCGATGCAAATTTAAGTTCTCTTAAGCTGCCTATTCTGGGGTAGCCTATAACAGCAGTATTCATATTATCAATTTTCCTTTCACAGTTTTGTTTTTCATAAGTATACCAAGCGAATAGGAATAAGTAAAATACCAAAAAACAATAGCTTGATATAGCCTTTAACTATATCAAGCCAATATGCAGATTATATGTTAATTAAAGCTTTGAATGCTCCGTATTCGCAAAACCATCCGGCAAGCCCTATAATCCACCCCAAAGCCACATCTTTGGGGTAGTGAATACCGCAGAAAACTCTTGACAAGCCCGTCACAACGGCACAGGGCACGAGTATATAAGAAATGCCCGCACAGGGCAGAGAAGAAGCCCTCATTACATTAATAAAAGCAAGAGCAATAACCATTGCGCAGGCGGCGTGGTTGCTGGGAAAAGAGGGCGAACCCTCGTGGCTTATAAGAGGAGTTATGCTGAGCTCCTGAAAAGGCCGGGGCTTTTTAAGGCTGCTTCTTAAGCTGTTGTTTATTATATACACCGTAAAGGGTATAAAAAGATATGTAACAAGCAGCTTTTTATCAACATATATTGCAAGAAAGAAGCCCAAAGCGTAAACAACATAAAAGAAAGGATAGGAATATTTTGCAATAAGCTTTGCCGCCGCCGCTGTGAGCTTATTTTTTTGCCCCAAGCCGAACAGCAGAAAAAACAGCCTTTTATTCATTCCAAACACCGTCAAAAACAAACTGCGCAGGGCCTGTCATATAAACGTGGTTATCTTCATTCGACCAGTTTATAACAAGGCTTCCGCCTAAAAGCTTAATTGTTATGTTGCTGCCCTTTTCGCAGATTCCGTTAAGACAGCAGGCAACGGCTGTTCCGCAGGCGCCTGTTCCGCAGGCAAGAGTTTCGCCGGCTCCTCTTTCCCAAACTCTCATTTTAAGGTTGGTTTTGTCCACAATCTGAACAAACTCTGTGTTTGTTTTTCTGGGGAAGTTTTCGTCTACCTCAACAATGCTGCCGTATTTGGCTACGTTGAAGCTGTCAACGTCGTCTATAACTGTTACGGCGTGGGGGTTTCCCATTGATACGCAGGTGAAAATAAATTCTTTGTCCGCAGCCTTAATTTTAAGGTCTTTAACAGGCTCGTCGCCTTCACCCTTAACAGGTACAAGCTCCGGCTTTAAAATAGGTTCTCCCATATCTACCTTAACTACGGAGACTGTTCCCTTTTCGTCAAGCTGCATATCCAAAACCTTAATTCCCCCCAAGGTTTCAACAGTGATTACATTCTTGTTTACAATTCCTCTGTCGTGAACATATTTTCCCACACATCTGACGGCGTTTCCGCACATCTCCGCTTCTGAGCCGTCGGAGTTGAACATTCTCATTTTAACGTCGCATTTCTCCGAAGGGCAAATCAAAACAAGCCCGTCTGAGCCTACGCCGAAATGTCTGTCGCTGATTTTAACAGCCGTTTTGGATATATTTTCAACCTTTTCTTCAAAACAGTTTACATAGACATAGTCGTTTCCGCAGCCATGCATTTTTGTGAATTTCATATTTAAGCACCTCGTATTCTTTAGTTTTCCTCATTATACAATATTTTTTTTATACCTTCAAGACTAAGTCAATAATATTTTTTAACTTTTACTTTCTTTTCGCCGTGCCGATCAAAGGAAACGCAAAGCAAAAGTTTCTTGACAACAGAAGATAAAAGTATTATAATTAATTTGTCAAAAGGTTATGACAAATTATCTCAAACATGCTAAACACAACAAAAAACCCGAAAGCCAGCATCTTTCGGGTTTTTCTTTTGCCTTTTTTGCGGAGGCTTAAGCCGCAGGTTAGTTACCGTGTTTTACTCCGTCTAACCATTTGCAAATATAAGTGAAAATTATATTTGCCACGACGGAAACCGTAAAGGTAATAAATATCTCAAACATTACTAAACACCCCCTTTCTGTACCAATATAGGGGCGGTAACAAAGATATTATAGCATAAATTGTAAAAACGTGCAATATGCAGTTTAATAATCGGCACGATGGTTGTGCTTTTTTTGCAGGACTTCAAGTCTAACTATTACATTTTTTTATAAACTTTATCACTATTTTAACATAATTTCGTTGACTTGAAAGGATTTTTGAGGTAATATTGAGTTGTTCATTTTTTAATTAACTGAAGAGTAAAACCAAAGAGGTGATAGTTTTGTCTGTAGTACGTCCCTTTAAAGCAATAAGACCGGCGGCGGAATATGCCCCCAAGGTGGCTGCGCTGCCCTATGATGTAATGACAAGCGCCGAAGCCCGAAAGGCTGTTAAAAACAATCCCTATTCCTTTCTTCATATAGACAGGGCGGAAATAGACCTGCCCGAGGGAACAGGTGAATATGAGCTTGCGGTATATGAAAGAGCCGCAAAAAATCTCAATGATATGATAAGAAAGGGCATTTTTATTCAGGATAAAAGCCCCTGTCTTTATATTTACAGGCTCACAATGAACGGCAGAAGTCAAACAGGAGTTGTAGGCTGTACCTCTATTGACGAATATATTGAAAACAAAATCAAAAAACACGAGCTGACATTAGAGCGTAAGGAAATTGACAGAATAAATCACGTTGACTACTGCAACGCCAACACAGGGCCTATTTTCCTGACCTATCGAGACAAAAAGGCTATAAACAAGGCAGTTCAGGACTGGATCGACCTTCACAGACCCATTTATGACTTTGTTTCGGAGGACAAAATAGGTCATACGGTGTGGATTATAAACAACACAGAAGCTATAAACAGAATTGTGAAGGAATTTAAGTCCGTAGACACTCTCTACATTGCCGACGGCCACCACAGAAACGCTTCTGCGGTAAAGGTGGGGCTTAAGCGCAGACAGCAGTATTACGGCTCGCCGGAGGACGCAGAGTTTAACTTTTATCTTTCTGTAATTTTCCCCGAAAGCCAGCTTAAAATTTTGGACTATAACAGAATAGTTAAAGACCTTAACGGACTTAGCGAAAAGCAGTTTTTGTCAAGGCTTTCAAAGGAGTTTGAGGTTACGGAGAATAAAAGCGGAAGAGTTTCGCCAAAAGAGCCCTTGACCTTCGGTATGTACTTAAACAAAAAATGGTATCTTTTAAAGACAAAAAGACCTGTTGATTATGACCCTGTTGAAAGCTTAGACGTTTCCGTTCTTCAAAACAGGCTTTTAACGCCTATTTTAAATATAGGCGACCCCAGAACCGATAAAAGAATTGACTTTGTAGGCGGAATAAGAGGTCTTAAGGAGCTTGAAAAGCGTGTAGACAGCGGTGAAGCGGCTGCTGCCTTTTCAATGTATCCCACATCTGTTGAGCAGCTTATAAACGTAGCCGACAGCGGCAGAATTATGCCGCCGAAATCAACGTGGTTTGAGCCTAAATTAAGGTCAGGTCTTTTTATTCATAAATTGTCTGATTAATTTTTCGAAAGTCTGCAAATACTACTTCCGAGGTTATCTCAAATATTTTAAAAAGGAAGTGCTTTAATATGGGCAGATTCAGAACAGGGCTTATTGCCGGCGGTATTTTGGGCATTTTGGGAATGTCGATGGCTCTCGGCGACAGAAAAACACGCCGAATGATGGTCAGAGACGGGCGGATGATGCGCAGGGGCGCAGGCAAAATTTTAGACAAGTTTGATATTATGTAATTAAAGAGAAGCCGCCGGTATTTTGCCGACGGCTTTTTTGCCCCAATATGAATTGTTATATAATTTTGTGATTTTAATTAAAAAAGCAGTTGAATATATGCAGTGAAGTGTGATATAATAAATATGATTCAGGGTTTAATTTTTATGAAAATAATCAAATTTTTTAAGATTTTTTTAAGGAGGTATTT
>JAJQFU010000155.1 GCA_021200955.1 Clostridiales bacterium | reverse complement strand
CCCGGTAGGTAAAATTTTTCTCTTTTTCTGTCTACTTTATTGACTATGGTTCAAATCCTTTTTCAACCACTTCACCGTTTTCACCCTTATAGGTTCTTGAAGAAATTGCATGAGTAGCGGCGCTTCTCTTATATGTGCTGCTTATGCCGTTTTTGTCGACACCTGAAATATCCTCCAAAAGATGATCGTTTTCACCTTTCGGCAAGACAACGCAGACTCTCGTACAGTGAGAAAATAATCCTGTAACATCGCCCGTATATTCTTTTTCTTCAACGTCCTCCGCTTCTCTGTTTTCTTCCTTTGTGTAAACCCTACCCAAATGAGACATAAAAAGAACCTTTGCAAGAGCAACCTGCTTTTCCATATTTGCGGCGGTTCTTCTTGCGGCAGCGTCATTTGCCTTTGAATCTTTTATAACCGCATCTTTTTCCTTTGAATTTTGCTTTTCTTCTTCATAAATCTTTTCAAACTGCTCCTTGCTTAAGGGCGCCAAAGTATCCTCCATTATTTTTTTGCTGCATTTGTCATCAAGAGCCCTAAGCCCCTTGTTTACTTCCTCATTTTCGGTGCATACCGCAAGGGCAAGCCTGTAAGCCGGATTAAATATTTCCTTTTCATTAACGTCAGTGACATTTAAATAACCGGCTAAATTTCTGAAATTAGGCTGTTCCGCAGTCATATCGTCATACAAATAACTGTAATGCTCTTTCATATATTTTGAAGCAATGTAAATTCTTGCCGCACCCGAAATCATTTCAAACTGGGAATAATCCCCCTCAAGCGCCTTATTATATGCATCTACGTTTTTTACCAAATCCTTTGAAACATTTTTTTCAAAATCTGCCATATCTTTGGCATTATACCACTGAGTATATGTAGGTGTTTGTCCGTGTTTGTACCCGTCATCATATTTTTTCTTTAAAGCGCTTATAACTTCTTTATCCGGCATAAATGTCACTCCTTTATTGTTTAATTCTTTGCAATAGTTCAGCCATGTCTTTAATTTTCAGATTTATGCATATTAATATGCATAAAAACTGAAAATGAGACACGAGGATCACGACAAATAATTAGTAAAGTAAACCCGAAAGACATCGGGCAGGCGGGTTTTGCATTAAGCAAAATTCTGAACAAGCCGCATAGCGGCGAAGTATGCGAATGGAATCTGAAAGATGTCAGACAGACACCTTGAATTTTTCTATGAAAGCCGCAATTTTTTCAAAGAAAAATTGTGGTACAAGGCAGCTGCTTTTCCGCAAGGAAAAGTTCTGATGGAATCCGAAAGATATCGGACAGACACCTTGAATTTTTCTATGAAAAAATCAAGGTGTCTGCTTTTCCGCAAGGAAAAGTTCTGAGCAGACCTATTACGAATTATTTGGCTGAACCGCAACATTATTTTAGTTTCCTTTAAAACCTGAGAAAACGATTGATAATTTCCCAAGGCAATATTAAAGATGCAACGATTTCCTTATTTAATTATTTTAGTATAACAACACTTTTTATTCAAGCATTATGAACCAAAAGCCATTTTTGTGAACGAAAAATTAAAAAGCACAAAAAAATGAGCGTATCAATATTTATTTCAGATTTTTCAGACATAAACGATCCGGTTTTAACGTTTGACAAATTTATGGATGGAATGAATTTAAAAAGTATCTGAGAAGTGTTCCGAAGCATTATACTGGGAAAATCGGATATAATTCAGCCGATATGTAAAAAACCGCCTGTCGGCGCCGAACTTCTTTTCGATTCTTTAACGGAAAATTATACTTATTTTTGCATATTTTGGGGCAAATAAAAATAGTTTATTATATTAAAAGGGCTGTGAAAAATTGAAAATTCAATTTTTTCGCAGCCCCAATTTCATACTTATACCATCATTTTAGGCGTTTCCCAAAGGTTGAGCTTTGTTCCGATGCCTTTTTCAAGAGCATTTCTGTAAACCATTGTTCCCCAAGCCACGTCCTCTGTGGGCATACCACCTACGGAATAGATTATAATTTCGTCTTTTTTTCTGTGAACGGGTATTCTGCCCAAAAGCACATCGCCTAAGTCATCAATCTGTTTCGGCTGCATTTTCCCTTCGGAAATCAAGTCTTCAACTCTTACCGCCGGAATGGGAATTGTATTATATGCGTCGGGCTTCATTTCCTCTTCCCATGCTTCATAGAGCATAATGTTGTCGGTTATGGTTCTCGCTCTGTTTATAACAAAGTCGTCGTCAAACCTTAAAGCCGCCGTTGATTCAATAACCGCTCCCGGCTTAATCCATTCTTCGGCTATGTAGGGGTAAAGGCTCGGGTCGCCTGTGGGAGACGAGGTTGAAACCGAAACAATATCGGCATCTTTTACAGCTTCTTCAATACTGTCAACAGCATAAATGTTTAAGCCGGGATATTCTGCCTTTGTATGGGCAATAAATTTATCAAGAGAAGCCTTGCCGTGACCTTTCACCTTAACTGTTTTAAGGGTGGGTCTTACTGCCACTGCGGCTGCAAGGGATGTTAAGCTCATAACCCCCGGGCCTATAATAGCTATTGTGTCTGCGTCCTCTCTTGAAAAATATTTAAACCCCACACCGGGAACAGCCCCTGTTCTGTAAGCGGAAAGAATATTTGCAGACATAAAAGCAAGCGGCGCACCTGTGTCTTTATCGTTTAATATGAGCATAAGGATAGATCTGGGCAAGCCCTTTTTCTTATTTTCAACATTAGAGCCGTACCATTTCATACCTGCCATATCGAATTTTCCGCCTAAATATGCCGGCATAGCCATAAAACGTCTGTCAGGACCGTCAACGGGCATCTCAGGGAAAGGCGACGATTCGGGAAACATTACCATACTTCCGTGGGAATTTCCGTTTGCTCCGCCCATTCGGTAGTTGCCCAGCTTCATAAGCTTAAACATTTCTTCCATTGTTTCAACGCATGCCTTCATATCCTTTACTCCGGCAGCTATCATATCATCTTCGCTGAGATATAAAAAATCTACTTTAGTATAAGCCATAATTATTTTCCTTCTTTCTTTTTTGTTTTTCTGTGCGCTTCAAGATAAAGCGAATTTTCCATTGCCATAACCTCGTGAATTTCAACGGGCTTAAACATAGGCTTTTTAATTTTAAATTTACACCATAGCGCCGCATATATTGCAAGCAGAACAAATATAATTCCGTCAATCGTTAAAATAAGGTTTCTCACTGCCGGGTCTCCGTCAATGTTCCAAATCATAAATATATTTCCTATAATTCCTATAATGGGAATAACGGGGCCCAGGGGAACCTTAAAGGTTCTGGGGGCTTTAGGCATACGCTTTCTGAAAATCAAAACATTTATGTTTGATACTACATAAGAAACCATCCAGAAAACGATTGCCACAAGAATCATAAATGAAAGTGAGTCGCTTGTTGAAAGTCCTGTTGCGTTTACCGCAATCATAATTAAACCTATAAGCAGAACTCCCACATAATATGCGCCGTGCTTGTTTTTCTTAAGGAAAAACTCCGGCATAAGGTTAATTTTAGCCATTCCCGCGCACATATATGAAAGAAAGCTTATGCAGGAATTAACCGTACTTATTACGGCGAAAATCGATACTAAAATCATCCAAAGAGTTCCCACAAAGCCTAAAAGCGAAGTTCCGTAAAGTATATGGGGAGATACGCTTTCGGCAAGATCCTCCCACCGTGTATAGCGTCCCATACCTATTACAACGAAAATCTGCATAACGCATATTATAATTAAGCTTAAAACCATACCCAAGGGAATGTTTCTTCTTTCGTTTTTAACATTTCTTGAAATAGGTATAACAAATTCACAGCCTATAAACAGGAAAAATGCCAAGCCCAAATATGCAAAGGAATCTGAAAAGCCGTTTGTGAGATCCATCTGCTGAACCACCTTTTCACCTGTGCCGAGCCCGAACATTCCTATCAAGCCCATAATTATAAGAGAGCCTATAAGTCCGTAGGCAACAACATTTTGAACCTTTGCGAAAATATCTATGCCTCTCAGGTTTGCGGCAATCAAAATAACAAGAAGTATAATACAATATACGCTTGATGGAATACCCGTATTGAAAGCCGTATTTATTGCGTTTCCGAACATAGCACACTCAACAGAACCGGCTATAGCCTGACACACAATATAGCCCCCTACCATTGTCACTATTGTGGCAAATGAGCCTAAGCCCGCCAAAGTATACTGGGCAAGACCCCCCTGTGAGATTAGGCATAAGCGAGTTAAGCTCTGCCATTGAAAGGGCAGTACAAATATTTATAGCGCAGGCTAAAATCATTGAAATAATAAAGCCTGTTCCCAAAGCTCCCGCTCCCTGACCCAAAGACATAAGACAGGACGTGGCAACAATTAAACCTACGCTTGTTGAAATTACGCTGGGCAGCCCCAGTCTTTTTTCTTCCATAAGCTTTCCTCCGTTCTTAATAAAATCAACAGGTTATTTAAGGGCTTCTTCTCCCTCTTCTCCTGTTCTTACTCTTATAATGTTTGAAATAGGTGAAATGAAAATTTTTCCGTCGCCTATATGACCTGTGTAAAGCTCTTTTTTGATTATGTCGACCACCTTATCGATGACGCTGTTTAAAACAACTATCATGATAAGCTGCTTCGGAAGAAGGTTCATTACTTCGTTTTTTTCCGGTTCAAATTCATAGGTTCCGTTTTGAACCCCGCAGCCTATAACCTGTGAAACAGTCATTCCGCTTACACCGATGGCGCTGAGAGCCTTTTCTAAGCCGTCCAGCTTGTTTAATGACGTTACAACTTCGATTTTTGAATATTCCATAAGTCAGTCCTCCTTTAAATAAAAGAAAGGGCACCCGGCAGCAAAGCCGAACACCCTTGTTTTAAAATTAATATAGTTTTTTTGTTTCAATGCAGTAATTATAGTAAAAAGTCAGCCGAATAAATTGTATAAATCGGCACTCTTTACGTTTTTTTTAAAAAGACCGTGTTTTTAATTCGGTTTTGATAGTTATATTCCTCCGTCATTTTAAGATATGCCTTAGGGGTTAAACCTCAGTATTTTTTAAAATCACGTATAAACTGCGGCTGGTCATAATAGCCCAAAAACACAGCTGCGTCCGTCATATTGTCCGGCGCTCCGTAATTTAAAAATTCAAGCGCCCTTTGAAACTGAATTATCTTGCAGAAAATTTTAGGCGAAAAACCCATTTCTTCAATAAAGATTTTGTTGATATATCTTTCTGTATAGCCTGTCCTTTCCTGTATTTCCGAAACCTTTATTTTTCCGTCGCTGTCATAGACCATTTGCTTAACAGACTGCACAATCTCCGCCTTTCCGAAGGGCTTGGGCTTTTTGTTATATGCCTTTGTATAGGCTTCCAAAAAAACTCTTATTCTCTGATAAAAATCCTTTTCCTCTTCAAGCTTTTTAAGAAGAAAACTGTCGTTTATAATATCCTCTAAGGGTATTTTTTTGCCTAACAAATTCCTCATTGTTACATTTATAAGCGCCGGCTGAACCCCGGGCATAAACCTGACCCCGAAAGCCTCATTTTTCAGAAAATGCTCCTCACAGGTATATTCAAGCTTAGTGCCGAAGGCGCAGCCCCTCATAGTGCCATTGTCATATTCAAAAAACAAGTTAATACAGCCGTCGGGAACGGTTCTCAGGGGGCATTCATTTTTTACCTTATAGGTATAAAAATGTGAAATCCCCTGTCTTAAATATATCTCCTGATAAAAGCTTTCCGTATCAAACACAAAATAAGGCTGAATAGATCTAAGCCTGTCTTTTTTCCAAATCATTGAAATTCCTCTTAATTAAATCTTGGCTTTAAATCTGTCATAGTGCAGTGCAGAAAGATCTACTGCGGTTTTTCCCTCTGTAATAAGCTCCGCAATCTGGCTCGCCGCACCGGGGGCAATTCCGAAGCCGTGACCGGAAAAGCCGCAGGCAAGCACAAGCCCGGGAACCTCTTCAACATTTCCCAAAACAGGAACACCGTCTAAGCACTGATCCATCCACCCTGCCCATGTTCTGACGATTTTGGCGTTTAAAAGATTGGGGAAATATTTTATTATGCCCCGGCAGACACAGGGGGCTGTTTTAGAGTAAGAAAAAGGTGTTTCGTAAATCTCCGTAAAGCCCTCGTAACCAGATGAGCCGCCGAAAACAAATGAGCCGTGTTTTGTTTGGTGGCCGTAAAAATCCGCTTCAGCCGTACCAAGCATTTGGTCAAACATATGAGGCTCTGCTTCCGTTACAAGGGCTTCAAGCAATATTTTTTGCATGGGAATGTCTATGCCTATAGTCTCGGCAATCTTTCTCGATTCATACCCTGCCGCAAGAACGATTGTTTCACCTTCATAAACATTTCCCGATTCACATATAACCTTGCGGAGCTTTCCCTTCATTTTCTTAAGCTCAACAGCCTTTTCTCCGGTTATAAAACGAACTCCCAGTCTCCTTGCCGATTTATAATAGCCCAGTGTTGTGGTCAACGGGTTTGCGTGACCGTCTGTGGGACACCAGCTTGCACAGGTAACCTCATCCGACAAATAGGGGTTAATTCGTCTGACCTCGTCTCCGTCTATCATTCTTACGTCAAGCCCCACTTTAACGGCTCTTTCCGTAAGCCCCTCCAATATTTTTTTATGTTTTTCGTTCTTTCCGAGACGAAGATTGCCGTCCTGATGATATTCACAGTCCACCTCAAGCTCTTCGGAAAGTGTGGGCCAGTAATTTTTTATGCCGTACATAACAAAGGGCAGCTCTCTGGGGTCACGGCCCGACTGTCTTACACCGCCGCCGTTTCTGCTTGAACCGCCGTTGCCTATGAAGTCAGAGCCTTCAAGACAAATAACGCTGACACCCTTTTTTGCCAGATAATAGCTTATTCCGCAGCCTATAATTCCTCCGCCTATAACTACTGTTTCGGCAATGTTTTTCATACTTCCTCCCCCTCCTTTATCTCGTTTGCAAAAATTCTCATTTCTATGGGCCTCATAGGCACTCTTGAGGTCGCCGGTTCAAGCTCCGCAGGAGAAACCCCCAGCTCTTTGGCGACGATGCCTTTTACAAGTCTGCTGCAGGTTTGCCCCTGACAAAGCCCCATTCCTGCTCTTAAATATCTTCTTATTTCGGTAATCGTCCACATTCCCTCGTGAACAGCCCTTCTTATTTCACCCTTTGTTACCTCTTCACAGCGGCAAATAAGCATATCGTCGTCATCCGCCGGAACAAAAGGCCCTATATCTCTCGATCTGTCATTTATCATATCCTCTTACCTCCTTGTTACGGCTCTGCCTTAAAAAATCTTGCCTTCATTGCATACTCCTTGGGAACCTTCACAGTCAAGAGATTAGTCTTGTCAAAGGCTTTCATGCTTTTAACCGACACAACCTCAGCGTCGCAGACAGGCTTTCCGTTTCTTCCCAAAGCCTTGCCCTTTGTTCCCTCTTTGGGAAGAGGCAGAAATTCATAGGGAAGGGTTACTGATGCAAAGCCGCCGCCGCAGTCCTCATCTACAAGGAAAATTGCCTGACCGGAACAGCTTGCAACGCACATTCCGCAGTTAATGCACTGTGAATCGTTTACTGCAATAGGCAGAGAAGTAATATTATCCCCTATTGAAATACAGCCCTTGGGGCAGGCATCCTGACAGGGATTGCAGGGTATATTCTGAGTACATTCAATTACGGGGTGAACCCCTATTTTGTGTATAACACCGGGGTATCTTTCTATTTCTTCGTCGGCTACATAGCCCTTTTTAAGAAGATTTTCGGAAATGTCAATGCCCTCGTCTGTTTTTTCGACGGCTTTTCCTCTGTTTTTGGGGGCAAACATACCCTGACGAAGCTCTTCAAGAGATTTTTCAAGCTTTTCAAGCTCACTGTCAAGCTCCTCTTTTTTCATAAAGCCCAAATATTCCGCCGCAATTAAACCTGCCATACGGCCTTCAATCATTGCGGAGGAGGCTTCCTCTATTCCCGAAACATCCCCTGCCGCAATTACCCCCGGAAGAGATGTTCTGCCGTATTTGTCGCAAAGGGGAACCTGACCGCCCCGTTTGGGGTTATCCTCCATTTTACAGCCTGCCATTTTCAAAAGCTGAGACATAGGCGAAAGCCCAACCGCAAGACAAATTGTGTCAACGTCAAAATGCTTTTCGGTTCCGGGAATAAACTTAAAGTTTTTGTCTACCTCCGCAATTGTAACTCCCGTAACCCTATCTTCTCCCTCTGCTTTTACGATTGTATGAGATAAATAAAAGGGAACACCGCAGCGGGCAACCTTAGCCGCATGAACACCGTAGCCCCCTACCCTGGGTGCAGCGTCTGCAAGAGCCGCAACCTCGCAGCCGCACTGCATAAGCTGGAAAGAAACAACCAGACCTACGTTGCCTGTTCCCAACATAAGCACTCTTTTACCCGGAAGCACACCGTGAAGATTTATCATCGTCTGGGCAGCTCCTGCTCCTATAACACCGGGTAAAGTCCAACCGGGGAAGGTTACCATATTTTCGGCGGCTCCTGTTGCAATAATTATCGAGTCACCTTTAAAATGTTTAATTCCGCCGCCTATTTTTACAACAACCTCTTTATCCTGATAAAGACCTATTACCACTGCGTTAAGCTCAACCTTTACTCCGGCTTTGTCTGCTTCTTCAAGGAGCTCTTTGCCTATTACAAAACCCCTTGTTTTTGCCCTGTGTTCCTTTGAGCCGAAAAACTTATGTATCTGTTTAAAAAGCTGACCACCCGGCTTTTTGTTTTCGTCAAAAACCACTACGTCCAGTCCTCTTTTTGCCGCTTCTATTGCCGCGGACAAGCCTGAGGGGCCTGCCCCGACTATAATTAAATCATATCTTTTCATACTTAAACCCCCTGTTCATCAAAGGGCTTATCACTTGCCCCGTACTGTGTTTTAATATCCATACCTGCTTTAAGAGGCGTAATACAGGTTCTTACATTGGGAACTCCGTCAACAACCATTACACAGTCTGTACACCGCCCTATGGCGCAGAATATTCCCCTGGGCTTATGCTGCTTTTGTGTATATCTGTGTATCATAACCCCTGCCGCTTTAAGAGCCGCCGCTATAGGCTCTCCTTCATATCCGCTAATCTTCTTACCGTCGAAGAAAAAATCAACAGGCTTTCCTTTTTCCTGCGCTCCCAATATGGGGTGTTCCTTAATTCTTTCTGCCATAGCTTATCCTCCTTAAAAAACTATATGTATAATTTATAAAGAATTTTTCTAAAAAAAGATGTCTGAAAGTGTTTTGCCACATTCAAACATCCTTGTCTGCTCTTATTCACAAATAGATTTTATACGCATATCAGCTAAAAAAATTGTATTTTTCGGAACATCCGCTGAAAGCCTGCAGCATGGAAAGCCCTGATAAGCTTTGCGGTATACATATTTAAAAATTTAACAAAGTACTTTTATAATAGTTTTTTTCAGTAATACTATTGATTTTTCAGTGAGAAAATAATATACTTTACACAAAGCAGAAGATTTTTTTTGTATGAAGCTTCCCGCAGGGCTAAAAAAGTATCTGTCAAAAAAATACTTTAAGAAAAGAGGCGGTTTTATGATAAGACAGGCGGTTATTAAAGATGCGGCAAAAATAGCGGAGACCTATGACGAGCTTTTAAGGTATGAGAAGGAAAAGGGCGGCTGCTCCAACTGGGTTTTGGGGGTATACCCCACTGTTAAGGTGCCTGAGAGCAAAATTCCTTTGGGTACAATGTATGTTTTGGAGGAGGAAGGAGAAATCTGCGGAAGCATGATTCTCAATAAGGAACAGGCGGAGGTTTACAGGCAGATTAAGTGGAAATACCCGGCTGAGAACAGCGATGTTCTTGTAGTTCATACGCTGTGCATTCCTCCGGGCAAGTCGGGCAGAGGATACGGCAGAAAAATGGTTGAGTTTGCAAAGGAATTTGCAAAGGAACAGGGCTGCAGGGTTATGAGAATAGACACCTATGCTCACAATGAGCCTGCAAAAGGGCTTTATACAAAATGCGGCTTCAGACTTGCGGGATATGCAAAATGTATTCACGAAGGGCTCATAGAAGAAGAGCTTGCCTTTTTGTAATTAGATTTAGGCAATTGATGATTTAGGTAATAAAAAATAATTTTTTTAATAATCCCCTTAGGTGATAAAGATGAACAATGCATATTATGACTTTGAATTCGGAAAGCTGCATATAGGCTATGAGGGCGAAACCCTGCTTCTGTTAAAAACCGAGAAAGACAGCGGCATTCAAGATGAGGGAGAACGAAACCCCTTCAGCGACTTGGTTTACACCCGTGTCTGCGAATTTATAAAGGGCGAACGTAAGGACTTCGGGCTTAACTTCAGGCTTGAAGGCACAGACTTTCAAAAAGCCGTTTGGAATGCCCTTCTTAACATAAGCTATGGAAAAACCAAAACCTACGGAGAAATTGCCGCTGAAATCGGCAGACCCAAAGCCGCAAGAGCAGTAGGCTCAGCCTGCGGCAAAAACAGGCTTTGGCTTATAGTCCCCTGTCACAGAGCCGTCGCCGCAAATTCCTTAGGGGGATATGCCGGCGGACTTGATATGAAAAAGGCACTTTTGGACACGGAAAAAGTAAACTTTCAGAAAAACCGGTGTTCTTCATAATCTTTCATAAAGTATCACTCATTTCATTGACAAAGTTTGGCTATTATGCTATAATAAAGTTTGAACGAACGGTCAAAAAATAAGTTCAGTCCTCAGAGGCAAGATAATCGAGGCTTACTCCGTAAAGACGGGCAATTTTCACTGCCATACCGAAAGAAGGCTCAACCAAATTGTTTTCATATCGTGAGAGAGAACCCTTGTTTATGTCGAGCTTTAAAGCTGCTTCCACAATAGACAGGTTTTTCTCCTGCCTGAGCCTTTTGATTTTGCTGCCGAAATTTTCCATTTGCCCCGTCTCCTTTATTATATAAAAAATATAATTACATACCATAAGTTATTATGCTGCGGTTTCATAATCATTATAGTACATAACATATAATAATATCAAATATTTTTTAAATAAAATTAATGACAAAATTATTTTTATATGATATAATAAAGTAAGGAAACGATAACAACTTATCGGTTTCAATGAAAAAAGTCTGAGAACAGCTTGTTAAAGACTTTATACATAAGATAAACATTATGAACTCATCAAGGAGGGATTCAAATTATGACAGAAAATTTAAAATATAAAGATAATATAGAAGCGAAGTGTTGGGAAGTTTCCCTTGAAGGCGAAATTGATATTTTCAACTCCGATGATGTAAAATCCGGTCTTTTGGCACTTCTTAACGAAAAGGAACAAAACGTTATAATCGACTGTAAAAACTTAAGCTACATTGACTCAACGGGACTTTCCGCTCTTGTGGCTATGCTTAAAAAGGTAAAGGCATATTCGGGAGACGTAACATTAAAAAATCTTCTTCCCAATGTGTATAAGGTAATAAAGATTACGAACCTCGACAAACTTTTCATTATAGAAGGTGATGGAAATGAATGAAAACAACAGCAGTGATAAAATTGTTCTCTCGCTGCCCTTAAACAGCGCCTACATATCTGCGGCGCGTCTGACGGCTTCTTCAATAGCCAACAGACTGGGCTTTTCGACTGCGGAAATTGAGGACGTAAAGGCGGCAGTCTCTGAAGGCTGTACCTTTATAATTAAAGAATTTGCCCAATATAAAGAGGAGCTTTTTAAGATTTCATTCTTTACCGGCGTAGGTTCTCTTCTTATAAATATCGAAATGGATAAGCCCATTGACGGACTTAACGAAGAAAACCTGTGCATTCTTATGATTAAGGCTCTTATGGACGAGGCAAATTTTACAACCAAAAACAATAAGGATTTAACTATAACAATGAAAAAAATCCACAGAGAAACAGACCTTTTTTAGGGAAAAAATATTTTCCCAAGCCGCCTTTTTCTCTGCATCCAAAAGCAGGTGATTTTATGACAATATTTGAGGTTGCATTTTCAAGCAATATAAAAGAAGTTAAAAAAATTGTCAGATGTGCTCAGAATTACATATCGGAAATGATTCCTTCAATTGATGCGGAAGAGCTTCTTGATTTAAGGCTTATTTTAAGCGAGCTTTTGTTTAACGCCGTTATTCACGGAAACAAAAACAATTCCGAAAAAATGGTAAGGCTTAAAATAAAAATTACAGGCAACACCATAAACGCAGTTATAAGCGATCAGGGCAACGGCTTTGACTTTTCCCGTCTTTCCTACACAAACAGCGAAGCCTCGGCTGAAGAACACGGCAGAGGCATCAGTCTTGTAAACGCTCTTGTGGATTCTCTGAGCTTTGCAAAACCGGGAAACATTATTATGTTCTGCAAAAAGGTGGGAAGCTATGTATAAAATCCTCATAGTGGACAGCAGCACGTCAATCCTTACGGCTTTTACGGCGTATCTTTCCATAAACGAATACAGCGTGTTTTCTTCACCCACCGCTTCAAACGCATTAGTTAAAATTCCCAGAATAAAGCCCGACCTTATTGCCGTTTCGTCACGGCTTGACGATATGTCGGGCTTTGACTTCTGTAAAATCATTAAAGCAAGCCCCGAATACAGAGATATTCTTATTCTTATGCTTCTTGAGGACGACTCAACCTCTCAGGTCAGAAAGGCGGTTTATGCCGGCTGCAACGATTATATTCTCAGAAGCGCTTCGGGCAAGCTTCTTATATCAAAGCTTCAGTCCCTTTTCAGAATAAACGATCTAAACAATTCATTAAAAAGCCGCTATGACGAGCTTGAAAGAACAAACAAATATTTTCAGCTTCAAATTCAAATGGCTATGAAGGTTCAGCGTTCCGTAATTAAGGATATGGAAATAAGCTTTAAGGATATAAGAGCCATAACCAAATATCTGCCCGCTATGGCAATAGGCGGCGACTTCTTCAACGTAAGAATTTTGGATAAAAACAGACTGGGCATAATTATAGGAGACGTTTCCGGTCACGGAATTTCTTCCTCACTCTTAACGGTTATGTTAAGTCAGGTTTTTGTTTCCGTCTGTCACGATATTGAACAGCCGGGAACACTTTTAAAGCGTATGAACGAAGCCTTTTATTCTATTTTCGAATACTCGGACAGTGATATGTATGCCTGTGTGTTCTACGCCATAGTTGATACCTCCAAAAAAACTGTTTTGTATGCAAACGCAGGAGAAACCTACCCTATTCGAATTGCAGAGCAGGGCGGAGAGGTCAGAGAGCTTGTTTCCGACGGCATTCCCGTGGGAATGTTAAAGGACACCACATACAAAAATAAAAGCTTTGAATATAAAAGCGGCGACTATATGTTCTTCTATACCGACGGTCTGGGAGACATTCACTATAAAGAGAACAACAGCCTTTTTGTTGAAAAGCTTAAGGATATGCTTTCCGTCGGCATAAAATCCAGTGTGAAAATGGAGACTGTTTTGGACACAATTCTTTCCGAGTTTTATGACAGCAGCGACAGCCAAAAATATAAAAATGACGATGTAAGTGCAATTTTGTGCAAACTTTAAGGAGATAAATATTATGAGAGAATTATGGAAGGCAGGCACGGTTCTTTATCCTTTGCCTGTTGTTATGGTAAGCTGCGGAGATTTTTCCGCCGGCGAAAAAAATATTATAACTGTTGCGTGGACGGGTACAATCTGCTCAGACCCGGCTATGCTTTCTGTTTCAATCAGACCTTCGAGATTTTCTTATGACATAATTAAAAGAACAGGTGAATTTGTTATTAATCTGCCTACGAAAGACCTTGCTTTCGCAGCGGACTGGTGCGGAGTTAAGTCGGGCAGAGATTTTGACAAATTTAAGGAAATGAAGCTGACAGCGGAAAAGGGCAGCTTTACAAACTGCCCCGTAATTGCCGAAAGCCCTGTTTCAATAGAGTGTAAGGTGAAGGATATTATTCCCTTGGGCAGCCACGATATGTTTACCGCAGAGGTCGTCGGCGTCAGCGTAGACCCGAAATATCTTGATGAAAATGGTAAATTCCACTTTGACGAAGCCAACCCTATCTGCTACTCGCACGGCGAATATTATACTCTGGGCAATAATATCGGTAAATTCGGCTATTCGGTGAAGAAAAAGAAGTAATTATGACGCTGCGACTATCTTCTCGATAATCTCCCCTGTTTCTTCAATAACCTTTCCGCAGCCCCCGTTTTTCGCCATATAAGAGCGAACCCTCGGGCAGTCGGCGGCGCCGAATTTTTTGTTTGCTTCGGTCAAAAAAGCAATTCTTAAGGCTTTAGCCTTTCTTTCGTCAAACATAAGACCGAACGCCATAACCGCAGCGGCAAAAACGCTGCAAATGGAGCCTATGCCGAAGCCGTTTGATACGCAGCTTAAAATGTCATAGGTTCGGCCGTCAAGGTTCAGCTTATAAAAATCGTCACAGGCTTTTATTATGCACTGTGAACAGTTATACCCCTCTTTATAATATTTAAGAGCAAGCTTTCCCAGCATATTTATCACCCCTTTTCAAGCCTTCTCTTATATATTATAAAAAACTTATACAACTTGTTCTGAAAAATTTTAACTTAATTCTAAAGATGTTTTAATAATAAAAATGTAATATAATGTAAAAAGATAATATTAAAAATATGATTTTTAAAGGAGGTAGTTTTTATGCCAATGGGAGGACCGGGCGGAGGCCCCGGAGGAGGAAGAGGACCGGGTGGTCCGGGCGGCATGGGCAGAGGCCCTATGGGAGGACCCGGAGGAATGGGAAGAGGACCCATGGGAGGTATGGGCGGAATGGGCAGAGGTCCTATGATGCCGCCGCCAAGACCGATGGGCGGAGGAATGTTCGGCAGAGGTATGTTTCCCTTCGGCGGCGCCCGCTACGGCAGAGGCTGCTGCAGCTGTCTGGGCTGCGGACTGCCTATAATTTTCGGCTTATTAGCCTTTGGCGGCGCAGTTGTTTTCGCCTTAAGCTGCTTATTCTGATAATATTTTTACAAAATAAAGGCTTCAGAGATTTCTGTTATAAAGAAAACCCTGAAGCTTTTTTATTTTATGATTGATATTGTGTTATTCTCTGCTCCTATAACTCTTAAGCCCCTTTTAGTATAAGCATTTATAAGTTCCAAGACCTCGGCAGTTATTTCTTCACCAACATTTACAGCCGGAACTCCCGGGGGATAAATATACACCGCTTCATTACAAATTCTGCCTACGGAAGCTTTAAGGGGTATTCTTTTGCTGTCTCTTGATTCCGCTTCCTTTGGGGATAAAATAATTTTAGGCTTAATAATGCCTAAATCCCCTTTTATGCTTTTTTCTGTCAATGGTTCAAATGCCTTAAAGGCTTTAAGCAGCCTGTCAAAGCCCTCCTGTGTGTCCCCTACTGAGCTTATGGCGACACTGTAAAGAACGTTTTCCATTTCAAGCTCAACATTTTGCTCCCTGATTGCTTCGGCAGCTTCTTTTCCGCCGAAAATAACAAGCCTTGAAGGGTCAAGGTCGAAAATATGATTCTTCCCTATAACGTCACTGTCTAAAATATATCTTTTTGCTTTCTTTCTGAAGTCAGTAAGCATTGCCCAATAATAATCAAAAAGCCTTTGTCCCTTTTGGCTGTGCATAAAATCGATACAGCTGTCGGCGGAACTTAAAAGAAGATATGAAGGGCTGGAGCTTTCGAAAATGCTCAAATACTTGAAAACCTCATTTTGATTTATTCTGTCTGAACAAATGTGCAGAAGCCCTGTCTGCGTTAAAGCAGGCAGAGTTTTATGCAGACTTTGAATAACCACATCAGCCCCAAGCTTAACCGCAGAAGCGGGGAATTTATCATAAAAGCTGAAATGTGCCCCGTGGGCTTCGTCTACAACCAAAATACAGCCGAATTTTTTGCAAACCCCGCTTATTGCCTTAACATCCGACACAACCCCCTCATATGTAGGGGAAACCATAACAAACAGCTTTGCGCCGTTTTCTCTTAAGGCTTTTTCAACCTCTTTGGGCGAAATTCCTCCGCAAATACCTTTTTCGTCTGTTTTGGGGCAAACATAATAAGGCTTAAGCCCTTTCAGAAGCACAGCATTATAAACGGATTTATGACAATTTCTTGCTATTAAAATGCTGTCTCCCTCTTTTGTCAGAGCGCAGACCGCAGCCAATATTCCGCAGGTTGAGCCGTTTACCAAAAATTTTGTAGAAAGTGTTCCGTAGATTTCGGCGGCTTTCTCCATTCTTTCCTTTAAAATACCCTGTGGGTGGTGAAGGTCGTCTGTGGCTTCGATTTCCGTAAAGTCAAAGCGGAAAAGGTCTGTGTTCCGCTTATGCCCGGGCATATGAAAGGGGTAGCTGTCGATTTCCTTAAGCCTGTCAATCAGCATCTTCTTCAGCCGCTTTCATCATAATGGCGCACTCAATTCTCTTTCTGTGAAGCTTACAGCCGTATTCGTAAACCCCTTTTATATCCCCTGTTGAGTGGTAGGCATTGGCAACACAGCCGCCGCTGCAATAAAATCTGGCAAAGCAGTCGTCGCATTCTTTGTGGGCGTAAATGTTGCACCCTCTGAAATTGTCACGTCTTTCGGGGTAGGTTATGCCGTTGAAAACATCGCCTAACTTACATTCATCGTCGCCTACGAACTGGTGACAGGGGTAAAGATCCCCTGAGGGGGTAACTGCCATATATTCCACCCCTACGCCGCAGCCGGAAACCCTTTTGTATATACAAGGACCGCCCTTAAGGTCGATCATATAGTGGTAGAATGTGAAATCACGTCTCTTAAGCATTTCGGAAGCCAAAAGCTCGTACTGCTCCAAAAGCTTAGGCAAGTCCTCTTCCGTCAGGGCATAAGGCTCGTCTGCGGAACACACTACAGGCTCCATTGAAAGCTGTTTAAAGCCCATATCCGCAAGGTGAAGAATGTCCTTAACAAAGTCTGTGTTATAGTGGGTATATGTACCTCTTAAGTAATAATTTTCCTGCCCTCGGCTGTCGGCGGCTTTCTTGAATTTGGGCAGAATTATGTCGTAAGTTCCGCCGCCGTTTACGGTTTTTCTCATTTTGTCGTTTACTTCTTTTCTGCCGTCGATTGAAAGCACAACGTTGTACATTTCCTTATTCAGAAATTCACAGATTTCGTCATTCAGCAAAATGCCGTTTGTGGTCAGCGTAAATCTGAAATTTTTGTTATGCTCCTTTTCTATACTTCTGGAATATTCAACAAGCTGTTTTACAACCTCGAAGTTCATAAGGGGCTCGCCGCCGAAAAAATCAACCTCTAAATTAGCTCTTGTTCCCGAGTTTTCCACAAGAAAGTCAATGGCTCGCTTGCCTGTTTCAAAGGACATAAGCCGTCTTTCCCCTTGGTTATACTCCCCTTCTTCCGCAAAGCAGTATTGACAACGCATATTGCAGTCCTGAGCAACCAAAAGGCAGAGAGCCTTTATAACCGATGTTTTATTCTTCAAAAAAGGAGCGGCTTCTCTGTAAATATCCTCTGAGAACAAAACGCCGTCTTCCTTTAAAGCTTCAATATCCCCCAAAAGCTCCTTTGCTTCAGCCCTGTCTATATTATATTTTTCTTTCACGAAATCAAAAATTTCTTCCTCGGTTTTTTCTTCATACATACCGATAACATCATAAGCCGCCTCGTCAACTACGTGAACAGAACCGCTGTTTGCGTCAATAACTATGTTATATCCGCCCATTTTATATCTGTGTATCATTTTTTTACCCTCGCATAAACAAAACCGCTGCCAAAAAAGCAGCGGCTGACTTAAAAAGTTAAGTATTACTTCAATTTTTCACACTGCTGATTGGCAATACTGCATGAAGTCTTGCTTGCCGACTGGCATGAGGTCTGACATTCGCCGCAGCCGCCGTTTACAGCGGAAGCCTTAAGGCTTCTTGTTGATAAAGTCTTAATTCTTGACATAAATAAGCCCTTCTTTCAAAATTTTTTACATACTTATTCTATCAGCTAAACCGATTTGTGTCAAGTGCTTATGGGGCAATAAAAATAATCTTTACTTATATTCGATAATATTTTTATAAGTATTGAATTTTTTCAGAAATTTGATATAATAAAAATATAATATTATTTTGAACGGAACTTTACAAAGGGGAGGTATGTTTAAATGAAAAACGAATGTCTTATTATAATAGATATGCAGAAGGATTTTGTTGACGGAGCTTTGGGAACAAAGGAAGCTGAGGCAATAGTCCCTGCCGTAATTAAAGCGGCTGAAGGCTTCGGGGGCAGGCTTATTTTCACAGCCGACACCCACAATGAAAACTATCTCGACACAATGGAGGGAAAGCTTTTGCCTGTTCCTCACTGCATTAAGGGAACAGAGGGTCACAGGCTCATTCCCGGGCTTGAAAAAATAAAAGAAGAGAAAAAAGCAAGGCTTTATGAAAAGCCGACCTTCGGCTCGGAAGAACTTTCGGCAGATTTAAAGAAGGAAAACGAAAAAGAGCCTTTTAGCGCAATATATTTAGCAGGGCTTTGCACCGACATCTGCGTAATAAGCAATGCACTGATGATTAAAGCGGCACTGCCCGAAACGCCTATTTTTGTTTTAAAGGACTGCTGTTCCGGAGTTACCCCCGAAAAGCACAGCGCCGCCCTTTCGGTTATGGAGAGCTGTCACATTATTTTAAAGGAGAGCAAAGATTTATGACACAATTTGACAAAAGAAATATAAGCATGGTTATGGATTTATATGAAATGACTATGGCTAACGGATATTTTAATGAAAATTCATTTGAAGATAAAGTTACCTTCGATGTTTTTTACAGGAAGAACCCCGACGGCGGCGGCTTTGCAATTTTCGCAGGGCTTCAGCAGATAATAGAATATTTGACAAATCTTAAATTTGAAGCTGAGGATATTGACTATCTCAGAAGCCTTAATATTTTTTCGGAAAAATTTCTTGATTATCTTAAGACCTACCGCTTTAAGGGTGACGTTTATGCCTTTCCCGAAGGCACTGTAATTTACCCCGAAGAGCCTATAATTACGGTAACAGCTCCCCTTCTCGACGCTCAGCTTATAGAAACGGCTATACTTTCACAGATTAACCACCAGTCACTGATTGCCACAAAAACACGCCGTATCGTTAAAGCCGCCGCAGGCAGAAGCGTTTCGGACTTCGGAGCAAGAAGAGCCCACAATATGGACGCCGCGGTTTACGGAGCAAGAGCTGCATATATCGGCGGAGCGGACTCCACCGCCACTGTTATGGCAGGTCAGCTTTTCGGAATACCAGTCAGCGGAACAATGGCTCACAGCTGGGTTATGTATCACGAAAACGAGCTTGAAGCCTTTAAGAAATACGCCGAAACATACCCCGATTCGTCGCTGTTTCTCATTGATACCTATGACGTAATTCATTCGGGCGTTCCCAACGCAGTTAAAGCCGCAAGAGAGGTTTTAATTCCCCAAGGAAAACGCCTTAAGGGAGTTCGTCTGGATTCTGGCGATTTGGCTTATCTCTCAAAAAAGGTAAGAAAGCTTCTTGACGCCGAGGGCTTTGAGGACTGCAAAATTATAGCTTCAAACAGCCTTGATGAGTACACAATTTCTTCTATTATAAGACAGGGCGGAATGATTGACTCCTTCGGCGTAGGCGAAAGGCTTATTACGGCAAAAAGCGACCCTGTTTTCGGCTGCGTTTATAAAATTGCCGCAGTGGAGAAGAGCGGAAAGAGTATTCCCAAAATAAAGCTTTCCGAAAATCAGGAGAAAATAACTAACCCGGGAAGAAAAAAAGTTTTCAGAATATATAATGAAAACGGACAAGCTGTTGCCGACCTTATTACAAAGGCTGATGAAGAGCTTGACCTTTCAACCCCCTACCGCTATGTTGACCCCAAAGAGCCATGGCGTATAAGATATTTCGAAAACTGCACGGCTAAGGAGCTTCAGGTGCCCGTTATGAAGGACGGAAAGGCAACAGGCGAACAGCCCGCACTTACGGAAATTCGTGACTTTGTGAAAAAACAGCTTGAAGATGAAATTTGGCAGGAAGAACAGCGTTTCGAAAACCCCCACAGGCACTATTTGGATTTCAGCCCCTCTTATTATGAAATGAAAATGAGCCTTTTAAACGAATCGAGAAATGCAAGCCGGGACGAGAACTGAAATTTTGTTTACAGGCGGTATCGGGAAATGAATAATTACCGCAAAAATTTTAAAAATTTCCTTAAATCTGTTGACTAATTCTCAAAAATATAATATAGTGTAAGTAGAGAAAGTTTGAACATTTTGTGAAAATTTTTATAGAATAAATAATGTTACGGAGAGATTTGAATGGAACTTAAACCGTTGAAAATAGGAGATATAACTGCAAAATACCCCATTGTTCAGGGCGGAATGGGTATTGGCATAAGCCTTTCATCCCTTGCCGGGGCAGTGGCTAAGGAAGGCGGCATAGGTGTAATTTCCGCCGCACAGCCCGGCTTTATGGAAGATGACTTCTATACAAACACAACCCCTGCCAATATGCGTACCCTTTCATACCACATTAAGCGTGCGAAGGAAATTTCAAACGGCGGTATCATAGGCGTAAATCTTATGGTTGTGTCTAAGCAGTATGAAGAATATGTAAAATGTATTATCGACAGCGGCGCAGACCTTATTATTTCAGGCGCAGGGCTTCCCTTGGATTTGCCCAAATATGCCGAGGGCAGTTCAATTAAGCTTTGCCCAATCGTTTCTTCCGCTAAGGCTGCAAACGTAATTCTTACGAGATGGATGAAAAAATATAAGCGTCTGCCGGATATGATTGTTATTGAAGGGCCTAAAGCCGGAGGTCATTTGGGCTTTAAGGAAAGCGAGGTTCTTTCGGTAACAGACGAGGAAATGGATCTTGAAATAAAGAAAATTTTGGAAATAAGAGACAAGTTTTCAAAGCAGTATGACAAGGAAATTCCCGTGATTTTCGGCGGCGGTGTTTTCGACAGAGCCGACATTGACCACTGCCTTTCACTGGGGCTTGACGGGGTTCAAATGGCTACACGATTTGTGGCTACAAAGGAATGCGACGCAAGCGAAGCCTTTAAACAGGCTTATATAAACGCTTCAGAGGGCGATGCAAAAATCGTAAAGTCTCCCGTAGGTATGCCCGGAAGAGCTATTAACAACGTCTTTGTAAAGCGTGTTGAAAGCGACCCTCCCAAGGTTACGCGCTGTTTCAACTGTATGCACCGCTGCGACCCCAAAACAACCCCTTACTGCATTTCTTTGGCAC